>VISH01000002.1:4044017-4388526 GCA_007827375.1 Alteromonadaceae bacterium 2753L.S.0a.02
ACGTTGCTCATTGATTTGACCACTACGGTGACAGAGATAGGAAACATTATAAATATGCGGCCCATCCTGAAGCGGCATGGACCCTGTAATAATGTTGGCATTGTATTCAATCGCCAGTTGCGACATGGCGTCCCGCAGTTTCTCGGTATAGGTAGCGAGATATTTAACGGCATCGGATTGTAGGTAGTGTTCTGACAGCCCCATTAAAGGGGCATTAAAAAATTCCGGAAACACGATAAAGTCACTTTGATAATCGGCCACCGTGTCGACAAAAAATTCCACCTGAGCCATAAGTTCATCAAATGAATCAATGGCACGCATCTGCCATTGCACCGCCCCTACGCGCACTACCGGTTTTCGCGTGTGGAGTACGGTTTCCTCCGGCTCGAATAGGATGTTGTTCCATTCGAGAAGCGTTGCATATCCCACAGATTTTTCGTCTTCCGGTAAATATTTTCGCAATAAACGTTTTACCTGGAAATCGTTGGCCAGTTGAAAGGTTAATATAGGATCGTAAATTGAGCGTCTGGCGACTTCCTCAATGTATTGAGCGGGAGTTAATATTTCGGCATGCTGGTGATAATTGGGTATACGGCCACCAGCCAATATCGCTCGTAAATTATATTGACGACATAATTCTTTGCGGGCGTCGTATAAGCGACGCCCCAAACGTAAGCCCCTGTGCGATGCTTTAATAACGACATCCAAGCCATACAGCGCGTCGCCTTCGGGGTCATTTTTTACATCATCGTTGCTATCTACGATATCTTCATACGTATGGGGATTTGAAAACCGTTGGTAGTCTACTTGTACAGTTAATGCCAACCCAATGAGTTCTTCACCATCAATAATGCCAATTTGCCCCTCGGGAAATTCCTTAATCAGGCGCGTGATAGTATGCAGTGGCCAGGCGCCGCCAAGATCAGGGTAGGCAGCATCCATTAGCCCCTTTACCTGGTCATAAAATTTTTCTGTAAGATTACAAAGTTGAATATTTGATTGTTCTTGGGGCATAAATTACTTCCTCATTCGGCCCATACGTAAAACCTGATGTGACTTCCAAAATTTCAGTCGTGCACCTAACCTAGGGCCTGTTAACACTACATTCTCGCAAGTTTAACTTCTCAAGCTCCCCTACCTGAGGAAACGTCTCCCAATCTTGCCTCTTTTAATTTGCGATATAGTGATCTGACACTGATACCCAGTATTTCAGCCATGTCTGTTAAATTTCCTTCGTAAGCTCGTGCCATAGCCAGCAGATAATCGTGTTCAAGGGTTTTTAAATCCGTCCATTCTCCGATGGTTTCGATAGCCTGGGTTCGTAAGGATTGCTGCACAGAAAGTGCAACATCGGCATCCAGGCATTCCTTTATAACACGCTGATCAATAACATTTGTTTCAGCGAGAACAATAGCCCGATTAAGTATATTCCTTAATTCACGAATGTTTCCCTCAAGTGACTGCTCGCAGATCATCGCCAGTGCAGACCCAGTCAACACAAATTCTCGATCTGGCACCATCTGTTGCAATAAAGCACTGGCAATCTGAGGCACATCATCAAGACGATCCTGAAGCGATGGCAGGCGTATGGGAAACACATTAATACGATGAAACAGGTCGGCACGAAATTTATCTTGCGAAATCAGATCGGCAATATTTTTGTGAGTGGCACAAATCAGCCTGAAATCACTGGTTTTTACTTCGGTGCTGCCGATAGCACGAAACGTACGGTTTTCCAGCAATCGTAACAACTTTACCTGCATGGAAAGCGGAACATCGGCGATTTCGTCTAAAAATAAAGTGCCACCATGTGCCAGTTCAACCAACCCTTTTTTAAAGGTATTTGCACCAGTAAATGCGCCCTTTACATAGCCGAATAACTCACTTTCAAATAGCGTATCGGTCAACCCCGAGCACTCGAGGGTTATCAGCGGTTGATCTCGCCGCAAACTGGACTCGTGTATAGCTCTGGCAGCTAACTCTTTGCCCGTACCCGTTTCACCAAGGAGCAAAACTGAAGCATCGGATTTGCTCACCTTGCTGATACGATCTAACATTGCTGAAAAAGCGCGACTGCTGCCCACCATGGTCTGTCGCTGCTTTGTGCCACTCGCCAAGGGAATAGGCTTCATTATCTCTACAAAATAACGAGTTTCGCTGCGTTGATTCTGAATCGGCAGCATTTCAATTTCGATGTGCTCAGCACCATTACGAGTTTGATGGATGTGTAATATTCTATGTTTCTTGCCTGTTTCACGAACCGTATGTAAGGGACAATCTTCACCCGCCTCATCACAAGGTTTTGTGTAACCATGCGAGACCTTGTAGCAGTAGTGGGGCTCTCGATCGAAACACAATTCGCCAAACGCCTCTTGATAGCGGGTATTCACGGCGAGGATTTCGTACTCAGTACTCACCAAGATGGCTGGGTATTCAAAGCCCTCCAATATATGTGCAAGTTCTGTTTGGCTGGCATCTTTCGAAGAAGCGATGATATTCATGAGGTTTGGATCGCAAGAATGTCATATTTGACAATATAGCCAAAAATGACACTCAATTAACGCTAGGTCAAGTGGGATTTTCGTTCCCTAGTTATTTTTTTATAGTTTTCAAATACTTGTAAAAACGGTCGCTTTGTATTCGGTGGCACGGTGCATGCAACAGCTGGGTAATCTCAGAATAATGAGTTGTGCAAACCACAAATGGATACACATATATCAGCGCTACCGTGCGCGGATGATTACCTAATCGCACCATTTTATAGTCAGCTTAGCGGCCAGTTCAGCTACGTGCTCAGCGAACCGAGCACAAAGGAAGCTGCCGTGATTGATTGCAGCGCCGAATATAATCCATTAACAGGCGAAATAACCTACAAACATGCAGAAAACATAATTCGATATCTGCAAAGTAGGGAACTACACTTAAGCTGGATTCTCGAAAGCCAATTACACACAGGCTATTTTTCTGCTGCAGGTTATCTGCGTCATCGCTGTGGTGGAAATTTGGCGATCAGTGCAAAAATTACTGAAATCGTCGCATCACTCCAACCATTATTGCCACTTTACGCGCGCCATAAAAACCCCTACCCGTATTTCGATACACTGCTGGAAGAAAGCGACCGTATTAAACTTGGCGCAAACACAATAGAAATTATCGAAACACCCGGCCACAACATTTCGGCATTATGTTTTCGCACTGGTGACTATATTTTTACTGGAAATACACTTTTACTCCCCGACAGAGGGACGGGCGATGTGAACTCACTATTTTCAAACCCACAACAATTATTTACCTCAATTGCCAAGCTGTTAGCAAGACCGGGAGACGTGAATGTGCTTGTAGGTAGAGATTGGCCATCGAATAATCGCGCCTTGGAGTATCAAAGCACCCTTGATGAACAAAGACGAAAAAATATTGATGTGGCAGGAATAGACCGAGATACCTTTGTAAAAAATAAGCTTAAAGCGAAACCGCACAATCTATGCCCTTACTGGCCGGCTGTACAATGGAATCTGCATGCAGGCTCCTGGCCTGCAGGACAACATTTTTTTAACGTTCCTATTTATAACTCCTGCAATACTCGCGCGGTACTTGAGCACTAGTTTTACTCTATTGAATTGGCCTCACCACGTTTTTTCATTAATAAGTCATAATGGTGAGAACCTTTGCGTAACATTTTCGCACCGCAAACCGGGCAAGTGGTTTGCTGACAGGGAATACCTGCGTTATGCTCCGTCAGCGTTTGACACTTCGGACAATAGCAGTGCCCGCCCTTACCTAAGGATTGTGTTTTTTTCATCCCAACTTCCTCTGCTCGACTTGCAAGGCATCAAATGCTGCTAAGGCTTCAGCTGCGTGCATTAATCCCGGACCACCGCCCATATAGACGCTCATCGCCAGAACCTCTCCGATTTCTTCACGACTTGCTCCCAGCTCTTTTAAATTTTTAACGTGAAATGCGATACATCCTTCGCATTGCTTGGCAATGCCAATAGCCAAAGCGATAAATTCTTTAACTTTCTCGCTGAGCTCGCCGTCTTTTAAGGCGGCTTTGGACATAGTGTAAAAAGCGTTCATGGTTTCGGGTTGCATTCGCGCCAGTTCACGTGCCTGCGAACGAATACCATCTCTAATAGATTCAAATCTGTCACTCATAATAATTACCCTCGGTTCGTTATTCTGCAGTGGAGTGCAGCGCTCTACGCCAGCGCTATGTACCTACATTGCTGCAAATTAGCAATACGGCGATGCGATACCACAATAATAATTCGGTCGCGCGCAGCGTTTTGCATCTTGATTGCCAAATTCTCGGCTGTCTGTTTGTCTACGCCTTCAAATGGTTCATCGAGTAGCCATACTCTGCTGCCGGTTAGCCAGGCGCGAGCCAAACCCAGGCGCTTGCGTTCACCGCCAGAGAGCATACGCCCCTGCTCCCCCATCCAGTCAGACAACGCAGGGATTAAATGCGATAACTCTGCAAATTCCAGCGCATTTTGCAAACGGGAATCACTGGCAGCAGGATCAGCAATCAAAAGGTTGTTGCGCAGCGTATCTGCAAGTAGCTTGGGAGATTGTTCACAGTAGTGGGGGCGTTCACAACTCTGATGCGCCAACATATTACCCTTAAAATCCAGCAACCCAGCCATGGCCATAAGCAATGAGGATTTACCACAGCCGGAGTCTCCAGTGATTACCGTGAGTTCGTCTCTGTTAAAATGTGCGGTTACAGGTCTGCCCTCTAGCGGCTCACGCTGCCATCTAAAATTGTGAAGCTGAACTTCTTGTGGCTCAGTTAAATCGATAATTGTGGGGCTGCATACTGAACTGTTTGACAGCACTGGCGATTCTTTCAATTGCAGTTCGCGTTTGGCCAACTGTACAGCCACATCAGAGCTCTGTGCACGCAGCAGGTTTCCGAACCAATCAGGAATTGCCAGCAACATCAAAGGCAGAATCAATGCCAGCGGTGAACCAAGAATCGAATGAGGCATCGATAACAGAGATACAATTACAGCGATGGATGAGATCCACCTCAACTGCCTTCGTGCAGTCAGTTCCAGATCTTTTCTAGCAATAGTTTTCTGCGTCCAGTTTATTCGAACATGTTTTGTTGCTGACTCCCCATACCGAAAACTCCACAAAGCGGCAGTTTTAAAATCGGTATGCAACTGATTGCGGTAGCGTACCTCACTCTCATGTTCAGCCTGTAAGATTGCTGTATATCGGTGTTTGAATAGAGAAAGGAACAGCAACATTAAGACAAAAAACAATAGCAAACCAAACCACTGGCTGGGGAGATAAACTGCAAAAAAAGCCAGGTTGGCAATTATTAATATTGTGAACACAAGCCAGGGGGTTACCACTGTGAGTGTATGGTTAGCCAAAGCCAGACTATGTCGTTCCAATCGATCAAGTTCGTTGCTTTGCAAAGGCGTGCGACCACTGCCCATTACGCTGTCAAACAATTCCACGCGGATTTTCGTTAACCGGCTTAACAATTGCGAATGACCGAGATAGTTACTTGCATAGCCCGAAGTAATGCGTATTACCGCTAAAAGTCTTATCGCTGTAGCAGGTACTGCGTAATTAAAAACAAGCGCAGTTCCTGCCGCTCCCGCTAAGGCTGCTGCAGCGATAAACCAACCAGATAACATCAGCAAGCACGCCGCTGTTCCGGTCGCCAGAGTTGAGAGCACAATTAGCAACAAGTGCGATTCGATCAAGCGCATATCTTTTGCTCCATAAGCGTATGCAACTCGCCTGTAGAGCGATTTATCAACCAGCGTGTTGTGAAAAAATCACCGGGCGCCAAATCATGGGAAACCCATAAAACAGTTTTATCCTGCAAATGTGCCTGCA
Source organism: Alteromonadaceae bacterium 2753L.S.0a.02 (assembly GCA_007827375.1). NCBI lineage: Bacteria > Pseudomonadati > Pseudomonadota > Gammaproteobacteria > Alteromonadales > Alteromonadaceae > Alteromonadaceae bacterium 2753L.S.0a.02. Next base: position 4,049,877 of record VISH01000002.1, read on the forward strand.
AAATCCTCGTTATATTTGCCGCCTGGCTTTCACTTAAATGTGCTGTGGGTTCATCCAGACATACAATCGGCTTATTGAACAACAGCAAGCGCGCGATAGCCAAACGCTGCTGCTGCCCACCAGACATCACTGGATAATCACCCAATAGCGTATCCAAACCACCAGGTAAATGCCGTAACCATTCTGCTAGCCCTACAGTTTCGAGGAGCTTCACCAAGTGTTCATCACTAACAACATTACCCAAGGTTAAATTCTCACGCACACTGCCTGTGGTAAGTGCTACCTGTTGACTTAGCCAGGCTACCTGAGACCAGGGCAACACGGTTTGCAGGTTGTTCTGCTGCGGACGCATGCCCAAGAGAGCTTCTAAAAGTGTGGTTTTACCTGAACCGGATTGCCCCTGGAGCAATATTTTTTCGCCGGATCTAAAGTCTAATGATTTTGAATATACCAACCGGTTACCGGAAGCATCATCTAACTGGAAAGACATTTGCGAGAAGGAAAACGCACTTAACGGAGTTTTGTAACTCTGGGATTCATCAACAAGATCTGCAATAAAATCCGCAGCACCTATTGCCTCAGCCCGCAAGTGATAGTAATGCCCCAGTGTTTTCAATTCATTGAAGAATAATGGCGCTAACAACAAAACAAATAATCCGCCGCTTAAGGTGAGTCCCGTTTGCCAGCTACCAAAAGTAATTTCACCCAAAAGACTAAAACCGACAAATACCGCAACCAATGCAAGGCCTAGAGTCGCAAAAAAATCCAAAACCGACGAGGACAAGAACGCAAGACGTAATACCTCCAAAGTTCGCGTCTTAACGCCCTGTTCAGCAATTTTGTAAACATGTTTCTGACGGGTAACCGCGTCGTGAACATGCAATAGTTGCCTCGCGCTCAAGCGATCTAAAAAGATACTGCTCAAACGTTCCAACGCGATGAAATTTTTCTGTTGCTGAGTAGCAGCGCTTTTGCCAACCAACCACATAAACAAAGGAATCAAAGGCGCTGCGACTGCCAACAGGATGGCGGCTAGCCAGCTCACAGGAAATACCACTATCAACACCAGCAGTGGAATCACCACAGCTAATTTTTGCTGGGGCAAGTAATCACTGAAGTAAGCTTGTAAACTCGGAATTCGCCGGAGAAAAATCGATTGCCAAACTGCTGGAGAATAATCTCGGATAGTTGCCAGACTGCGCTGTTGCAGGTATTGAGAAAGTATTCCTTGATACCTTTCCTGAACATATGTTGCGAGATTATTTTTTCTTGTATCTATGATGTATTGCAACAGCCAATCCAGTGAAAACAGGATCGCCAAAAAAAATAAGTCTCGAAAATTCGGAAAAGATACCTCTACGATAATATTTGATAATACTGACGCCAACACATAGAAACTTGCGGCAGTAACGCAGAATTTTGCGAGCCCGGTAAGCCACAATCTGCGAACGTTTGCCGCAAACACATACTCCTGATGTTTTAACCACCCAGCTGGGTCGCTTGTTTTTGCTTGGCTTTCGAAAATCATAGAATGCCCAATGGATATTGCATTTTTTCACCGACTAAATTCGGCTCATTCAGAATCGAGTAATTAACTGACCTTTTTCTCGAGTCATATTTAAGTTTTTTGCAAATACATCTTATTTAGTTTCCGTGATATCTCTATCCATATCCTCATTAGCTTCCAGCCACATCGCGTTAATAATTCCGAAGGAACACGCGAGTAAAACTCCAAGTATCCACGTGAAGTACCACATAGTTTTTTCCTAATACAATGATGAACTGTGTTTCTGAATGTGTGCTTTTTTCAATTTTCCGCGCATAACATAAAAACTCCAGGCGGTATACGACAACACTACTGGCACGAATATTATCGCCACCCAAAACATAATATTGAGCGTAAATTGACTGGAAGTTGCATCCCATACAGTGAGTGACACCTCAGGCATAACACTACTGGGCATTAAAAATGGAAACATGGAAAAACCCGCAGTTAAAATAATGCCAGCAATACTTAGTGCACTGCATAAAAAAGCCCAACCAGATTTATGCAAACGGGATAAAGCGGCGACACCCAAAGGTGCAAGCAACCCCACAAGAGGTGCGATGAGCGTCATGGGGTACAAGGTGTAATTTCGCAACCAGGCACCTGATTCGCTTACAACGCTTTTATGTAACGGATTGGAAGGTGCACTGGTATCCACATTCGAGGTGAGCACATAACCGTCTACACCGTATGCGACCCAAATACCTGCGATAGCAAAAATTAGGGTAGCAGCGATACCTAAAGCCATAGCTACCCTTTCTGCACGCGTTTGTAATTCACCATCGGTTTTCAGCTGCAACCAAGTAGCACCGTGCATTAACAACATGGAGATACTGAGAGCACCCGCAAGTAGAGCGAATGGTTTGAGTAAACCAAAGAATGAACCCAAGTACGCAGATTTTAAGTTCGTATCCATAACAAAAGGTACGCCCAATAATAAATTACCAAAGGTCACACCAAATATAAGCGCAGGTACCATACCGCCAGTAAACAGCAACCAGTCCCAGGTTTGCCGCCATTTTTTGTTGTCCAATTTGCTGCGATAATCAAAGCCCAAAGGACGCATCCAAAGCGCTGCGAGGGTTAGCATCAACGCCAAATAAAATCCGGAAAACGCTGTTGCATAAATCATTGGCCACGCTGCAAAAATTGCCCCTCCAGCGGTAATAAACCATACTTGATTACCATCCCAATGGGGGCCAATGGTGTTTATAAGTACACGCCGTTCAGTGTCACTTTTTGCTACTAAAGTAAGTAAAGCCCCGACCCCCAAATCAAAACCGTCGGTAATCGCAAAACCAATTAACAATACTCCAACAAGCAGCCACCAGATCATTCGTAAACTTTCGTAGTCGATCATGCCGGTACTCCTGTGTTGTTATCGGATTCACTTAGGGTGTTAACAGGCCCCTTACGTGCGTATTTGAGCATTAGATAGAAACCGGCGCAGAACATGGCTGTATAAAAAAGCGTGATACACGCGAGAGAAATGACAACATCGCTTACAGCGAGGTTAGAGACCGCAGTGTGTACCGGCAGAATTTCCGCAATTGCCCATGGTTGCCTGCCATACTCGGCAACAAACCAGCCTGCTTCGCTGGCCACCCAGGGAAGCGGAAGACTAAACACCGCAAGTTTTAATAGCCATTTGGGTTTATCTATTGCGTGCCGAGCGCTAAACCAAAACGCCATAGCGAAAACCACCAACATCACAAACCCAACCGCGACCATAAGTCGAAAAGCAAAAAACATTGGCGCGATCTTGGGAATGCTGTAATCAACGGCTTGTTCAATATCTCGCTGGGTAGGTTGTGTGATATCCGCGGCAAAGGGCTGTAACAACAAGCCGTACCCCAAGTGTTCGCTCAAAACGGTGAATTGCTTTTGTTCCGCTTCCGATAAACCTTCAGATTTTAATTTCTTGAGCAGGAAATTAGCTCTTGCACCCAGAGTAATACGCTTACGATTCTCTTCTTTTAGCTCTTGTAACCCGGCCACGGGTTCATCAATTGAACGGGTAGCGATTAAGCCCATTACATAGGGTATTCTTACCGCGTAATCTGTGGTTTGTTTTTCTTCATTGGGTATACCGAAAAGTGTAAAAGCCGCAGGTGGTTCATGGGTATGCCATTCGGCTTCAACAGCGGCGAGTTTAACTTTTTGCACATCCCCCATTTCATAGCCGCTTTCATCGCCCAAAACAATAACACTCACGGCTGATGCAAATCCAAAGCTGGCTGCAATTGCAAACGAACGTCGCGCAAAAGCGACATGCTTTTTTTGCAGCAAATAAAATGACGAAATGGCAAGCACAAACATCGCGCCAGTTACATAGCCTGCAGACACCGTATGTACGAATTTAACTTGCGCTACGGGGTTGAAAATTAGATCGGCGAAACTACTCATCTCCATACGCATAGTTTCTGGGTTGAAAACAGAGCCCTGGGGGTTTTGCATCCAGCCGTTGGCAATAAGTATCCACAGCGCTGAAAAATTGCTTCCCAAAGCAACACACCAGGTAACAAATAGGTGTTTTACTTTACTCAGTCGCTCCCATCCAAAGAAAAACAAGCCAATAAAGGTGGACTCCAGGAAAAACGCCATCAAGCCCTCAATTGCCAGAGGAGCACCAAAAATATCACCCACATAATGGGAGTAATAAGACCAGTTCATACCAAACTGGAATTCCATGGTGATGCCAGTTGCAACGCCAATGGCGAAATTAATACCAAACAACTTACCCCAAAATTTTGTCATGTCGCGGTAAATGGTTTTACCAGTCATAACATATACGGATTCCATAATTGCCAGTAAAAATGTCATGCCGAGCGTTAACGGCACAAATATAAAGTGATACATCGCAGTTATGGCAAATTGCCAACGCGATAATTCGATCAGGGTTTCATTCATCTAAACAGGCTCCACCATTCGCGTCCAGGTACTCAAAACCGGGCGCAATTTATTAATTAGCAACTGCTTATATTTGTATAGCAACTAGTGGGCCATGCAATTTCCACTTGAAACCACTACAGAATGGGCGAATGAGAGTGATTTTTGCCATATTTGGCGATAACTGACTGTCAAACTTGACACATTGTCAGTGCGGTGCGGCTCTGCTGCTTGCTCTAAGCCGCTACAGCATCAGCCCCGGCCTCCTCTCTACAAGTCGTGTAGGTGAATAGGGTAAGTCGATTGAATTGCCTGAAACTGCTCCAGCAGCACCAACGCGAGCGTCTATAATCGTCAGCTTGTAAAAAGCACACCTTACAAAGACAGCTTGGTAAACAGCACGGCATTCCCAGGCAACTGCCAATACACCGCTATTAGCTTAAAAAATAATCACCAGTTTGCAATTGTGCGAACAAACACCAGAAGCCAGCCCCGGCGTTTTGTATTTTTATCTTTGTAATCGTTGTTAGGCACGGCTTTGAAAAACCCAGAGGAAGCGTCCCCATGAAACACGTCGGTGAACACCTTGTCGAAACCTGGATTGAAGAATTGTCAGATAAATTGGGCAAACCGCCAGAGGTAATTCGCAACAAAGGGCTTTCTGCCAGCGATTTCCACTACGGCTCCAAAGTAATACTCAGCAATCCCGGGGAACTGGAGTGTACCTTTCATCATGCATTTTCAGTTTTGAATATCGAAGCGGGCAAAGTCGCGGTATTCACAGAACACACCGGTTATCACGAATTCCAGCTAACGGGGATGAAGGTGTCGGATGTTGTCACAGAGGAATATTGGGACGAAGAATATCGCCCAGGCTAAAGACAAATATTTATATTGCAACACTGATATAAAATAAGGGCAGAGGAATGTAACAAGGATCGCCCGATCTCATTCATTCACTCTGCCCAAAAAGGGTTAGTCGGATTTTTTTAGGGCGCGGTTAATGCCTCGACCAGACCATCGTATGCGGGCTTGGCTTCGTAGGGTCCGTTTTCAGGACCAGTGAAGAGCAGTGGCCAATCGTCTGCACCAGCATCCTTGTACGAATTCAAATCCATAATCCAGCTGTCTCCGTCCCAAACACCCCATACCGTAAACCCACCACGCTGTGCCGCTGGCACGACAGCCCGGTAAGTATCCAGAATGGCTTTGTAGCGCTGCTTTTGAGCTTCTGCGACATCTGCGGTGAAGCTTGTATATTGTGGGAATGGCACACTCGAGTATGGATTGTTCACCGGAATTTCGAGTTCGGTAATTTTTACTTTTAAGCCGCGATCAACAATTGCTTTGAAGGCATCACCGATAGCTGTTGTGCTCGGCCAACTCAGTTGCACGTGCATCTGAAATCCAACACCATCAATGGGCACATTGGCATCAAGCAAGTCATCTACCAATGCAATCAAGCAATCGAGTTTTGCTGCGCTACTCCCTTCGGTACTGTAGTCGTTGTAGTAAAGGTCAGCATCCGGATCGGCAGCGTCTGCGGCTACGAATGCATTTGCTATGTAATCCTCTCCAAGTTTTTGGTAGAACAGTGAATTACGCCAGCAACCGTTGTTCTCGTCGATGGCTTCATTGACGACGTCCCAGCTGTCAACCTTACCTGCAAAGTGTTCGGCAATTCCGCTAACATGGGTGTTTAACATGGCCTGGAAATCGCCAGTGTAACTTTGCATCCACTGTGGTACCTGGTATCCCGAGTGCCAGATAAGTGTATGACCGTGCACTCCCACACCGTTAGCACTTGCCCAGTTCACCAATTCGTCCGCCGAATCAAAAGTGAAGGTATTTTCCGCTGGATGGAGATAGCTCATCTTCATAATGTTCTCCGCCGTTACCTGATCGAACTCAGCTTGCACAGTGTTCTGTAACTCAGGGGTACTGAAAAACCGCCCAGGTACCGCAACTCCCATCGGAAAATCTGCAAGAGTGAATAACCCGGAACCACCGCTCGTGGACGATGAAGAACTGCTGGAGCTACTGCTTGACGAGCTAGAACTGCTGCTGGAGGAAGAGCTGCTGCTGGAGGAACTGGAAGAACTGGAGCTCGACGAACTACTGGAAGAACTGCTGGATGACGAACTGGAACTGGAGGAACTCGAAGAGCTTGAGGCTGGAGGTGTGACAGAATCACTACCGCCACCACCACAAGCTGTAACTGTAACTAATGCCATAAGCGCAATAAAAGAACGAACCGATATCACTTTACTACCCACTTAAATTGTTGACGTTTTAAAGACCGCACCCAACCTCTACGTGTTGTGTTGCGGGGTTTCAGCTAGGCGATGAGGAATATAGTGATAAGAACGCCAAAATGTATGCAAAATAACCAATTTGAGTGCGACGAAGCGAAAAGTGCAATTGAAATCGCGAAAAGTACAATGATTCAGGAATGGAAAAGAGTGCCAGAGCGCGTTTTGGTTATATGCGAAGTGTATGGATTGCGGTAATTAGATTCTAATCAGAGGATTTCGCAGTGTGAAATCGATGTACAAATAGAAGTTTTTCAACATTCATCGAGTTCAACATAAACATGAGAGCTGCCCGATTGCTCCAGACTGGGTGCCCGGCGCTGCGCTAAACTCCAAACGCAAGTGTTGATATCTCTCTACAAGAGCGTTCAGTTTGTGAGCTTATTGCATGCGCGCGGACTTTTCTACATGCAGGAACAAGGAGCAAGAGCCTCAAAGCAAAGCACTAAACTTTGGGGCTCATTGCCTTAGCGGGGAGTTATTCCTGCCAGTAGGAGCCGTTCAGTAAATAAACATTGGTGCAAGTGCTGCCTGATGCTGCCTTGGTAACGTAAAGATAACCACCGTTGGTTAGGCTGTTTTTAATATCAACGGCTTCCTGATAAAAGGAACTGGTGGTGGGAACGGAACAGACGAAAGTCTCACCATCGGAGTCTTTGCCATAAAATGACACCGCGCTATTCGCATAGCCATTGGCGTAGAGGTAGGGAGAACCAGACACGGTCGTGTTATAACGTACGCTCATAGCACCAGATAAAGAAGTGTCTGATACGTAAACATTTCCAGCGACATGATAACCCTGCGCAAATGCTGTAACAGGCAGGGCTACACTTGCCAATATTGCAATAATTGACTTTCTCATAACTTAATCCTTTAGTTTAGATGATAAAAATATTTCCCTCGGCTCGCTCTATTAGGCTTACAGCAAGGGAATAGCTTCGAGCTCAACTTCCTGTCGATTTACCGCATCGTAGAGCTGCGCTCGAATTCTGTCTCTTTCTGGCTCCGGCAATTTTGTGAAATGCTCCGCGAGATCCAAAGAGTTTTGCTGATTCCAAACTCCTGCTTCTATGGCCTGACTCACAATATATGCGGATGTATCGTATGCAGCTTCCTGGATTTCCCGCTCTTCCGCCGTGAGATTGACCGCTTGAGTATATTGCCGCTGTGAACCGTCTTCACGCTGCCTGGACACAGCGCGATTACCTGTAGTCATACAATCACTGATGTGGAATTTTTCCAGTTCACGAGCAACAATGTGTTGAAGTTGCGACACGTCAAGTGTCGAATGGCGCGATGCAAGTGCTTGATTATTACTGGCGCGATCCGTGGTGATAAAAGATTGTTTTTCAGCCAGTAATTTTGCCACGTTCACGGATATCGCGTTGATCTCAGCGTCCGAAATTGACCTTTGGGGCTCTCCCGAACCAGCAGAAATATAAATAACGAAACACTGAACCACCAAGACAACTAAAATCAAAAATTTAAATTTATTGCGTGAAATAGAATCCATATGAAACCCCTTCCTTTAATTACACAAACTTTTCAGGTTTTGACAACAGCAAGAAATATAGAAAATCAACCCCTAAAACTATATTCCTAACAAGGCAACTTACGATGTTTTTATAGAATATTTATTAAACAATCGACAACTATAAATCCGGATTTTTAAACCGAATTACAAATGTTATGAAACAAATATATGGAAGAAAATTAAAATTTGTTCACGCGCCACCCATTTGATATCTGGATTTATTTGATACTTTCGAAAATACTATCAAAGCGGTTTTCGTTTTTCTATAAATCCACGCGAAACCATCCATAAAACGAAAAATAACAGGTACAAGATTCCACCCGTTGACGTGAACCTTCTCATTGTCGCCAACAATTAACGCTAGCACTAAAACAACAACCCGAACTACAACCTAAAAAACGACCACAGTTATAACTTCAGGTTTTTGTTTATTAAATTTCTATCATATACAAAAAATAAACACATCACCCGTACGAATATGCATGAAATTTATTAACACGATTTTCGTCGCTATTTAATACAATAATTTAATATCTATGTTAATTATATATAATGTAAAAAATTCTTATTACTTTCAAAAACGCTATTACACGTCACGCCATATCCCCGTCTGCGATACACTCAAAGCCGTCACCCAATCAACCAATCTTATTAATCAAACCCTAATATTCTAAGATTCACAATCTGCCAATAATATACCCCACTAAATCCAGGTGTATTAAACGTGTCGGCTCAGTGATTTTTGTAAAATCGCCGCTTAAACCTTTTGTTGATGCAGCCGCTGCTTTACCATGGTGTCATCCACCAAATGGCAGAGTAAATGATAGTTAACCACCCACACGCCGAAGTGATAGCCTCAGAACTCGCTGCAACGCTGGAAGCTAACTTCCCCGAAAGCCTGTTGTACTGCACCTTGCACCCAGTGCCCATTCTGGAGAAGTTATCAGAACGTGGTTGTCGGGTTCGCCATGAGGAAAACTTTGAAAAACTACCAAACAACGAACTTTTCGAGCTGGGCGTTGTGTTTGACGCATTGGAACATTTAAGCCGCGATGCAGGTTTCGCTTTAGTGGGGCGCTTAAGAAACTTTCATGCAAAACGTCTCTGGATTGCTGTGGAAACATCAAGCACATGGAATTTCACCACAATGTTAGGATTTGGTTTTAAGCTTGCAAACCGCTATAAAAACAGCAACAAGGAACTGTGCACCTATGTTTATGATCTTGCCAACTACAACAAAAAGCGCGACTGGAACAACCCGAGGTTTTGGGCGAACCCGGATAACTGGGGAAAATACCGCTGGTAACCGGTTAACAAATTTCGAAGATGGGAAGCTCTGAAAAATCACCATAGTTTTGTTGTAGCTAGAATATATTATTGGGGATAGAAGGTAGTCCCAACAATCGCAAAGCTTACTGAAGAAAATGAAGATCGACTGGGCTGGCGCTGCAGAACGGAACTAAGCCCAACAGGAAAATAGACCATTTTTCTGAGGCTCCCCTGAAACCCCACACCTCGTAAAACTGTGCGATGTGGGGGTGTATGATTATAGGGATAAGGAGTATAAATTACTCCGGCTTGATAACACGGCGCTCTTTAAGCGTTTTGGTAACACGCATGTAACGCTTAAACGGTTCGCGGCTTTTAACATTGCTACTGAGTACAAAATCAAAGCTATAAGTACCAGGAGTCTTTGTTTCTCCAAACACGGTAGAATAGAAACCATCTTTCGCTTTGATGTCACCGTGGCTGCCATCATCATAGAGCGTTAGCAAAACCGTTTTGGGCGCTCCTTTTTCATCTGAAGGTAGTGCTACCGCAACTGTCGCATCGAGAACCCCTAAAACCGGTTCATTCTTGGCCGTTAATTTCGCCATTAACAGTAATTTTTCGCCAGGCAAACCATTTTTAGACAAAATGGTGGGTTGCAATTTCAGATCGGATTCGCCCACAACACTGTATTGGTATATCAGCGGGCTTTCATCACAGGTACGACCAGCCGATAAATGCAATGTCCAGTCACTCTTACCTTTGCGAGCTGCCAGAGCCTTTCCGCCCAGTGTAAGCAGCCAATAATTTGAGCCCTTATGGAAAGCGATACCTTTGTCACCAAGCGTCACATACCGTCCGTTACCATCCAACAGCTCTACTTCCAGTCGCGCGCTTGGGCAATTTTCCCAACTTACATAAAAACTGACTTTGGTATCGAAGGGGCTAATTTTAATGCCATGGTTCTTGCGTGAGTTCGCTTTAATAACGTCTATTGGGTCTTCGATACTTTGTAAACCAAGGCTCTGAACGGCTACAGTTTTATAGGTCTCTTGTAACTCAACGCCAGAATCAGTACTGGGGTCGGTAATGTCGGTAGAGGTGACTGCGTAAAATTCGCCAGAGGTATCCTGAGCGAGATTTTCGAGCATATTGGTATCCACATCTGCCGGGTTACCAAAACCGATAGCATGAAGTGTGATGTTGGCGCTGTTCAGCTGGCTAGCCGCGGCAGCCACTTCCGTGCCATCACTTGCAACTGGAAACGGGCAGTTGTGGTATCCGTCGCTAAGCAAGACAATCGACTTTGAGCCAGGGCTATTCGCAAGCAACCCGCTGGCCACATCAATACCACCTAGCAAGGGAGTATTTCCCATGACCGCTAGCCCGGGCAGTTCAACGTTAACGGTTTGATCGATAGCCGCAGCAGTAACCGGAGACAGGGGTTTTACCGTCCAGCCGGTGCACACGGCGTTGTTGTTGATATCAGGAAATGCAGCGACTCCGTAATCGATGATATTACTGCCATAATCTTCCATTAAATATAAAAATGGTTCTATGGCATTGCGGGCCAGCGTTATTCTGCGTTCTGACGTCGGCACATTGTAAGTCCCATCCACCCCCCAATTCATGCTGCCAGAAGTGTCTAAAAGCAGTGCGACGCTTGGGTTTTGCGAAATAGGCGCATCGTGGAGAATCAAATCATCCAGAAAATTCTCAGCGAAATCTGAATTAACCTGAATTTCCATGATGCCTTGTGCATCTGAAAACACGTAATTGGCAAAGGACGAATAGTTAATGGTGCCATCATCAATAATATCTGGCACAGCACCGCTGCTTTGAATATTACGATATGCGGTAATTTTTAAGTAAGGATTGAACCGAGTGCCCGACGCATTAACAGAACCACTAATCGTGGTAAGTTCTACAGCTGGAATACTTTTATAGGTGTAGGTTGCCGGGTTGGCATCTAGATGCCCCGGGGCACTTCTATCAGCAAAACGAATTGAAAGGCGAGCTTTATCCGCGCCCGGCGCATTGCCTGGGCAACCACTATCGGTGGCATAAAAAACCCATTCGTTGCCAGGCTCTTGACCATCGGGATAGATTTCGCTCTTACCCGTAACAGTCGCCATATACACAAGCGTGTTGTACGTACCGTCTCCATTTACATCTACGAAGGTGGCAAAAGCCTGATTTTCGCAAATATCGCCGGTAAGAGGCGTGATATCAAATATATCAGGTGTTGCGGCTTGTGCGTGGTTAAGCGCTAATAATGAAAAGGTGGCGAGAAGCCACCTAGTATTTTTGAATACACTGATCATCCTGAATCTCCATGTGCCATTTAAACGGAAGATTCAGGATACTGGCGCGTAGATTAATGTGCCAGGTGGGATTCACCACCTATCAGTGAAATAATTACCTCTTGCAAATCATTTTCAATATCAGCGCCACCCCCTAGAGGTTGTGGCGCAACATACTATTTTAAAGACCAATCGCCCTCACTGGATTCAAGCACAGCCATTCTACCCTGATCCAATAATTGCAAAGATTTCACAGTATAAGGGGCAACCAACCCAGATGCCCGTAACTTGGCGGTATCGACACTCACAGTGAGTTGCTGTTGCCCAGGTACCAGCCATTGTGCCTGATAAGCCAGTAATACGGGTTTGCTAGCGCCATCGTAATCAGTGCCATAAACCAACGCGCGTGCTTCGTAGCGACCTGCTTTAGCAACCTCAAGATTTAAGGCAACGGTTTGCGCATCGCTTGTTACCGTTTGTAGGGTTGCTGTGGGTTCATAAACATCAACAGCCACTTCGCTGATGCGCTGTACATTCTCACCAGATGCCGTACGAATATTGGCTTTTACCTGCAGTTGCCATAATTCACCTGGGTGACGCTGTTCCTTCATGGCAATTGGCCAGTTGCTGGAAAAACGGTTGCCTTTTGCATTGCCAGGTAATTTATAGGTTTTACCATTGGGCGATACCAGCTGTGCGTCGACGGAAACCAAACGGGCATTGGATTCGCCTTTCGCGCTAGCAACAAAGTTTAATCTTTGTTTCACCGAATAACGACTTTTTGATGTCTCGACATCGAGTGATATTGCACTGTTTTTATCGAACACATATACAATAAATTCATCGTCGATTGCCGCGTTATTATCGGCTTTCAGGCGAAATTTACCACGCCCCATATCTGCAGGAATTTGCATCACATGCGCGCGACCGTATAGTTCAGGGTAATTTTCTTTTAAACCCTGGGAGCGACGATGCAGCGCGATTTCATCACTATCGACATTGCGCTTTTTATTGTTGCCGGAAAGGCTCATACCCGTTGGCACTTTGGTTTTGCTAATGCGCTGTTTACCCTTTGCCTTGTCTAAGGGCGAAATTTGCAATACTGCATTTTCCCCGTCCACAGTAAATTCGACGCCATTATTTAATTGCGCGCCTGTTATTTTCTGGAAGTAAGCCCGGCTGCTCTGATGTTGACCTTTATCGCGCATTTGAATTTTGGAATCGGGTTCAACGAGTTGAGTAAAAGCGACCGCTTCACGTGATACAGATTGCGCCTGAACGGTGACCGCAAGCATTGTTGCTACTAAAGTAACTGCTATTTTTTGACTTTTCATCTCGCGCACCTTATATGTCGTTTCTTAATATAACGTCTAAATTAAAACACTTGCGACGGCTTTGGTTGTGGCTTAAGGGTTCGTCACCTGCGGTACGGTCGGTATCGTAAAACCACAAGCTACCGGCCGCATTTTGCGAAGTACAATTGATAAAACCATCGGAACAGTTATCCAGCCAGGCTTGAGTAATTTCTAAGCCAAGGTTTTCACCATATCCACCGCAGTAGCTGTCAGAATCCCATATTGCGGTTTCAACGTCGGTGCCTACAACATTCCAAAAGCCCACAGGCAATGCAGGTCGACCTGAAGTTCCCAACAACCAATTTTCGTTGTAGTAACTCATCCAACTGGTTTGTTGCATACGTACAGCATCACTTTGGTAGCCTAATAACCAACCCACAGCCGCTTCAAATTCATTGCCTGCCATAACCGCATCGGCCAAGGGCGTGCCAGCACTACTTGCTGCAATAACGTCCACCCAGCGAATACTATTAATAATGGTAGGGTACCGGCTATCCCAGGTCGGGTTCGACAAAATCCAGCGCATCACATTACCGCCGTTGGAATGCGTGATTACAACGAGATCATCAATATTGCGTGCATTAATAAAATCATATAGTTGCGTTGCCAGGCAGCCAGACGCAGCACTGTTCCACATATAATTTTCAAATTCACAATTAACCACGAGTAAATTGTTCGAATTGCTTAAGCCCTGGCGGATAGACTCCACCATATCGGAACGCCAGTAATCATTATAAGCATCGGTTTGATTACCTGTGCCGTGTACGAGGGCGACACCCGTTGCACTCATCGCTTGCGTGCTAGCCAGCGTAAAGCACATCGCCAGCAAACCGCATATAAAAGATATTTTTGAATTCATTTTGAGTTCTCTGAAGAAAATGTGGGAAAATTCTTGGAAAATAAGCAGCCCCTACTTCTAAACCTCCCTTTAATTTTTTTATAAATATTAAGCGAGATATGAAACACGGTCTGCGCCGGGTATTCTTTATGATATAAATGAAAATTGCGTGACGGATTCTATAAGTTTATTTAGCGAGAAACACGGTAATTTTCCCAAAAACAAAAATAAGGTACTTAGCTGACGCCAGCACGCAACAATTAGCGTCATAACGTCATATAAAGTTAACATGTTTTTCTTTTTTATTTTACCGCGAACATTTCAATTAAAAGTCTACGGCCTGGCTGGGTGGCATCAAAAATGCTGTAGTAGCATTGAAGTTATCCGCAATGGCGTATTAAACTGCAGATCACGAATCTTCAGGAGTATTTTGAATGTTACGATTTTTAGTGCCAAAACTTTCGGGGGTCGCTTCCCTTGCAATCTGTCTAGCGCTCATTGCGCCCGCGGCCAATGCCGATGAACTCGACGTTCTGCGGCTCAGCCCGGAAAGTCGGGAAGCGTTAATGAAATATCTTGATGAAACACCTTGCGACTGTGGTTGCGGCATGACGGTTAGTCAATGCTTACACGAAGACCCAGTATGTGAAGCGTCGCCACGTATGGCCAGGGATGCTCTGGCCCGCTTCAGGGCCCAGGAACCTGAGCCCCAGGCGAGCCCTGTGACCCATCACGAACACGGGGAGGGTCATCATCATGAGCATCACAAAGAAAATAAAGCCCCAGATGCCTCGTCTGCAGATGCACCACGCGGCAAAACCGGCGCCTGACAAATCAAGGTTGGCGCGCTGTGCCGTGCCAACCGGTACCTGAGGGTTTTCACAACTCAGTCGTGGTCCGAATCGCCGCGGCCCAACGACACTTCCAACTTACAGTGTCTGCAAATTGAATCACTTTCTCTGATTTGGGTGCGTCCGCAACCCGGGCACGACTTGAAGGGTTCCAAGCGACGCTGCTCACAGCGCAAGGCAATCGTATGCTCGATTCGAGTCGGCAATGTGAACCACTCGGAAAAAACGCGCCCAATGACCTTCAGCAACGCAAAGGGCTTACTCCGAGATACAATATATAAGGCAAGCAGCGATACTAGGGTAAAAGTGAGAGTGTGCATGTGCTGCTCCTGGTTTGAAGTTGCGGCGCATATCACAAAGTCATCGCTTTGACTATGATCTATTACTAGCGCCGATACCCTTAATTAAGCAGCAAACCGGGCTAAACACAATTCAGTTAATCTTATCTCGACCATCGAGAATACTTATATGAAATTCAGCCTGAAGCAGTTGCAGGTTTTCCAAATGGTGGCAAAACATAAAAGCGTTTCTGAGGCTGCCAAAGTTCTTTTCATAAGCCAGGCCGCCGCCAGTATGGCGTTACATCAACTGGAAGAAATTTTGGGCAATCCACTGTTTGTTAGGCAGGGACGAGGAATGGAACTTACCGCCTGGGGACAATGGCTGCGTCCCAGAGTGCATCAACTCATGGATAACTGTCGCACCATTGAGCAGGGTGTTAAAGAGATGGATCTTGTAAGTGGCGAAATAAACATTGGCGCAAGCCAGACCCCCGCGGAACACATGGTACCGCAGCTTTTTAGTGCGCTGGACCAGAGCTTCCCCAACTTGAGATTAAATTTTGGTATAGAAAACACCGAGCACATTATCAGTGGATTACTGGACTATCGCTACGATCTCGGCGTTATTGAGGGGCATAGCGATGACGAAAAAATCGCCCGGGAAGTTTGGTGTAAAGATGAACTGGTGATATTTGCGTGTAGCCAACACCCCTACAGTCAGCTTGAACAGGTGAGCCTGCCCCAATTAGAGATGGCCCATTGGGTACTCCGAGAGCGCGGTGCAGGAACCCGGGAAATTTTCGACCTTTCAATACACGAACATATCGAACAAATCAATGTACACCGAGAATACGATTCAGTGAGTGTGATCATGAGCCTGGTTGCCTCCAGCAATTATCTGGGCTGCCTCAGCTACCGATGCGTAGAAGCCTGGGTGGAGAAATCCAGCCTGGCTATACTGAAGGTACCGGAGTTAACCATGAATCGCGACATCTCGTTTATCTGGCGCAAAGATGAAGCCACTAATACCTCCCGTGAAGCCATCCTCCGGGTAGCAAAAAAACTGATAGTTTGAATAAAATTTATTTATCGGTTTAAAGCGACGAAAATACATCGCTGCTGTTTTATGTCAAAAATTCCGTTTACAAGTGCTAGCCCGCTAGCCCTGATTAAATTTCTACAAAGGTTTAACGCTGTGCACTCTGCCCTTGCTATAAGGAGATAAAAGCATTAAAACTACGCTTTATAGATTTTCTTGCTCCATGGAATTTCCAAATAGCGCTGTTGTACTAGCTAACAGCGAGTTGTGAGCCAAAAAGCGCGCATCGTTAGCAGCACCAGTAAGTTAACTGCAGGGGCGTTGGTAAATACCAGGAGAAAAATCATCGTATAGTTCAGAGGTTCCCCAGGTTTAATTAAAATGCTCAAATTTTATAAGAAAGCATTCGCGCTACTCATAGTACTGACGGTTGTTTCTGCACTACTTGCACTTTTTTGTGTTTCCAGTACTTTTACCCGCAGCCCCCTGCTACCCAACAAAGACAGCGCTTACCCCTGGCGAGTCGCAATGGATTCAGACGTTGTCCAGGGCGGTGATTCGCAAATCCATCTTAACGACAACCGTTTTAGCCTTAATTTCAATTTTACTATAACTAACAAAGCGCGTTACCCCTACACCGCACTTGCGCTGGTATTCGCAGACACTGAAGACACCAAGCATTACCTGGATTTATCCAGCTACAATTACCTGTCGTTTAGCGTGAAATGTGTACCTGCAAATGTATTGACACTTGCAATATTTACGGTAGACGAAATGGTTACGGAGCCAGGGAATATTTCAACCTTTCGTATCCCGAGCGCTTACTTTTCCTGTGATGAGTCCTGGCAGGAAGTGGAAATTGATTTAACCCGCCTCGAAACACCGCAGTGGTGGCTTACCCTATTTGACTTGCAACTTTCTCACAAGGAATACCAGCTTACCCAAGTGCCTCGTTTTACTTTTGGTAACTCCTACCAAAGCCCTGTGGATATAGACTCTAACGTTCAGATCGATGAATTGGTCCTTCACGGTACCAATTGGCGATACTTATACGCTTTTGGTGCGGTGATGCTGATCTTGTGGACGGCATTCGCTGTTTGGGTGGTTAAGCAACACACCAAGAGTATGGTTGCCACGCTCAGAGAAAAACTTCAAAAAGACAGGCCTCTAATTGCTTACCAACAACTGTCGTTAAAGCCACAAAGAAATAAAGAAAAAGATTCAATATTGCGCTTTATGGCTACAGAATATGCAAACCCCGATTTAAATCTAGATACAGCTGTAGCGAGCCTCGCGGTAAACCGCACCAAGCTCAACGATATATTAAAAGAAGAATTGGGTTATACCTTTGTGGCATACCTCAACAAGCTACGACTCACTGAAGCGGCACGTCTACTTAATGAAAAGGAAGATGTGAATATTACTGAAGTGGCTTATTCAGTTGGCTATAAAAATGTTTCTTATTTCAACAAGCTTTTCAAGAATGAGTACGGCTGCACACCTAAAACCTTCAAAGCCTCTTACCGAAGCCAAGGGGTCGATTAATTACCCGATTGTTCAATAAAAATATTTGCAGTAAACCTTAAAAATTTTGCGCATTGATACATTTTTGCGCGATAAAGCAAGCTAACCAAACTGCCACTCAAGTAGCCTTCTTCCCGCACGGCCCGAGCTTACCTCGGCGATAACAATAATTGATAACGAGAACGTCTTCCAAGAGGACAAACCAATGAAAAACCTACTGCGAAGCCGCCTGCTTCGTGCCACTCTGTTTATTCTCAGCGCAGTAATTACACTACCTGCACTCGCACTGGAGTGTGATTACACCGTGACCCAGGATTGGGGAGCCGGCTTCACCGCCAGCATCAATATAACCAACAACTCCAGCACCAGTATCACGGGATGGCAAGTTCGCTGGCGGCACAATAACGGCTCGACCATTGTTAACAGCTGGTCGGCGGATGTCTCGGGAAGCAATCCCTACACCGCGTACAATACCAGTTGGAATGGCGAGCTCGCAGCGTCTGGCTCAGTGGCTTTCGGGCTTCAGGGAAACGGCGACGACGCTACTGCGACAATTTTGGACTGTATCGCAGCGGGCGATAATGGCTCAAGTTCAAGCAGTTCGTCATCCAGCAGTTCTAGCTCAAGCAGTTCAAGTTCTACCAGCTCCAATAGTTCCAGCTCTTCAAGTAGCTCCAGCTCCTCATCCAATTCAAGTTCATCTTCCAGCTCAAGCTCAAGCTCAAGCTCAAGCTCAAGCTCAAGCTCAAGCTCAAGCTCAAGCTCAAGCTCAAGCTCATCCAGTACATCCGGTGGCAGCGACGTCTGTCAATGTAATTGGTATGGCTCACTCTATGCCGTGTGCGCAAACCAGGATAACGGCTGGGGATGGGAAAACAATCAAAGTTGTATCGGTGCAAACACCTGCAATGACCAATGGGGCGACGGCGGCGTGGTTTGTGGAAGCAACAGTTCGAGTTCGTCAAGTTCCAGCTCAAGCACCTCTAGCTCTAGCTCTAGCTCTAGCTCTAGCTCTAGCTCAAGTACAGGCGGTTCGAGCAGTTCCTCGTCGAGTTCGAGTAGCTCCTCATCAAGTTCAAGCAGCAGTTCGAGCGGCTCTGGTTTGTACCCCAACTACAATACCAACCCAATCGCCCCCGATAATACCGGTATGGACAGCACGGCGATCGACATGGCGAGCCGTATTAGCCTTGGCTGGAATATTGGGAACACGCTGGAAGCCATTGGTGGAGAAACTGCCTGGGGCAACCCGATGGTTAGTAATCAGCTGATTCAGTTGGTGAAACAAAATGGCTTTGATGCGATTCGCATTCCCGCCTCATGGGATCAGTACAGCAATCAAACAAGCGCAGCAATCGATCCGGCTTGGCTAGATCGAGTTAAGGAGGTGGTAACTCTGTGTCTGGATAACGACATGCCAGTGATTCTCAATATCCACTGGGACGGTGGTTGGCTGGAAAACAACATAACACCAGAGAAACAAGCGGAAAACAACGCCAAGCAGCGCGCATTTTGGCAACAAATTGCAACGCACCTGCGCGATTTTGACGAGCGCTTAATGTTTGCCGGCAGCAACGAACCCAATGTCGATAATACTGAACAAATGGCCGTATTGATGAGCTACCACCAGACCTTCGTGGACGCAGTAAGGGCAACCGGTGGTAGAAATGCTTACCGGATATTGGTTGTGCAAGGACCGAGCACCGATATTGAAAAAACCAATGATCTTATGGCGCAATTGCCGGTGGATAGTGTTCAAGACCGCATGATGGTTGAAGTGCACTTCTACACCCCCTACCAGTTCACGCTGATGTCTGAAGATGCAAGCTGGGGCAACCAATTCTTCTATTGGGGTACCGACTACCATTCATCGACTGATACCAACCACAATCCAACCTGGGGTGAAGAGGAATGGGTAGACCAGTTATTCGCCGCCATGAAGAACCAATTTGTCGATAACGGCATACCCGTGGTACTCGGTGAATATTCTGCAATGCGTCGCACTGAGCAGCTGTCAGGGGCCGATCTCGACCTACACTTGCAATCACGTGCCCACTGGCACAGCTATGTCACTCAACAAGCGCTGGCCAACGGACTGCTGCCCTTCTATTGGGATGCCGGTGGTCTCAATGGTAATTCTTCCGGTATTTTCGACAGAAACAACAACACCTTATTCGATGTACAAACCATGGACGCCCTGCTGCAAGGCGCAGGTAAATAAGCGTGATTCGCGATTAGAAAACGGGTGGCTTGGCCACCCGTTTTTTTGGACCCAATGATTTTGAGGCACGCAATCTTATCGTCACCCTGAGCATCTCAGGGCTGAAAGAACAACGAATTTCTTGCTTATTGTTGTATCTCCATCTCACCCGGCTTCTCTTCCGCCAACAGCCAACGTAAAATTCTTCTGTTATCCCAAACCGTGGTTTAGGGCTCCTACATGGATTTTCGCCTTCGCACAAAAATTGAGTGCCGTTGCCAGTGGTTCCTGGCTTTGTTATTCATCACAATGAATTTAACGGTAACCGCAGCCGAATCCGAGTCGTCTTCAGCCAACTGTCAACAGGCCATCAATCGCCCCTGCGTAGCCCTGGTGTTAGGGGGCGGCGGCGCACGAGGCGGAGCGCACATTGGTGTGTTACAAGTACTGGAGCAACAACAGATTCCTGTAGACATGATCGTCGGTACCAGCATCGGTTCATTTGTAGGAGGTCTGTACGCAACGGGAAAAAGCGCGGACGAAATCGAAAATTTGTTTTTGGATGCAGATTGGAACGCCGGGTATCGCGACAAAATCAGCCGTGCCGATATTCCTATCCGGCGTAAACAACAGTTGGATAGCTACCCCATACAATTGGATCTGGGCATAGGTGCCAAGGGCATCAAATTACCCCGCGGCTTCATTCAGGGCCAAGCGATGAAAGCTCTGATCGATAAAATGCTTGGCGTTTATGTCGAATTTGAAACATTTGACGCCCTGCCCATCCCCTATCGCGCTGTAGCCGCCGATGCGGAAACCGGCGAGGAGGTAGTGTTAGACGGTGGCGACCTGGCAACCGCAATGCAGTCATCAATGTCCATTCCAGGCATCGTGCGACCCATCGAACAACAACAACGCATACTCGTCGATGGAGGCATCGCCAACAACCTACCCATAAGCGTGGCCAAAGCTATTGGGGCGGATGTCGTTATTGCCGTTAATATCGGCTCTCCACCATTAAAAAGGGATGAGCTAAATTCCGGATTTGCAATTTTAAGGCAACTCACCAGCTTTTTAACCACACGCAACGTCGACTACCAAAAATCACTGTTACTAAATACCGATATTCTTATAGAACCCATCATGGAAGACGTTGGAATGCTCGACTTTGACAACGTTGCCAAAGCGATTCAAGCAGGCCATACAGCCGCAGAAATGGCCTTTAACGAAAGCAAACTCCGTGGATTGCGTCAGCTCAATAGCCAGCCCCAACCATTAGCTTCGCTCGACGAAAAAATTCGTATCGATCAAATCGAAATAGTCAACACAACCCGGCTCAGCGATGACTACATAAAAAAGCGAATAAATATTGAGGCCGGATCGCTTACTTCGCTTGAAAAAATTCACACGGGCGTCAACAGGCTCTACGGGCAAGGCACATTTTCCCGGGTCACGACCCGGCTTGCACCAGGGAATGGCGGAAATACTTTGCACGTCAACGCCGAAGAAAAAGACTGGGGCCCGGGCTACATGGATTTCAAATTGTCCTTTGAAGATGACTTCGACTCGTTTAGCCACTATCAATTGGGTTTTTCCTACCGATTAACCAACCTTTCCAAATATGGCGCCGAGTGGTTTACCAGTGCTGAATTTGGCACAAAAAAAATTATCAATACAGATCTTTACTGGCCACTGGGGAACAGCAATTTCTTCTTGCTCGCAGCAACGGGCTACAAGCGCGAAGTGCTAGATGTGCGCCAAGAGAATTTATCGTTAGGTAATGTGGCTGGGGAAGTCTGGGAGAGTCATATGGGTACTGGCTGGCACCCACTGGACAAGCTACAATTTCGCCTCAGCGCCATGTATGTTGATGCAAATCTGAATATACCTTGGGTACTTTCATCATTGACAGAAGCCGATAATATCTCCGCTACACGCAGCGGTGCTGCGCTAAATATCGATTTTGACAGTATCGATAACGCAAGCTTTCCGACGCGGGGGTGGAAATTAACGGCCGAATTACACCGTACCAAAGACGAAGTTCTAGACACAACCGGCTATTCCAATCAAGTCGACTCGCAATACAATGGTGTACTCTCAGCCGGGCGCCACAGTTTACGCACCTTGTTGCGCTATCAAAGCACTGTTAGTGACAATGAGTTATCAATTTTGGGTGATTTCCAATTAGGTGGCTTTCTTAATTTATCCGGTACAGAACGTGAGTCCATCTCTGGTCAACACGTGCGCTTTGCGAGCCTCGTATACACTTATAAACTTGCTGAAAACGACTTCGGCGCATTGGACTTACCGCTTTATCTCGGTGCGTCTGCAGAAGCGGGAAACGCTTGGCAACGACAAAGTGATGTGGACTATGCCGAATTAATTAACAGCGGCAGTTTTTTTATTGGTTGGGATAGCCCTTTAGGGCCGGCGTATCTAGCATACGGTAAATCAGACAACCACAACCAGAGCATCTATGTGTTCCTCGGTGTTGTATTCTAAGAAAGCCCTGAAAAAACTTATTTTTCAACGCTTAACCAAACTTAAAACTCGTAACTGATACCAAATATCAAGCGAGTATCATCGCTCTGAGGAATTTCGTCCCCAGAACTCACGGGATCACTCACGTGATCTCGAATGAGTGTGATGCTTAAATCAAAATCAGAGATCAAATCGATATCAAGGCCGGTTTTTAAATGGTGGAGATAGCCACCTGCGTTTTCACCAACCACCTGGAGGTCGTATATAAATTCAAAATCAATATCCTTGGTAATTTCGGTATCGTATGCCGTACCCATAGCATATATAACGTGTCGACGAGTTTGCTCCTCGCCTTCATCCACCTCAACAAAACGCGTGCTCTGATACCCTAAACCAGCGTTCAAACTCCAGGTGGTTTTACTATTATCTATAACATAATAACCAGGCCGAAAACTGTAGGTCGCCCGCAATTCAATATTCTGAAAACGGTCACGAAATGCTTCAAACGCAATTGGCCGCAAAAACCACCGGTTGGACAGAAACCAATCGAAGTTAATATTTGCACGATGGTTATTTTCCGTTTCAACCGATTGTGAGAGTGATTGGTTCGCGAGGTAGATTAATTCAAGGCGACTCGTGGGCGTTCGACGCTTGGCTTTTACATCTACCGTATATTCGTCCTGAACAGTATTTCCACGCCGCAAATTTCCACCTAACGCAATTTTACCATCCCAGAGCCTGAATCCATGTGCGTCTCCAGCCGCTATCGAAATCAACTTAGCTCTGGGGTATTCATACACTCGATTTGCAAGCAGGAGCTGAACTGCATCCCCCTGAATTAATAACTGCCCCTCTACAACACTACCGTCTTGAAAACGGATGCGTTTAAGCGTGTGGGTGCGGATTTCAGCGATGTCTTCCCAATCGAGTATCAGCGTGTCGAGCACATCACTGTCAAACTCCAGCTCCTCACGATACATTGCAACCAACTCCCCCTTCAACCATTCGCCAGAAGTCAATCGCACCCAATCGTATTGTGTCGGCATCAAAGTCGTTTCAGATGATTCGAGCGCCGCATCACCAGATAATAATTTCTCAATATTTTGACTTGCCTGTGCTTCATAATCGATGTCCTGTTTTAAAGGTTGCGCATGAAGCTGCATAGAAAGTATGAAAACCAGTGAAATGCCCCAGAATTTAACGCACATAGTGAGAAACCACCGCTGTGTTTTGACGGGCTATCAGTATAAACTGAGCTATCCAAGCTGAAAAGTTATGAATAAGTGAGGTGTATTCGGCCGTTTCGCTTTTTAAGTCTTCTTTAAGGGAAGCAGTGACTTAAATTGCATACTCTTGCCGATAATGAAGAAATTTAAGCCGCGCACAACTGAATTCCATTAGCTGACACATTATCGATTAAAAGATAATTCAATGATATTCGCGATTTTACGCACACTATTGCCTTTCAAAATTCCCAAATGGTCACCGTCTATTTCATAGACAGAAACATTGCTAACTATTTTCCCCCAGCCCAGATCTGTGTTATCTGGCTCGAAGTCGGATCGGATTTTTGCTTTAAATAATTTTATGGAATGCTGTGAATATTCTGGAGAATAACTTTGCGAAGCGATATGTCGCACGTTTACGCGTAAATCCTGGTCGGGGTTTTGAGCCATCTCTCTGAGTGATATCCCCAGCCGTGTAGCCAAACTATTCTTTAGCTTGCGCAATTTGTATGCCCCACCCTGAATAAGGTAGTTAGTACCCTGCATGCGCAGTTTATAAAAATGCTTCTTTAAACGCTCCATGCGCGCCAAACTATCGAGAAACCCGGGTGCGTTACTATCGAGCATTGCGATCAATTTAACAGTTTCACCACGCGCCTCAAGAAGCTTAGCGGCTTCAAGCGCTATTATTCCCCCAAAGGATTCACCACACAGATAGTAGGGCCCGGTTTGCTGATACTGTGTTATCGAATCGACATATTTTTGCGCAATTGTCGCCACATTCGTAAAAGCTTTGAATGCAGCAGATTCCACTCCCTCATTAATGAGATCCACCTCTTCCTGCAGATAAACGCCGCACACCATATTTGGCAAATTAAATGCGTCAGCCAGTTCCTGATAGAGAAACACACCGTATAAGCAAAACAACGGTGGCAATGATGTATCGCCTGTTTTTAGTACAGTCACATTCCCCATCTCGGGAACTTCCACTTCACCCGATAGAATCTTTGCTATTTGAGCAATCGTGGGGAATTGTAAAAGCGATGTAATGGGTATAAATCGCTGAAATTTCTCAGATACCAATCCAAGAAACTGTACTGCAAGTAGAGAGTCGCCTCCTATTTCAAAAAAATCATGGTTTACGCCGATACCCTTGAGATCAAACAATGTTTCCCACATGGAAACCAAGGTATTTTCGATGTCACCACTGGCTGTAACAAATTTCGAAGTCACCAGCATGTTGTTTAGCGATGGTTCGGGAAGCTGCGATCGGTCAAGTTTGCCATTGTGATTTAACGGCAGCTGCGGCAAACCCACAAATCGCGCGGGAATCATATACTCAGGCAGGTAGGAATTAAGATGAACAAGTAAATTTTGGAGACTGAATTCATTGGGTGAGCGAAGCACCACGTATGCAACCAGACTTATTTCTTCGCTGTGTGCTTCATTAAGACCAACAACAACACAATCTTGAATTTCACCGTATTTTCGAATAGTGGATTCTATTTCAAGAAGCTCTATGCGAATACCATGGAACTGTACCTGATAGTCTTTGCGCCCCATTAGCCGAAGCAAACCATCTTCGGCAATTTTACCTATATCCCCTATGCGATAGTAGCGTTTCCCACCTCGTTCAACGAATTTTTCTGCTGTGAGATCTGGCAAGTTTAAATAACCCTTTACTACGCCGGGGGATTCAAACAAAAGTTCCCCTGCTTCTCCAGGAGAGACTAAATTGCCATTCGAATCTTCAATTCGAATAGATGTATCGAGGTGCGGAAGGCCAACGTAGGTTCGCTCTACAATACCATCCCGAGGTACTAACCAGGTGCATCCCATACAACTGATTTCAGTTGAACCGTAGATAACATAGACCTCTGCAGTTATAAATATACGTTTTAGTGCCTCCAGCACATCGGGCGGTACGTGGTCCCCTCCCGAAGAGACATGACGCATATTCGAAAACACACTTAAATTTTCGTAAGTTTTTTCTATATAGGGTAATACCTTTTTAAGGAGGCTCGGGCCGATATGAAAAACTGTTGCCCGCTCGAAATAAGCACTAAGCTTTTTCATATCCAGCACATCGGCGCGCGGTACGGGCATCACACTGGCACCGACCCACAATGGCAGCAACAACTCAAAAAAACTGATACTAAACGTATATTTGGCCGCAGCGATAAAAATATCGTTTTGATTGAAACCGTATTTCAGTGCGGCACTATTCAGGTAATGCCTAAGATTGCCGTGCGTTGCCAACACACCTTTAGGTTTACCAGTCGTTCCTGATGTAAAAAATATATGTGAGATATCGCTTTCGCAGATGTCTACAGTTGGATCAGAGGTGGGGTATTGCTTATAAACCTCATTAATTTGAGAAAGATCGATAAATTTAACAGAACTATTATCCGTAGTAGCTTGTAGTAGTGCCTGAGGAACATCCCCGCCATAG
Source organism: Alteromonadaceae bacterium 2753L.S.0a.02 (assembly GCA_007827375.1). Taxonomy (NCBI): domain Bacteria; kingdom Pseudomonadati; phylum Pseudomonadota; class Gammaproteobacteria; order Alteromonadales; family Alteromonadaceae; species Alteromonadaceae bacterium 2753L.S.0a.02. The sequence continues at coordinate 4,075,977 of VISH01000002.1, forward strand.
AACAACACAGCCGAAGGCTCCACTTCGCTGAGCATATCGAGAATTCGAGCCGCCGGAAATGAAGCATCGATCGGCACATAAACTCCGCCCATTTTGTGTATCGCCAACAGAGCCACAAACACGTGTACCGATGGCTCTGTGCAGACAGCATACCGATTGCCTTTGTCGCCACCACACGCTAAAAGGTGGTGCGCTAAGCGATTAGCTTCTGTATTTAACCACTCATAAGTGAATTCGCCCGATGGCGTAATCAACGCAACTCTATCTGGATACTGCGTTGCAGCCTCAGCAACCCGCTGAAATACGTACATCGCGCTTTCAGCGTCGTAGGCGTCGACAGAATTTACACATGTCTCTTTACCGATGTTGGTGAGCATAAATATTCTGTTTCCTTTCCCTTCCAAGAGGGTTATTACAGAAATTTCGTACGCAACAGCTTGCGCTCCCAAACACCTTGTTTTTTCGCAGTAGATCGCTGCTTTTTAGCAGTCTTTTAAGTCAATTTAATAAATACCGATTTTAAACCCTCACAATTACCTTAAATTAATTGTGTGTTTAGGGTAGAGATACAGGCGCCAGATTGTCAAAACCTCCCGGCATATAACCACCTTACTTTCCTTTAAAACTCAGAATACCGTGAACTACATACCAAAAGGAATAAAAATTGCCCGTTATTACAAAGAGGCCATGATGAATTCTCGCAATTATTTCTTTTACGAGACGAACGCACAGTTATCGGACACACATATGCAAGCTAGCAGTGCAACCGCCCAACTATGGATCAACATTAGGTTTTTAACGGCAATATAAACACAAACAATGTGAAGGCAATCAAAGTTTATTCCTATTTGGCGCCGAATACACAAATCAATTTAAACGAGAAACTACTGATTCCGCAATTAAACTAAAGCACGCAAATTTATACTGGAGTAGCCTGATGAGTAACAGCAGTAAAGTCGTGGAAGTAAGAGGTATTTCTTTTCTCGAGTTTTCCGGAAGTCAGCCGGAGCTACTAACCAATCTTTTCTCACGTATGGGAATGGTGCGAGGAGGAATACATAAGGAAATCAACGCAGAGCTTTACCACCAGGGTGATATCCACTTTATATCCAACCCCAGCAATGGTGGCAATACCGAACGGTTTCGTAAAATACACAAGCGAGGCGCGAGCGCCATCGGACTAAAAGTCACCGACTCTGTTATAGCTTTCGAATTAGCCATAGAATTGGGCGCTAAAGCAGCTGAGCTTACCGACTATGCGATTCCCGCCATTCAGGGCGTTGGAGCCTCGCTAATTTACTTGGTGGACGACAATGCCGAAAAATATTTATTTGGAAAATTCGGGTTTCAGAGAACCGGCGTCATCAATCCTTTTAGTAATTTGGTTCGTATCGACCATTTAACTCACAACCTCAATAAAGGTGGTGTTGAGCGTATGTGTCAGTTTTACGAAAAGATTTTTGGTTTCGTGCGAGTACGTTCATTTGAAATTGAGGGGAAAAAAACTGGGCTGTACAGCGAAGTGGTCGCCAGTCGCTGTGGTAAGGTAATTATCCCTCTTAATGAAACCAAAGACGACAAATCACAAATCGCTGAGTTTATTCGGGATTACAACGGTGAGGGTATTCAGCATATCGCACTAGCAAGTTCCAACATTTACAACACGGTGAGTACACTCTCTAAAAATGGTATTGAATTTCAGGAAACTCCCGACACCTACTATGAAATGATTGATAAGCGCTTACCGGAACACCCGGAAAATGTCACAGAGTTGAAAAAACATCAGGTGCTTATCGATGGCGGCGAAGCGCAGGGTGGCGGCTTCCTGTTGCAGATATTTACTAAAAACAGCATCGGCCCGATCTTTTTCGAATACATCCAAAGGAAAGGCAATAAGGGATTTGGCGAAGGAAATTTCCAGGCGCTGTTCGAGTCCATCGAACTGGATCAATTACGCCGAGGAGTGATCTAAGGGCTGCTATCGCAAACGCCTAACAATACATTATAGGAAAAAAGCGAATCTGTTAGGATTCGCTTTAACTTCGCTGTAATAGACCCTCTGCAAGTTGCCCACTAACCCACTGCGTAATCACGACGATATTCATTTAGCTCGTCGATCTGTCCATTTAAGGTCCAATAATCATAGAGCACACCCAGCCCGAACAGGCCAAAGGTAAGTAGGTAAATCAAGCCGGAAAGCCACTTGCCCATGTACATGCGATGTACACCGAAAAAACCTACGAAAAACAGCAAGAGCCAGGCGATGCTGTAATCGATCTCTCCTTCCAAATAACTTCGATCAGCTTCACGCTCCATACTTGGAATTAAAAATAAATCGATGATCCATCCGATAAAAAATAAACCGCAGGTAAAAAACCAAATAGTACCTGTTATAGGTTTACCGAAGTAAAAACGGTGAGCTCCGATAAATCCAAAAATCCACGCGATGTAGCCCAACACTAATGAATGCGAGTTATTGTGTTCCATGAGTTCCTCTGAAAAGTTTATTGGCTGTCCGAGCGACAATTCTATTGTCTTTACAAACTCTAATTACAACTTATATGCCAACTTTAACTTATTGATTTTTAAGGAAATAAAACATTTAAGAACACGGCCAGTTCGTGAAAATAACTAAAATTAGGTGAAATTACTCATTTAGCGACCAACTCTAGCACCGCATTCAACAGCACATTGCAACCCTTTTCCACGTCGTGCCAGTGGGTCCATTCATCGGGAGCATGGCTAACCCCTCCAACACTGGGAACGAACAATAATCCTGTCGGTGTGATATCGGTAAAAAACTGCGCATCGTGACCGGCACCGCTCGGCATAACGAGGGTTTTAAAGTCCATGGCTTGTGAATGTTTCTGCAGCAACTCCATCATTTCAGGAGAACAATGACGCGGAGCCAGCCAGCTCATTTGCTCATATTCAAACATTAATTTATGTCGCCGGGCGATGGCCGAGAGGACCTTGCGGCAACTGTCAGCAATGGCTGTCATTACCGATTCAGACATGTCGCGCCCCACCAGTGTAAATTCCGCTTTGCCCGGCACTGTGTGCGCAAAACCCGGTTTCAACTCGACGCTTCCAATAGTAAGACGGCTTTTATCGGTGCCTTCTTCATCAATAATGCGGGCAATTTCATGCGCGAAATCCGCAACCCCCATGAAGGCATCACTGCGCAGATTCATGGGTGCTGTTCCCGCATGGTCGGCTTTGCCAATAAGCTTAACCTTCCATTTAAAAACGCCACTAATACCCTCCACCACACCGATTGTGTTGCCGGTTTGTTCCAGTACCGGCCCCTGTTCAATATGTAATTCCAGAAAACCGATAAGGTCGTTGGGGTCACGCGCGGCTTCCATCGCCTTATGGTACGGCATATGGTAGCGAGCCATCGCATCACGTAGCATTTCTCCGCCAGCATCTTTAGCACGCTCTAGCCAATCAAGTTTTAAATCTCCGGAAAGAGCTTGTGCACCCAACATTCCTCCAAAACGCCCTTCTTCCTCACTGGTGGCAATGACTTCTACCGCATGTTTTAGTGGAATGTTGTTTTCTTTGATTACCCGAATACATTCAAATCCTGCTACCACTCCCAGAACGCCATCAAACATTCCGCCAGCAGGCACCGAATCCAGGTGTGAACCGATAATCAGCGCCTTATTATCCGAGCTGCCCCAACGACCAATAACATTACCGGCACCATCCATATCACTCACAAGCCCTTCAGCATCGAATTGTTGTTGCAGCCAGGCTCTCGCTTTAATGTCTTCGTCGGTAAAACCCTGACGATACACGCCCTGATCTTCAGCATTGTAGCCGTAGCGTCCAATGGTATAGATGTCGTTTTTTACGCGATCGAGATTAATTTTGAATGTCATAGTGAATGCTCAGTTAGCACGACTACGCCGCCCAACCTAACTGTGCAGCGCGCTCAGCAGCAAGTTTCGGTACATCAGTAGCAATAAAGTGTTCATGCAGTATTTGTACGCCCAGCAAATGGTTAATCAGTGCATCCATTTGAACCCGTTCAGCGGCCGAAGTTTCGGGTAGGTCATGCCGGGCAAACATTTGCTGCACACCCTCAAAGCTCAGTAGCCCCGCCTGTGCAATGTTTTCCTCGCTCAGATATTCGTTGGCCAATTGCTTCATCTGCTGCCACTTGAGTTCGTCGGTATGGGCAGGGGGCGCCATAAAGGCAAATTTTTCGCGCTTATACAATACCTCGGGCAAAATACCTTTCATTGCTTCGCGCAATACCCATTTTTCGGTGCGGCCCTTAATGCGATATTGCGGTGGCAACTGCACGGCCATGGCAGCCAAATGGTGATCGAGAAACGCCGGGCGAGCTTCCATCGAGTTTGCCATATCGACGCGATCGCCACCCCAGGTCAGAATCTGGCCTTCGAGCATGGTTTTGCACCACACATACTGCGCCTTATCGAGTGCGTGGCGACCACGTAATTGGTCTTCATCAAAAGTCTCTGCGATAGCGGCACCGGCATCGTAATCCCGCAATTCATGGCGAATGTCATCTGCGAGCAATCCCGGCACACTTGGAATACACGCGAGCCAGGGCTGCAAACAGCTTGGCGTAAAGCCAACTTTAAAATGCAGTGCAGGATCATCAATTTGTTCTTTGGAGAGCATTGCACCGGTAAAAATGGCGTTACTCTGGTCGAGTAACGATTGCCAGTCAGCTTTGTCTTTCACGTTCAGTGAATCAAGGCCGTGCAGAAACATATCACGCCGAAAGGCCGGGTAGCCACCGAATAGCTCATCTGATCCTTCGCCGGTCATTACTACCTTATATTTATTTTCGTTAACATGGCGGCTCATTAAAAATTTCGCGACTGCCAGAGTATTGTAAATCGTGCGCTCGGTGTGCCATAGAGTTTCCTTAAAATGCCCATACAACTCATTACCCGAGAGTCGCATAATATCCTGATCGGCACCGCAGCTCTGTGCCATTTCCTGCGCGATTGCGCTTTCGTCATAAGCCTTGTCATCAAAGCCAATAGTAAAAGCTTTTACTGGACCCTGACGACACGCAGATGCTAAACCAATAATTGCGCAAGAATCGATTCCTCCGGAAAGATAACTCCCAACGGGCACATCAGCTTCCAGGCGCAATGCAACGGCATTCAATAAACCCTCTCGCACCTGCTCAATGGCTTCACCTTCAGATATATTTTTGCGTTCGTGTTCGAGAGGAAAATCCAGATCCCAGTATTTCTGTTCGTCGATAATTAACCTGCCATCGCGACGTTGAATGCGTACCACGTGGCCAGGCTTCACCTGGTGGATATCTTTAAAAGCTGTTGTGCCCGGTACCATAGTTTGCATCAATTGGTGGAAAATACCCTGGGACGAAAACTCCCGTTTTACATCCGGGTGCGCAAATAAAACCTTCAATTCAGACCCGAATACCACTGAGTCGCCGGTTTGTGTCCAATACAACGGTTTAATTCCGAAGCGGTCTCGCACCAGATAAAGGGTTTCGTTATTTTTTTCGTAGAGCGCAAATGCAAATTCACCGCGAAGTTGCTCCAAGGTTTTGTCTATTCCAAAACGTGGAAATAAATGCAAAATTATTTCTGAATCACTTTTTGTGACAAAGCGAGCGCCGTCGGCTGTAAGCCGGGCACGAATGCGCTGGTAATCGTAGAACTCTCCGTTGTGAGCTAACAAAAGGTTGGCGTCCTGACTTAAAAAAGGTTGCCTGGCACGATTCTCATTAAGATCAATAATTGAAAGCCGCGCATGGCTGAAACCGACTCCTTGAGCATCCAAGTTTTGATAACCAAATCCATCAGGCCCGCGGTGATACTGAATTGCAGCCATATTCACCAAGAGCTGGGAAGATATTGTTTGTTGTTTCGAGGCGCACATCACGCCGGCAATACCACACATGCTTATAAACCTTCAATTGCTTAAATAAAAAAAGATGTACCAAATCCGAACAGCATAGCGTCGACAAAACTCAGAACAAGCAGCCAGTTCATGATAAAAACAGGCGAAACCGCAGAGTGAATCGCAGATGGGCATTCTTCGCCTGTTTATGCAGCCGCGGCGGCAATGCAGATAGATTTTTTCAACAGTCAGCTAGACAACGTCTAGCACACGGCCTTTACGATGCACAAGACAAGTGAGCAAGGCCATGCGAACAAATACTGCGCCACGCGCCTGGGAGAAATACCAGTTATGTTCGGTGTTATCCAAATCCACGGACAGTTCCTCACCGCGCGCCAGAGGGTGCAATACAATTGCGCCCTTTTTTAATGGCGTCGATGCATCCAACTTAAATTCATTACCGTAAGTTTCATAACTGTCGCCAACCCACGCGATTGCATTGATATACACCACGTCCAGTGTCGCAACTTCTTGTTCGAATCTCTGAGATGCAAAATTCACATTTAAACCGCGATCGCGCATCTTTTGCAGTAGGGAATCGTCGTTCGATTCTGGTTCATTACTAAATATCAACACTTCAGAGAATGCATAAGGAAACACTGAAAATATTTTCAACAAACTGTGTACAGTGCGCATCTTATGGGGCACACCAATAATGCCAATGCGAATTTTTCGGCTTTCTTCAATATCTTTAAGAATGAGTTCTGGCCGCCATTTGAAAATAGTGTAGATATCGGCCATCGCTTGGGTTGGGTGTTCATCAACACCGTTACCTGCGTTAATGATAGGAATACGCAGCGAATTTTTCATTTCGGTGAGCGATTCTGCACGAGTGTCTCGCAGTACCACACAGTCTGCGTAGTTATTAAACATCTCGCCCACATCGCCGAGCGATTCACCCTTGGCAATCCCCGTGGTGGACCTGTCGGTAATCGACATAATATCGCCGCCGAGGCGATGCCAGGCGCTTTCAAAGGACAGTCGCGTGCGCGTACTGGGTTCGTAAAACGCACTTATCAATATTTTGCCTTGCAAAGGGGTTCGAAAACGTTCCGGATTCGCTTCGTATTTGGCAGCGAGGCGAAACAACTGTAGCAGAGTTTGCTGATCAAACTGGTCAGAACAGAGCACATGTTGATTCTCCAGAGGCAATAAATGATCACCCTCTTCCATAATGGCGCGTAACAGCGCTTTAGGATGTGCATTGCCATACACTTCGGGGCGCTCTCTATTTACTGCGTGAGATTGTTCACCAGTAGCAGCATGGCTAGAAGTTTTTTGTTTCACCATAACTCACCTCGCTGTAAATCACGAATTACCAACACAAGCAACAAAACAGGCGTGAGCACAGTTATACCAACGGCAATCATCACCAACGTGCTTAGCGCACCTAATGACATCATGTTATGACTCCGCTTTCTGTAATTGATTAAAGTCGAATGTTTCTCGAGCCATTCCACTTAAGAGTAGCATCACCACTAAAGAAACTCCGCACGAAACAAGAGCCGCAACGTAAAAACCAATATAAAAATAAGACCACAAACCTATACAGGTACCGGCTACCATTGCGCCACTGGCCGCCAATTTTCCAGGCCAGCGAAAATACAAGCCGAAGACAATAGGCCATATCGCACTTGCAACAAACGCACCGGTGAAATATAGGAGAGATGCCAAAGTCGCTAATTTTGGTAGGCACAATAACCAAGTTAACAGGCCCAGCAAAATTACAATCATTTTGCTCGCTTTAAAGTAATGAACTTCGCTCGCGTTTTTATTGATATGACCGCGGTAAATATCTTGTGTAATTAAATCTGCGGTTGCCGCAAGCAGCGAGTCTAAACTTGAAGCCAGTGCTGAAAACACGACGATAAAAACAATAATTGCGCCGAGAGTACCCAGAATTTTGCCGGCCACCAATGGGCCGACCATATCGGCTGAGGGCACAGGAATACCCAGTACCGGTGCAGCAAGTGCAACAAAACCAGCAACGATAGGGATAGGTAACCAACAGATTCCCGCTAAAACATAGGCTTTAGCGCCGGTTTTATCGCGGAAGGCAAATGCACGAGACCACCACACGTTGGAGTGAAATATTTCCCCAACACCGAATAACAAATTGTTGAATAAAAACATGATGGCAGCGGGGAACAGCAAATTTAATAATTGTGGATGATCCTCGGTTAATTTGCTGTGCATGGCTTCAAAGCCAACCTTGTCGATTACCAGAAACGCGATCACAACCACACCAATAATAATTATCAGCGTTTGTATAAAATCGGTAGCAATCACGGCACGCAAGCCACCCAGTAAGGTATAGCTCACACAAACCAGGAGAATAATACTCATTCCGAGGTGGTAAGGCAGGCCGCTCAAGGCATTAACCAGAATACCCCCTGCCATGCCCAAGCTTATGAGCCAGCCCAGCGCGTAAAACAACGAAATAATCAGGAAGATCCGCCAGGCCAGCACACCGTAACGACGACGTATAAAATCACCCGAGGTAAATCCATGCGGCAATAATGTTTTTATTCGAGCCGCAAGTGGCGCAAACAAAAGTAAACCCACCGCCCCCAGCGAATAGCCCACCATGCCCCACACCCCCAGCTGGAAGGTCAGTTGCGGCGCAGTCATGGTTGTGTTGCTGGTCACCCAGGTCGCCATAGCCGTTGCTGAAGCGAATGCAAGGCCAACATTTCTACCCGCCAGCATGTAATCTTCAAGGGTATTATTGCTTCGTCCAAGATAGTAGCCAAAGCCCACCCAGAGAAGCCCAAAAAATAGCAAAATTACCGCAGCGATTTGCGGAGACAGTGCGATATCCATTAACTATCGCCTTTTATTAAGGATCGATTACCAAGAAATATGGTGAGACACAATATGAGGAAGAGCACCAAACCCATTGAGAAAAAACCAAAGGCTTTGGTAAGAGAATGGTGTGTGACGGCAACCTGTATAATATTACTGGCGGCTGGAGGTAATCCCTCCGGTTGCGATGCAAGCTGAAAATAGTAAATACCATCGCTGTAACCGCTCAGTGTCAGCGAAGACTGTGAGGCAATTGGAATTACTTGAGAGTCGCGCATAGCCGCATCGCTGGATTGCCTTAACTGCAGGGCCTCAAGCGCTTGCGAGGGGAGATCGGGAACATCCCAGGAAAGTACAAAATAACCTTCGCTCGACAGGGTAGTATTTGCAGAAAGAGAGATTTCGGCAGCACACGACGCGCGCATGGCAAGGGCGCATAATAGCAACACCACCAGCACTAATGTTTCCCTGCACCTACTTGTTCGCTTTTTATAATTGGAGATACCTGACTCCGGCGATTCGCAAAGTTGGTGGGGTACCCTACACGTTCTGGTAACTCATGTCCACCGTGTGGCTTTTAATTCGCAAAAATGGCGGGAATAATGACGGCTAGTACACCGATCTGAAAAACAGAACAGCTTGCGGGGGAACGCTTTTTCAAGGATACAGCTTGAAATATATTGACGATAAGCCCCTCAAAAACAGCATAATTTTGCGTACCCGGTAAAATCATCACAATAATATTGCAATATTATTTATGCGAAAATTGTGTCCCACCCACCAAGCGAGTCACTTGACTATGTTGTTTTTGGCGCCCAAAGCAACTTCCCAAACTACACATAGTGGCAAAGTCCGGTGTAGGTGACTACTCGGTAATAATTTGTGTTGCGTTAATAACAGGAACAGCGGTGGCCACTATTGAAATGTTAATATTTTCGTAATATTTAACATTTAATACCCCCCGTTTTGGTCCATTTAAATTATGAACGCAACACAAATCATCTCGCTCTTGGCGCTCGAGCCACACGTAGAAGGTGGTTTTTATAAACGCACCTACGAAGCCTCACATCAGCCGCGAGTTACCACACCTCACGGCGATCGCCTGAGTATGACATCGATATATTACCTGCTTACCAGCGAGTCACCGACAGGTTATTTCCACAAAAATAAAGCTGATATAGTGCATTATTTTCACAGCGGTGCAGCCCTTGAGTATTTCCTGATATCACCACAAGGCGAACTGTTTACCACGATACTGGGCGACGACCTGTCACAAAGGCAACAGTTTCAACTAACTGTACCTGGAGGTTGGTGGAAAGCCTCTCAGTTGAAGACTTCGGAAAAGTACGATTACGGCCTTATTTCCGAGGCGGTGTCGCCCGGTTTCGATTACGCCGACATGTCGCTGGGCAAACCTATTGAGCTTGTAGCGCTATTTCCACAACACAAACCCCTGATTCTGCAGCTCACGCGTTAAACGCGCACAACTCGCGCCAGAATAGCCTTAAGATAGCGGGTTTCTGGAATACTGGGGTGCACGGGATGATCTGCGCCCTGCATGCCTTCCGCTAGGATTTGCACGTGCCGGTCCAAGTGGCGACCGCTTGCACGCACCACCTCATGCAAACTTTCTCTAGCCAAGTGCATGGAACAAGATCCAGCTAATAAAAAACCATCTTTGTTTAATAAACGCATCGCCAACTCATTAATACGCCGATACGCATTCGTGCCCTCCGCAAGATCTTTCTTACGTTTGATAAATGCGGGGGGATCGACGACGACAACATCGAATCGCTCGTTGTTGTCTTTAAGCGCTTTGAGAGATTCAAAGGCATCACCCTGCAAGGTAGTGAGTTTGTCCGCTGCATGGTTAATTGATGCGTTTCGTTCCGCCATATCCAATGCGCTAGCCGAGGCATCGGCACACCAAACCTCTCGCGCACCGAAGGCTAACGCCTGTATTCCAAAAGCACCCACATAGCTGAATACATCCAGTACTCGTTTATCTTGCACAATGTCACGTAACCATGCTCTGTTGGGACGCTGATCGTAAAACCAACCGGTTTTTTGTCCATCGTGTAAAGGTGTTTCAAAACTCACACCATTTTCAATCAATAGCACTCTCTCAGGCGGTTCACCAAACGCTACTCTAAGTTCCTGATCAAGATTTTCAAATTGCCGCGAACTACTGTCATTACGCAATAAAATAGACTTTGGTTTTACTACTTTTTCAAGCGCGGCAATAATTTCTTCAGTGAGAAGGTCCATTCCCAAAGTCGTGGTCTGCACGCTCAAGTGTTCCCCAAAGCGATCGACCACTAAGCCCGGCAATAAATCACTTTCCCCGTAAACCAAGCGGTAATAAGGCTGCCGAAATAATTTCTCACGCAGTCCCAACGCGATTTTAAGGCGATGGACCAACAGCGAGCTATCGAGCATGTGCTCGTTGCGGCTAATGATGCGCGCACAAATCAATGAATTTGGATTCACGTAGGCAATACCCATAAGTTGCCCGCTGTGAGTTTCGACACGAACCTGGCTCCCAGGCTCAATATTTTTTAAAGGTGTTTTTACGACATCAATCTCATTGCTGTAAACCCAGAGATGGCCCGCTTTAATGCGACGTTCTTCGTTTTTCTTGAGCCGGATTACGCCCAACCCGATATTCACCTGAGACATTTATCTACCTCTTATTGCGGTGCAATGAGCCACTCAGCACGACAACCACCGTCGCCACCCGATAATTGCTCGTTAAGGGCTGGCAATAGCATTTGCAGTTGTTCGTCCACTTGCCAGGGTAAATTAATTAGTGCGAGGCCACTACCATGCATGCCGTATTCCTGGGCTTGCGGTTTTATCCATAGCTCAGCACAAAATAAACTCTTGGGGTTGGTTTTTTTTATGCTCGCAAGCATTGCAGGTGCACGATTGCGTAATTTGGCAAGTAATGGATACCAAATCGCGATAACACCAACCGGCCATTTACGATGCAATTCGCTTACGAGCCGGGTTATCGCTGAATATTCAGTTGCTTGTTCAAAAGGGGGGTCAATCAATATAAAACCGCGTCGTGGCGTCGGAGGGCTAAGCGCCAGTGCACCTTCAATTCCATCGCGATGATACAGATTCGCTCGTTTATCTGAGCCGAGAGACGCCTGCAAATTTGCATACTCTGTATTGTGCAGTTCAAAAAAGTGCAGCTTATCCTGGGGTCGTAAAAGCGCAGCGGCAATGGCTGGTGAGCCAGGGTAGCGGTCATTTTCGGTAAAACGCTCAAGTACATCAAAATAGCCAGCAAGGGATTCCGGGGTATTACAACGCTGAATTTTTTTAACGCCGGTTAGATATTCACGGTTTTTTTCTGCCATGGCATCGCGCAGATTGTATATACCGGCTCCGGCGTGAGTATCGATATAACAGAAAGATTTATCTTTCTGCAGCATTTTTTGAAGTATGAGCGTAAGGCTGGTGTGTTTTAAAACATCGGCATGGTTACCCGCATGGAAGGCGTGACGATAACTGAGCATGACGGAAATAACCTGCTGGCGGTCGCTGGCAGCGGCCAACGCGAAAGAATATAACAAGAATAGTTGCAACCTGAGAGCTCAAGCGCCCAGATTACAACTTTAATACGTCACTTATAGCGCGAAGCTAATCGCGCGACCATGCTGGTGTACTTCGACCAGCGCCTGATGCAGGCTACGCACTGTGGTTTCGTAGTCGTCTTCCGCGACCATGAACTGCATATCCACCTGACGCATTGACTGGTGGACCGCCAGCACACTGATATTTTCCCGTGCAACCGCCTGCACCGTCGCAGCCAAAATACCAGGCACTTTTAAATCGGTACCTATCGCCGAGACTACAGCAACCATCTGCTCATTCAATTCCGCTTCGGGAAATTTTTCACCAATAACTTCGCATATACGCTTAATGGTTTTCGGGTTGGTAGACAAATAATGGGTAACGGTATTGGCGTTGATGTCTTTCGAAATAATGTGTGCTTTAAAGCGTTTGATCGCAGCCATTATTTCAGTGTCGTACTTATGCACGGCACCTGTCATATTCTGGTCAAACACTTCCAGAGCGTAAACGCCCTTGCAGCCGGCAATAATTTCCACTCGCGGGCTATCGCTAACGTAATCTTTGGTAATAAGTGTACCTTCATGATCGGGCTCGAAGGTATTTTTTACGCGCAACGGAATATTTTTCTGCCGCAGGCCTTTAGCCGCTTTCGGGTGAATGGCTTCCATTCCCAAATTGGCCAATTGATCAGCTACATCGTAATTGGTACGGCCTATAGGGACGGCGTTTGCTTCGCCGACCAATTTGGGGTCAGCGCTACTCAAGTGGAATTCTTTGTGAATTACGGCTTCACTGGCACCACTCAGCACCGCCAAACGACTGAATGTCATTTCGCTGTAACCGCGGTCGAATGTCGACATCAGCCCCGTATCGCAGTGGGCGTAGCCGGTTACTATGGGCAGTTGTGTGTCCAGATCCAACCCCTGAATGGCCTGACAAATGTGATCATCCAGCGTCAAGTGGGTTTCACAGCGCCAACCGGTTAAATCGACAAAACAGGCATTAATACCATCGCGTTGCAGCAATTGAACGGTATTCCAGGCGCTGTGGGCTTCGCCAATACTGGCAAGCATTTCCCGAACCGTTGCCAGGTGATTTTCCATGGAAAAATGGCCGTGCTGGCACAAGCGGTGTAAATCCTGCAGGCATTGGCGCGCGCCTTCCATTCGTTCGCTTATGAATTGGTTGGCCTTTTGCAGCAACTCACCCTCACCAAAGAGTGAACGATTAATGGTTTGAAATTCAAGCGCAACATCGTTGAGCTTTTTTAACCAGCTATCGTCTTTCATACCGCTAGCAAATAAGGCGTAGATACCTGGCTCACCGCTCTTCTTGTGCTCCAATAAGCTGTTGGTAACCCCCCCATACGCGGACACCACGAACATGCGGTTGTAGGGCGACCCGTTATGATTGAAAACAATGTTATCTCGCACAGAGTTGTAATCATTCATTGAGGTGCCGCCGATTTTTTCGACTGTGTGCATCTAATTATTTACCTGTTGCTTTACGAATATTGAAAACGCCGCGCATTATAAAGAGATTTTCGTGCTTTGTTTAAACCAAACTCAAATAACGATTTGAAAGCCCTTAAATGCGAGGCTCGCTGTTGCCCGGCTACTGTTTCCCTCATGGAAAGTGCCCGGAGGCCGCTATTGTCACTGCTTCTGGCTGGTTCACCTTACACTGCATCAAGAGAACGAGTGTTTATAAAGCCCCCCAAACCCGCCTATAGCGGTTTCAGACGAATGCTCCAAAGCGGTTTTATGAGTCTGATACCCAGCCTCAACGCTCGATAAAAATACGATAAGCGGTCAATTTTTGATAATACTTAATCATTAATTTTGTTGTTATTTGATGAATTAAGTGCCAAAATGGCGCACATATCATTAAATAAAACCGTGTAAGTCCATCCACTTATAACAGCGGTATCTCTGTAGGGCGCGTCATCTTTGGAATTTAAAGGTAAACCGGTGATTGGACCGGTTCGCCGTATTTCAATAATCAGACCGAAAGGTGACCTACAATGTTAACCCGAAGTGCCCTAGTTTGTTGTGCAGCGCTGCTAACCGCGTGCGGCGGTAATGGCTCTGCATCACTCGACAATACCCTGGATGAAATCGTTGCGCCTGCTACGGCAGAACCGACAACAGAGCCAACAGTGCTACCAACAGCGGAGCCAACACCTGAACCAACGGCGACTCCCACGCCCACGATGGCGCCTACAACGATTCCCACTTTGATGCCAACAGTAACGCCGGTGCCAACTTCTGAGCCATCAGCGACGCCAACTGCAACGCCGACACCAACTGCTACTCCGACGCCGACGCCAACGCCGACACCAACTGCAACGCCGACACCGACACCGACGCCAACACCAACTGCAACGCCGACACCAACTGCTACTCCAACACCGACACCAACACCGTCACCAACTGCTACTCCAACGCCGACGCCAACGCCAACGCCAACTGCGACACCAACCCCGACGCCCGAACCTACACCTACCGAGCCACCGGTCAAAACCTTCGGTTTCGATTCTTCTATAGAAAGTATGGGAATCGATACCTACGCATCGGGCGATGCTTCGGCAACACTGTCGGTTGACAGCGGAAACCTGGTGCTAACCCCCACTTGGGACGTTGTAAGCGATACAGTGACTCAAAACGTGTCCATACGCGGGCTTTTGCCTGATTATCCGGTAGACATAACTGGTGGCAGTTTAATGGTCCGTTATCACCTCCCCGATGCCTACGTGCAGGATGGCAACTTAAGTTTTCAGCCGCATGCATTTACCAGTGCTTGGGCTTATGTGGGCTTGGGAGAACACAACGTGACTTACGATGTCGACGGCGACGGATGGGGAATTCTAAAAATTGACAACTTGCCCGCAGGTACCGACATCACCCGCCTCGGTATTCAAGTCAAAGCAAATGGTATGGCGGGTGACGTTACTGGTTCCATCAGTTTCGACTATCTAGTCCTTACCCTCGCCGATGACACAGTGGTCACTACACCCCCAACACAATCGGTAGACCTCACTGCAAACTGGAACAATGACTATCAAACCCAGCCTGTCATTAGCTATGACGCGAATGGCGTTGTAGTTAGCCACGACTGGAGCAGTGGTAACGGTAAGGCGCAGGCGATTCTGCCCAGCACCGTTGATTTTGAAGGCGCGCAGCTGGAAATGGTTATCAATGTCGACCCAGAGTACGATGGTGAAGCTCTCGCACTGCAACTGTATGTGCAGCAAAACAGCGGTTCCTACTCTGGCGCTTATGCAGGCTGGACTATGGGCATTACGAGCGGTGATTACACCCTTAGCCACACCTTTACGGGTACTCCAGCAGATATCGGCCGGGTAGGAGTTGAATTGATAGATATCGATGGCAGCCTCGCAACGGGTGGTCTCACGGCACCATTCACAATCAAGAGCGTGACTATCACTTACCCGTAAGCCTAAAACAAAGCGCGTTTCAACGCGCCTTACGCCAGCCCATCACCAAGCCCCCGGAGTTATAGCTGGGGGCTTTTTTAATTGTAACTTAACGGGGTGGGTCTACCTTAGTTGCATGCGAGGTGTTTACTCGATACCAACCGGCAATAGAATAGCGATCGCGATGTGCAGGCAGCACTTCATGTGGAAACTCCTCACTTAAAAATACCACCACGGTACCCTGCAGAGGCGTTACCTTCACCCCTTGAGTATCACTATCTTCCGAGTACAACACCAACTCACCACCATCATCTGGCCCCCAAGCTGGATTGAGATAAACCACCACAGACAATACACGGTTGGCTTCGCCACGAAACGCATCGAAATGGCGTTTATAAAAGTCCCCAGGCTTATAGTGTGCAAAATGACTTTCGAATGAAAACAGCCCGAGAAACAAGCGTCGATTAAGAAACCGCTGCAGCCGCAAACACCAAGTAAGCCAGGCCTGACCGGTTAGCGACTCACCAGTGATCCAGCAAATTTCGTCACTGCGAACGAAACTGTTTTTAAAAAAATCGTCGGCGCGACCAATACCCGCCCGTTCAAATTTCGCCGCATGCAGCTGATGCGCATACGCACTTAGACTGTCGCCGAGTTCATGGGGTAATGCGGCGGGGTTGATGCTGAAGCCTTTTATTTCAATATCTGTTGCAATGCGCGCGAACAGAGAATCGTCTTCGAAACCGCCCTGCCGAGCGACGCTGATGGGAGTTGTCATGGAATGTGGCGCACGCCTCAATATGGCCTACGAAGGAAGCGTGCATTCTAAGGCGCTGTTGAAGCAACCACAACTCATTTGTGGATCTAACCGGTTTTTATTAAAACTGCCTTAAGTACCATCCGTTTTTATAATACCCGTCAGAAATATGTTTTTAAAAATTGGCCTACAATCACATTTTGTTTGTATACTTAATTTATTAAATATCCAATAACACACCACCTCAAATAAAGATTTCAGAGCCACAACTTCTAAACCTTTCTCTGGCTTATAAAATTATCGATTGCAAACCTACAAAATTGGAGTACTTATGCGTATAGGAATACTATCGCGAGGTCCAGAGCTTTATTCCACCCGCCGCCTAAAGGAAGCGGGAGAAGCTCGCGGCCACGAAGTTGATATTATCGACACCTTACACTGCTATATGGATATCACCAGCAGCAAACCCGCGGTGCGCTACGCCGGTGAGGAATTACCCTTCTACGACGCCATCATTCCACGAATTGGAGCCTCAATTACTTTTTATGGCACCTCGGTGGTACGTCAATTTGAAATGATGGGTACCTTTGTGGTTAATGAGTCCGTTGCCATCAGCCGCTCGCGCGACAAACTTCGCTCATTACAACTCTTGTCCCGTAAGGGTGTTGGCCTGCCTCGCACCGGTTTTGCCAATAAGCCCGACAACATTCGCGACTTGATTCGCAATGTGGGTGGCGCACCGGTCGTGATTAAACTGCTTGAAGGTACGCAGGGTATAGGCGTGGTACTCGCCGAAACTGCAAAAACCGCAGAAGCCATTATCGAGGCATTTATGGGCTTAAAAGCGAACATTCTGGTTCAGGAATTCATTAAAGAGGCCGGCGGTGCAGACATCCGCTGTTTCGTGGTGGGTGGTAAGGTAATCGCGGCCATGAAACGTCAAGGTGCTGAGGGTGAATTTCGTTCGAACCTGCATCGAGGGGGCAGCGCTGAATTGGTGAGGCTTTCCAAAGATGAGCGCGCCACAGCGATAAATGCCGCAAAAGTGATGGGACTGAATGTATGTGGTGTCGATATATTACGAGCTTCGCGAGGTCCAGTGGTTATGGAAGTTAATTCCTCACCGGGGCTAGAAGGTATCGAAACTGCGACAGGTAAAGATGTCGCCAGCATGATTTGCGATTTTATCGAAAAAAACGCCCGCCCCAATAACACCCGTACTCGGGGCAAAGGTTAATGGACGAGATTTCCATCAACGGATATCTGATTAAACGAGGTGAGAAAACCCGTATAGAAATTCCAGTCGCCGATTTGTATACCGGCGCGGAAATGACCATGCCGGTACATATCGTACGCGCGAAGAAACCTGGCCCAAAACTTTTCGTCAGTGCCGCTTTACATGGAGACGAGCTCAACGGCATCGAAATTATTCGTCGCCTCATTACCTTGAAAACACTCAAGCTCACCGCCGGAACCTTAATTGCGGTACCCATGGTCAACGTATACGGCGTGCTTAATCAAAGTCGATACCTACCCGATCGTCGCGATTTGAACCGGAGCTTTCCCGGTTCCGCAAAAGGTTCGTTGGCGGGCCGTGTGGCAGATCGTTTTCTCAATGAAATTGTTGTGCAGTGCAACTATGGTATCGACCTGCACACGGGGGCGATCCACCGGTCCAACTTACCCCAGATTCGCGCCGATCTCAGCGACGATGAAACCCGCGATCTGGCGCGCTCTTTTGGCGTACCGGTGTTGTTAAATTCAAATTTACGCGATGGATCGCTACGGGAAGCAGCGGTCGCCGCCGGTGTTAAAATACTTCTCTACGAAGCCGGGCAGGCGTTGCGTTTCGATGAGCTTTCTATCAAAGCGGGGCTACGCGGTATTTTAAATATTATGTCGCACCTGAATATGATACGTTCCAAACCCGCCAAACGAAAAAATGTTGAACCCTTCGTGGCAACCAACAGCGCGTGGGTACGCGCCGAAGCCAGCGGCATTGTACGCATTTTAAAAAATCTTGGCGATCAGGTTTACAAGGGCGATACTCTGGCTGAGATAGGCACACCGTTCGGGGAAACCACAGGAGTCGTAAAAACAACGCGCAGCGGTATTATTATCGGCAAGCAAAACATTCCCCTGGTGCAGGAAGGCGAAGCCATGTTTCACATCGCCTATTTTAAAGATGCTGATGAAGACGTAGCAGAACACATTGAAATTTTGCAGGACACCCTGCTCGATGGCAATGAAATCTCAAATTTCGGAGACGAACTTTAGCATGGACAAAATCATAATCGGCAGCCTAGAAACCATACAACTTCCAGAATTGGGCATTACCGATTTACAGGTACGCGTCGATACCGGAGCGGCTTCGTCATCACTGCATGTCGATAATCTGGAAAAGTTCAAACGCAGTGGCCGCCCCTGGGTACGATTCGATCTGCACCCCGACCTTTACAACACCGAAGAAATAATTCGCTGCGAAGCGCCCATCCATGATATTCGGCGAATCAAATCGTCTAACGGCGAATCGCAACAACGCTACGTCATTCGAACCCCAATCGAACTCGCCGGGCAAACCTGGCCCATCGATATCACGCTCACAGATCGTTCAGACATGACCTACCTCATGCTGTTTGGCCGGGAAGGGATGTGCGATAAAGTGCTGGTTGATCCTTCACAAACATTCCTTGCGGCACCCGCGCGGGATGACACCAACCAGGCTTAAACGAAATACACCACAATATCCACAGCAATCAACACAATAATTATCCACTCCAGAAATGCCGAGTGTTTGTGATGTTGCTCGGCAGCCAGCATGTCGAGCAAACCATGAATTGTATCGAGTTTTTTATTCATAATTTCAATGCGCGGTAACAGATCCAGATATTTGGCCAACTTCTGATATTCCGCTTCTAATTCGGGATAATCCCAAAAAAATTCTGGTGTATCGAGTAAATTAAAATGCAAAGTAATATCGCTGCTGGTATCAAATAATACACCGCGTAATTTCGCCAATTGGCGACGGGATAAGGGCACTTTTCCGGTGGCTGCCAATTCTCTGGAGATGTGCGCATTTTGTTGTATTACCTGCTGCGCTTTGTCTTCGAAAAATTCCAGTTTGGCAGATTGTGCGAATGCGTGGCTCAAGCCTAAACGGGTTAGCGGTTCGTGATTGGGGATATTCAATACATCGTGCTGCACCGCAAAGGGTTTACCGGTATCGATGCTGTACGAATAAATTTCTGTCACTGCGCCACTGGTAGGGATTTCAATCGCATCACCGATATCAAAACACAATTTTTGTCGGTCGTTCTCGCTGAGATCCCAACCTACTAAAACCCCATAGTCAAACATCCAGGCTTCGCCCTCGGGTTGTTTCAGGTAATAGGCATCACGGTATCGCACCGCACCCATTTTAGAAATTAGGGTATTTTCACATGCATCACGGTGGAGTTTTCGGCCCAACAACGCAATAGTAATGCGCTTGAGTGGCTCGGCCTGTATCGTATTCATTTTTAGATTTCCTTTAAGGGCTGAATCGCTACCGCTGTTCGCAAGCGGTTAACACCAAAAGCAGACATTCGTGCAAAATCGTCTCGCGCAATGGGCACATACTGGCAATCAATCGCAAGTTGGCTTTTATCGTCCAAGTCCGGATCGTGTACATAGAAACAGAGATTATCGAACCCGTTTACCACAACCCAATGCGGTGCTTTTTTTCCATCGAGTCGATAGGTGCTTATTAACACCAAAACGGAAAAGCCATCTTTAAGCCAGTTTTCAACAGTTTGTTGAGATATTTCATCGTAAGTGAGACTGACACCTGCAGCCAAGCCCGAATCGAGAAACTGCTTGTGTACCACGCGCATAATGGCTTTCTTGTGCTCACTGCGTACACCCTCTAAAAATAAAGCTTGCTCGGTGTTTATCCAAACCTGAACATCAAAGCCTCGACGACGCGCAGCCAGCCCCAAGCCTAGTGGATGACAACCGCCATGACCTGAAGTCATAAACACTGTGGTTGCCTCACGCCATATATCCAGCTCAAGTAATTGTTCACAGGTAATTGAATTGGAAAAACTCGCCATTGCCATCATCAGTGCGGCCGGACCACAGGTAAATTCCGTAGTTTGTTGGTACCAGGGGGTCATGCGTTTAAAACCGCCGGGCGCAAGTTTGCGTATCGGTTTTTGCATGCGCAGGGCATCGCTGTGATCATCGTAATAATCACTGTACTCACCAAAAATACGATAACCCTGTGCCTGATAGAGAGCGATAGCTGCAGTGTTTTTATCGGCAACTTCCAAGCGCATATGGAGTCGCCCACGCTCGCTCGCCTGAAACTCGAGTTGATTCAGTAACGATTTAGCGACTCCCATACCGCGCGCGGTTGGTGACACCGCGAGCGAATACAAGCGTGCCAAACGGGTGCCTTTATGTAACCAGACCAATCCGTAACCCAGCATTTCACCGTTTTCACTTTCAGCAATCGACAAAACACTTTGCGCTGATTGAATAAAACGTTTGAAGCTGCGTTTGCTGAGTCTGTCAGTGTCGAAACATTGCTGTTCCAGTGAAAGAAGTTGCGGCAAATCCGTATCCGAAGCCGCGCGAATGTTCAGCGACAAAATTAGCGCCCCCGCAACTCCAAACGACGGGAAAACTCCGACATAATTTGCATGTAGAGCTCGTCACCTAAATATTTATCTTCAACGCCATGATCGATACTGGGGTTGTCGTTTACCTCCAACACATAGGCCCGACCCTCGACCTCTTTTATATCGATACCGTAAAGACCCTGGCCCACGACAGCGGCTGCTTTTAATGCGGCTGTTAAGACTTTGCGCGGTACTTCAAAGGTAGCAAGTGCGTCGAAGCCGCCCGAGAAAAAACGCTTGTTGCCATGATTGTAAATTTGCCAGTGATTGCGCGCCATATAGTAACGGCATGCATACAGTGCTCGACCGTTGAGCACGCCAATGCGCCAGTCGTATTCTGTGAATAAATATTCCTGCGCCAGCACCAGAGCGGAGTCTTTTAACAGTTTGCTGGCAACATCCAACAGTTCCTGGCTGTCATTTACTTTAAATACGCCGCGCGAAAATGAACCCTCAGGCATTTTTAAAATTAATGGAAAACCGTATTTTTGCTGCAATGCAGCTGCGGTTTCTGGCGTAATATCGCTGATAAACTCTGTGCGCAAGCTGGGCACTTTTTTATAATTGAAAGCATCGTGTAAAAAAACCTTGTTACAGCAGCGCAAAATCGAATCGGGATCATCAAAAACCACCAAGCCTAATTCCTCTGCCTCCCGGGCGAGACGGTAGGTGTGGTGATCGATGGCGGTGGTTTCCCGCAAAAACAATCCGTCGTACTGGTTGAGATGTCGCAACTCTGCTGCCGATACGGTGTGCACCTGAATTCCCAGGCGTTTACCTGCGCTCACAAAACGTTTCAAGGCGCCTTTATCACTGGGAGGCACACTTTCATTGGCATCAACCAACATCGCGATTTCCCAACGGTATTTTTTACTGGCTCCTCGTTTACGCCAGCTTTGACGGGCGTAGTCCGCGAACACGTGCTGGCAAAATTCATGATCTGTAACGGGAATTTCTGCTAAACCGCAGCGGCGAATATCGGCACGAATACGCGAGCCGTCGCGGCTGATTTCTACCCGCAACAAAGGCGCCTGAAAATCGTCGAATATCAAGCGTGCGATTTTTTTAAGTTCGCTGTTGGCGCACTCACCCATGCACAATAAATGGCTGCCGGCGAGTGCGTCGATGTCGGTTGTTTTTCCCAAAAGTTTATCGCTAAACCATAAGCCGGCTACACCGCTTACCCGCAAATTATTGATGAGCTTAACACTGGGCAAAACCTGATGGCTGCGCGCTTCAGCCAACAGTGAGCAGTAGTAGCCTTGACTCAAATACCGGCCGGTATCGCACAGGTTAATCACGCGCAACCGTGGCTCGTTTAGCTTGGGGTAATCATGAAGGTAGGTCGCAAAAGTCACTGCGTTTTCAGGCAACAGTGCCAGCGAGCTGTCATCCTCTGCAACAAATAGCGTGGCAATCATGGCGGTTCCAAAAAGGCGAGAAAAACGCACGCTAACAGCTTGGCTCTTGAGGAAGTGTGGCCGCATCGCAATGCACAAAATTTTGTGCGGTATACGCTTGTTTTAGGGTTCAGGCAAGGGAAATTTTTCTACGCTTAGAGCTTTGCGATAAACGGTTGCAGCGTATAGCTTTAGGCTTCACAACGCACGTGGGTACCGATATATTCTTCGGGAAGTTGCCAGTGGTAACGGCGATCAGATGGTGTACCACGACGTTTGCGACGACAGGGAGGGCGTTGTGAAAGTGCAGGTAGATTTTTAGTGCTTTGGGGAAGTTCCTGTTCCAACACCCGGTAGGCATCGAGTACCCGGCGAAACATTTCTGCAGCCTGCAGGTCGCCGGAGTTGCGATCGGGGTGATAAAAGGCCGCAAGCCTGCGGTAGGCCAGTTTGATGTCTTCCAATGACGCGCCGGGTTTTAATCCTAAGGTTTTGTAACAGCCTGGGATCATGGAGAAAAATGAGAACGTTAGTTCCGCTGAGCGAATTTACGATGATTTTAACGCCAGCCACCTCACGGAACAATGCCAAAAATGTGACGGTTGCGACGCTTCCTCGTTGAAGAGTTGAAATTTTAACGGGAATTTGAACAGCGGTCACATATGCAATCCAGTTCAAGAGGAGTATTCAGCAACTGGAAACCCGCATCTTTTGCCTGAGAATTGAGTGATTCCCACAATTCTTGAGGCGCTGCTACCTCCTTCACTGCGGAACACTCTCGACAAATAAGAAACTGCGGCGCGTAATGAGGGTGGTCACATGCTATATGGGAGCAGGCGACATATTTATTGGTGGAATGAAGTTTGTGCACCAGCTGTTCAGCAACAAGAAAATCCAAAATCCGATACACCGACATCGGCGGCATGGTGCTGTCACTATCTTCGTTGTATGTATCGGCAACCTGATAGGCTGACAAGGGCTTTTCCTGGGCGACTAAGAGTTCCAGAATCCGCTTGCGCTTGTCGGTAAGACGCACCCCGGCAACACCGCATTGCTGGGCTGCCCGAGTGAGTATTTTATTGAGTTCCGCTTTTCTCATTCATGTTCCGATCTGTTCGACCCAGCTGTTCTCACCACTCGCCGCGAATACCAATACGGAAACCTCGCCCTGGTATTGGCGCTAGATCTTTTAGGAATGAGGTGTGCAGCCTCGCTTCCTCATTAGTGAGGTTTTCACCTTTCAAAAATACACTCGCGCGGTGCTTAACGCCTGGCAGACTGTAACTCAGCTGCGCGTCCACCAGCGTATAGGCATCGCTTGGAGTTTCCAAGGGGGCAAGTTCATTTTGTTCAAAGGTATGTACCGCGTTGAGATCGAAGCTCCAGGAGCTGTACTGGTACAGCCATTGCGTCGCCAGACGGTGTGCTGGCATCCTTGGCAGGTGCGTACCGTCCCTTAGCCTTGCACGCAGCGCATCCCCCCAAAATCGCGCTTTCCAATTAGAACTGATCTGCCAAAAGACTTCAGCTTCCAAACCGTACAAAGCGGCATCATTTTGCTGGTAAAGGTACACCGGTAAGTCATGCGCTTCATGCTCAGCTTCAGCCTCCGCCCCCGCTGGCTCCTCGTGGGAAAAAAGTTCGTGGGTATCCAGCCCAGTGTTGGCAAGATAATAGTAGTTGTTAATGTTGTTGTAAAAGGCGTTGAGCACGAACCCCACCGTTCCCTGGTGCTTGCGTAAACTTAGATCGATATTGGCTGAACGCTCCATTTGCGGTGCTGTGCCAAGCGTAATATGAGGGCCTTCTTCATCCTCCGCAATTGCGTAAATCGCGCCTAGCTCGTATGTTCCCGTGGCAGTGTGAGGCCCGGCGGCGAACAGCTCGCCCGCGCTGGCCGCGCGCTCGGCATGAGTCAGTGAGATGCCGAGGTTGTAACTCGGATGAAAATCCCAAACAGTGCCGAATGACAGGCTCACAGGTGTGAATTGCTGTTGCAATTGCGCTTTTTCAACAGCAGGCAATGCGTCCCCATTCTCACTGGCTACGGCGTCCAGCGATACGTGCTCAACGCGCGCGCCCAATTGCCACAGCAAAGAGCCCGCATGCTTTTCTTCCATAATGGCCAAGGCGTAGCGTTGCGTCTCGGTGTAAGGTGTAAAGGCTTCTTCGCCCTGCACATCCAATTCATCCTCAGCAAACTCCAGCGAAGTTGCTCCGCGCCAACCCCCCAATTCCCGTTGCAACAAATCAATACGAAGCTGTTGTGTGGTGGAAGAAAACTCAGTCTCCGGAATGCGAGCACCGGTGTCTAATTCATGCAATTCAGTGTGTCGGTAATCCGTGTACCCGGCTCGGGTGTTGATGCCTGCGAGCCAACCAGCGTCCAATGCAATTTCACTGATTAACTGCCAGCGATCTTGCGATAACTCCGATAAGACGCGCCCCTCTTCTACGTGCTCCGCTTCTTCAGCGTTTGCGTCATCATGCTCCTCACCGTGATGATGCCCTGGAACACCGTTGAGCTTATCCAGGGTACCGAAAGAGAGTCCAACATAGCCCTTATCTAATAACCAGCTGGCACCCAGGTTGCCGCCGTAGCTATCGCCCGCGCTATTTTCCAGAGTATGCTCGCCAGTGACCTGCTCGTTTTCGTGATCGCGCTCAGCCGGCACGGGTATGCGGTAATCGTCGTTCTCACGCCAAAATCCATCGGCGTGAATAGCAAGATCGACTACGCCGGAAGTAATTGCTGCAGACACGTCATTCTGGTTGGCAACAGTGTTGTGTGAAAGCGTGTAAGCGCCCTTGAACTGGTTATCGCTGGGCACACGATCATCTACGACGTTCACGACCCCACCAATAGCCCCCGAACCAAAAAACAGCGTTGCCGGGCCACGTAAAATTTCAATTTGTTTTGCGGTGCTGGCTTCGGTTGAAACCACATGATCGGGCCCTATTCGCGAAACGTCGCCAACATCCAAACCGTTTTGTGTGATCAAAACACGGGGCCCATCTAAACCACGAATAATGGGGCTACTAGCGACAGGCCCGAAGTAACTGGTGTTTACCCCCACTTCATTTGCCAGGGTTTCTCCCAAGGTAGACGCCTGCTTACTGCGTAATTCCTCACCGGAAATAACGCTTATGGGTTGTGCCGACTCCATAGTAGAAGCGTGTAGCGGCAGACCAATCACATCCACTTGTTCGATGGCAGACACCTGCATAGTAATCGTCAAAGGTTCACTTAGGTCGTCTTGCTCATGCAAATGAATAACCTGATGGCTGAAACCGGGCGCAGCCACGTGCAACTCATCGACGCGTTCCTGAGGTACGGTAAACTGGCCCAGATCATCACTGACGACTTCAAGCCCCTCGCCCACCAGCGTTATCTTCGCACCGGCTATCGCTTTACCCTGCGAGGTCACCACCACGCCAGTTAGCGCTATTACATCGTTAGCCAATAAGCAACACGCCGTTAATAAACCTGGCAACAAATAACATTTTTTCACGGGCACCTCTCACACCAAATTTAAGATTTGATACATCATATCATTTTTTATATGAAAGTATAGTGACACGGTAGCGTCGCCGACGGTAAAAAATTTTAGGGCCCGGTGTAATTGCGAATATTTTGCTTGGAGCTGGGAAGCACCGCCTTCAAGACACGCATTCGTCGCAACAAATGAGGACACGCCAAAATCTCGCCGAAGAACATACGTCATTTCTCCAAGCTTCAATCATTACGTGCTGCGTTAAGCGCTGGTGCACTGCGGTGACAACGCCCATATGTAGGGCAGGCTGTTTATGCGATCACCTGCCCTCGGTACACCCTTTTGCGACGTTTTGCGCGAGCCTCTTCGCTTTCTGGCTCAGCAGCTTGTGAGGAGCTGGCCAGGCTCACCTGACCGCGGTAGATACGCGTCACAAAGCTTTCCGAGCTGCGATTACTATCATCGCCGGCGCCGGCTTCCAAACGCTCAAACCAATTCTCCCCCGCCATCATCATGAGTTCACGCACCAGCGCTTTCAGAATATTGTCTGAGCTTTTTCTGTAAACAGGTACCAACTCAATCAGTAATTCAGGGTTTGCGAGCTTTATTGCGGGTTTTACTTCAGAAGGCGCGCGGCGACGGATTTCGCGCACCAGATCGATCATCGGTTTGGTATATTCCAAGTTTGCCCCCAAAACATTTAATTATAATTTTCGGTCACTTCTGCGAAAAATCCCTCTTGGCGGCAGGTAACTTCTTGATTCTTTATGGCATTCGACGAGTTTGCCGTCGAAGTCACTGCACCACCCTGCGCAGAGACCGGTGGGCGACAACGCAATAATCATGCACAATCGCCAGCTCTTGTTAACAAGTACGATTACTGGAAGAGGCAAACCAGTAACTACAGCCACTCACAATGGCAAAACGTCTCCCTTGCTTGACACATCTGCCTGATTAATAAGCTGGAATCCATTAAAATTTATGGGGTTTTCAAAGTTAACATTGTGTTACAGCCAGAGCTCGGCGACTGGGCTCTAATACGCTCACAAATGCTGGCGAAGATACAGCATGGGCATGTACAACGCGCGATACAAAACTGGAGGTTAGCGGCATGCAGGCAGACAATATTCTGGTGGTAGAAGACGACGTCTCGCTGGCAGAGTGGATTTCGGATTACCTGATTGATAACGGCTACCAGGTTACCGTTGCCAATCGCGGTGATGTTGCCGTTGAACTCATAAAAGCCGACGACCCCGATTTGGTGCTGCTCGACATTATGCTGCCCGAAAAAGACGGGTTCGAAGTTTGCCGTGAGGCACGTTATTTTTTTAACAAGCCAATACTGATGATGACCGCCTGCAGTGAGGAAGCCGATGAAATTCTGGGTTTGGAGGTCGGCGCTAACGACTATGTCAACAAACCCGTTAAACCGCGCGTACTGCTGGCCCGCATCAAGGCACTGCTGCGACGCAATGATATGGAACTCAACGGGCAACGTCTGGTGTTTGGCAGCTTGCTTCTCGATAAAAAATCCAAATCCGTTAAATTTAACGACCAACCCATCGCCTTCAGCTGCAATGAATTTGAAGTCTTGTGGTTATTGGCTGAAAGCGCGGGAGAGGTGATTAGCCGCACCGATCTGGTGAGTAAGTTGCGCGGTATTGAATACGATGGCTTCGACCGCTCAGTTGATGTACGTGTGTGTCGTATCCGCAAAAAACTTAATGATGACCCAAGCAACCCTACAAAAATTAAAACCATTCGCGGCAAAGGTTATTTGTTCGCCGAGGACGCCTGGTAAATGCGGAAATTAAGCCTTTCGCTAATTCTGGTGGTGGTGGTATCAATCATAACGCTGGGCTGGTTACTCAACAAAATCTACCTCAATACTCACGGCAGCAATCAACGATATTCGGCTTATTACGCCTATCTCGAACTGAGCGACGACCTGCATGCAAGCCTTGCAGATACACCACTGCGCGAAGATTTCATCAACGTGTGGAATGCTCACAGCGATATGCAACTGGCTTTGTTGCCACGCGAAGACTTCCCATTACCGCAAACCCTCGAAGAAAGCTTCAATCGAGGTGAACGCCTGCTGTTGGAGTCCGACCAAGGGATTGCAGCCCACTACACTCTCGATGATGGTCTTGAAGTACTAGCCATAAGCTTACCGGCAGACGCCATCGTCGTTGATCAGGGTAAACTCGAACTGATACTTACGCTCAGTTTTTACGGCGGCGTAACCGCCATAATTTTAATTTGGGTGTGGCCCCTGATCCACCGCTTAATATCGCTGCGAAACACGGCGCGACGTTTTGGTAAGGGCGATCTGGCAGCGCGCGTTAAGCTGCGCGGCGTTTCCTATATTCGCGAAATCGAAACTGAATTTAACCGCATGGCAGACCGCATTGAGTCCTTGCTGAACGACAACAAACTACTCACCAGAGCGGTTTCCCACGATCTCAAAACTCCGCTAGCGAGATTACGCTTTGGGCTCGAAGCGTTAACCGAAACCACCGAGGAAAAGCAACGAGCAAAATATGCGGTTAGGGTCAATCGCGATATGGAAGAAATGGAATCTCTTATTAATACACTGCTGCAATACGCGCGGCTGGACGAAAACCGCATTGAAATGCAGAACGAACGATTCGAACTGAGTCACCTGATCAGCTCTCTTGTGGAAACCTACCAACACGACAACCTGCAAATCAGCTTCAAGAACGATGGCAAAGACCTCGTGACCTTCTGTGACCAGCGTTATCTCTCTATGCTCATCAACAATTTACTCAGCAATGCTGTTCGCTATGCGCAACATGAGGTCAGAGTAACCGCACATACCGCAAAACAACGTATCCAAGTGTGTATAGAGGACGACGGTGCGGGTATCAACAGCGAGGAGGTCGCCCACGTCACTAAGCCGTTTTGGCGCGGTGAGCAAGGCAAGCATCGCAAAGGGCACGGCATGGGGTTGGCTATTGTGTCCCGAATTGCAGATTGGCTGGGAGCCGATTTCCACATCGGCCGCTCCAGCGCGCTCGGCGGTGCCGCCATTCACTTTAGTCTGCCTCTCGACGAGAATCCGTAACGCCCCCTTGCACCCAAGCCCGCATTGCGGAAAAATAGCGCCCGCCTTTGCATTTGATGGCAGCAATAAGGAACTCGCGTATGACAAGTATTCATAAAATCCAGGGGCAGGTTCAAAATTACGCCTGGGGCGGCAGCTGTTTTATTCCCGAACTTATCGGCTTTTCTAACCCCGACAATACAGCCTGTGCAGAATACTGGCTGGGCATTCACCCGGCGGCGCCAGCCCTGATTGCAGACACCCATCATGAGCAAACCTTGCAGCAATTTATCGCAGAAAACGAGATTAGTGCGCCGCAATTTTTGCTGAAAGTGCTCGATGTAAAAGAAATGCTTTCCATTCAGGTGCACCCAACCCCGGAACAGGCAAAAGCGGGTTACGCAAAAGAAAACAAGTTAGGTATTTCGCTCAATGCAAAAAACAGAAATTACAAAGACGTAAGCGATAAACCTGAACTTGCACTGGCACTCAGCGAATTTTGGTTGCTCCATGGTTTTCGCTCACTCGAAGAAATAAAACTCGCACTACAAAATAAACCCTACCTCAAACCTCTGTTACAGATAGTCGATTCGCAGGGTTTGAAGCGCGCATTTGAAACAGCACTTAACGACAATGACGCCAGCGTTAAAACCATGCACAAGGCTTTGTATGAAGATGTCATCGCTGGAAAATACCAGAAAAACCAGATCGAATTTTGGATTCAACGCTGGATACGTAAAAACCCTGACACCCTCAATGGCATTCTTACTCTGTACATGCTAAATCTGGTAAAACTCGAAAAGGGTGAAGCCATTTATCAACCCTCCGGCTTACTGCACGCATATCTGGAGGGCCAAAACATTGAATTAATGGCAAACTCCGACAACGTCCTTCGCGCAGGCTTAACCCCAAAACACATCGACGTTCCCGAATTACTGAAAATCGCCAATATCGCCCCCTCCAACACAGCGGAATATATTATTTCGCCACAACGCGCCAATAGTTACGAACAACGTTTTCCCACACCCTTCAAAGAATTCGAATTAAGCGAAATTTCCACGCACACTCCCGAGTTCTTCCACTGGCAGGCAAAAACCAGCGAAATACTGCTTTGTATTGAAGGCGATATTACCTTTGTCGAAACACAGAGTGATCACATATCAAGCACATCGGGTGATGCTTATTTTATTCCGCCCGGAACAAAGGTCACGATAACCAGTGAGAATTGCCGCTTATTTCGTGCGAGGAATTTAGCATGACTGCAGCCATTAAACGCTGCGACTGGAGTGGCAGTGACCCCCTTTATATTCAATACCACGATGAAGAATGGGGTATTCCAATTTTCGATAGCCAGCAGCTTTTTGAAAAGTTAATTCTCGACGGTGCGCAGGCGGGCCTATCCTGGATAACCATTCTTAGAAAACGCGATGGGTATCGCAAAGCCTACGATAATTTCAACCCCGAGAAAATGGCGCGGTACACGGATAAAAAGCTCGAAAAATTGATGCAAAACCCCGATATAGTGCGCAACCGTCTTAAAATAAACAGCGCCAGACAAAATGCGCGCGCTTTTCTGGCGCTACAGGAAAGCGGTGAATTCAGTGAGTTTTTGTGGGCTTTTGTCGGCGGGCAACAGAAAGTCAACAAATGCCAAACCATGGCAGATTTACCCGCTGAAACCGCGGAATCACAAGCGATGAGTAAAGCCTTAAAAAAAGCAGGCTTTAACTTTGTAGGCCCAACAATTGTTTATGCATTTATGCAAGCCGTCGGCATGGTGAACGATCACCTCATCAGCTGTCATCGCTACAAACCCTGCCAACAAAAATAACAAAGGCCCGCAATGCGGGCCTTTCTCGACACTCACGTTAAATCAAATGCTTTGATACACAGTACGTGTCATTTTTTCGGTATTGATAAACCCCCAACTCCAGTCTTCGTCATATTTTTTCAGGGGATTTTTAGCAACCACTTCATCTTCGCTCATGCCTTTTTTCTTAAGTTTGGCAACACGCTTCATCGCGTCTTCCAACATTTCAAATTCGGCTTTCAAATCAGCTTTTGTGGCGACAGGACCGTGACCGGGAATAATAACGGTTTTATCATTTGCCAGTTCGTACAGTT
This sequence comes from Alteromonadaceae bacterium 2753L.S.0a.02, assembly GCA_007827375.1. NCBI lineage: Bacteria > Pseudomonadati > Pseudomonadota > Gammaproteobacteria > Alteromonadales > Alteromonadaceae > Alteromonadaceae bacterium 2753L.S.0a.02. The sequence goes on from VISH01000002.1 coordinate 4,107,225, forward strand.
TTTGCTGCGCAGCGATATAACCTTGCACACTGCCGCCATTCTCTAAATCGATGAACGGGAATAGGCCATTGAAAAGAATATCTCCGGTGTGAAGCACATCCGATTTCTCAAAATAGATAACAGCATCGCCATCAGTATGTGCGCTTTCCAAATGAAATACCCTCGCTTTTTCACCGTTCAGGTAAAAAGTAATTTCCTTTTCAAAGGTAATTACAGGCAAGCCCTTTTTGGGGACAGGCATTTTACCTTCCGGGCCTTCAATCTCGGTTTCTTTTAAGCGTTCACGTAACTTTTCGTGGCCAATAATATGTGTACCATCTTCCCCGAAAGAAACATTATTGCCGGTATGATCTTGGTGAAGGTGGGTATTAATCAGAAAGGTAATTGGGCGCTGAGTCACTGTACTAATGGCAGTTTTAAGGTTATCCAGTAACGGCGGCATACTGTCGTCAATCATTACCACACCGTCTTCGCCGACAGACAGTGCGATATTACCGCCGGCAAAACCACCGACGCCTTCAAGCATGTAAATGCCTTTGCCGACCTCAGTACTTTTAAAAGTGATTTCATCGTCCGCAAAAGCGCGCGGCAAAAGTACTGCGAAAGAAATCAGAATTACGACCAACCTCTGCACGGTTTTAACCATTACTATGCTCCATAGCTGTATCTTGGGGGGGGACCAGTTTATACAGGATATTTCGTGAATTAAACGACATAGCAGACTGCAACACGAGAAAAGCGTCGTAAAAGTGCTCGTGTTCGGCGGCTTGAATTGCATATGTATAAAGTTTCAGCACTTGCCAAGAGCAATGGGTAACGATATTTTAAACGACCAAACCGCCGCGGAAAATTCCAGTGAAAATACGTGCCTGTACGAATGAAGATGCCAGTACCATCTCTGATATTTATAACCACTACGTAAATAATACCATTGTATCTTTTGAAGAGAGCCCGGTAAGCCAAAGTGCGATGCAGGCCCGCATTGCCAAAGTGACTAAAAATTACCCGTGGTTGGTTGCCGAGTTAAATAACCAGATTATCGGTTACGCCTACGCTGACTTATGGCAAGAGCGCATAGCGTACCGATACTCACTCATTACCACGGTCTATTTTCACCCCGAACAGACGGGGCGTGGGTACGGCACAGAGCTTTATAAAGCATTATTTGCCGCCCTAGCCGATGGCGATTGCCGCATCCTTATTGCCGGAATTTCCATGCCCAACGCGGCCAGCGTTGCCTTGCACGAACGTCTTGGTTTTAAAAAGGTTGCCCACTTTGAGGAAGTAGGCCACAAAATGAATCGCTGGATAGATGTGGGCTATTGGCAAAGAAAGCTCTAAAGGCTGTCATTGTTACCCCGAACGCACTGGCCCGGAAGATGACGACTAGGCCATTTTCAGAAAAAAGAAACGATCAGCGCGCCAATCTCAAACCCGCTTTACCAACTGAAAGCAACCACCGCCAGCATATACGCTACGATACGTAACACCCACCAATAACAATATTTCCCTTACAAATCAATATATTATGAAGTTTATAACTTATTTTTCACATTTAGCCAGCACCTAAAGAAAATTGATCTAGATCAAAATGTTACTATAGGTTACACTGTGCACAAATCAAACAACGCAAGAGTTTATTAGTCATGATCGAAGTTATTGGTTTGGCCGCCGCTTTTCTCACAACCTTTGCTTTTCTACCACAGGCGCTAAAAGTGATGCGCACCCAACGCACCGCAGATTTATCGCCTGTGATGTACGCTACTTTTGTACTCGGAGTACTTATGTGGTTGTTTTACGGCATTATGCTGGGCAATCTGGCCTTGATACTCGCCAATGCCGTTACCGCAATATTTGCAGGTATTGTTTTCTTTTTTATTCTTAAAAACAACGTACTGCGCCGCCCACAACTGAGTTAGCTGAGTGGAAGCGCGGTTGCTTACTGGCATTTAGCGACCGTGGCCAGGTTGTGGCGCACCTGTTGCCTTCCATAACATTCATAGGATTGTCATTTTCACGCCAACAAAGCTAAACACTGTTGCTCCAGCATAACCCCTTTTTGCCATTGTTCATTTCTCTGGGGGGTACACAGCAATGCGACATGTTAAGTATTTCATTCTATCTGCCGCCGTTTTACAAACCGCAAGCTTGGCAACAATTTGCCGCGCACAAACACCTAATACGATTACCAGCTCTGAACCTGGTTTTGAAGAAGTGTTGGTAACCGGTACCAGCCTGTCTCGTCAGAAAGCACTGGAAGCCAAAAAAAACGCCAGCCAGGTTCTTGAAGCTCTCAGTACCGACGAATTAGGCCAACTGCCCGATAAGAATATTGGCGAAAGCTTAAACCGCGTACCCGGTGTTTCCATGCTGGTTGAAAAAGGCGAAGGTCGCTTCGTGCAGATTCGCGGTATTCAACCGGCGTTAAATAATGTCACGATTAACGGGATCTCACTGGGATCACCCGAAGCCGATGATGGCGGACGGGCCGCCCCCATGGACGTCGTCTCAGGCAGTTTGCTTGGTGGGGTTCAAGTCGTTAAAACACCCACGGCCGATATGGATGCACAGGGCATCGGTGGTACAGTTAACATTGATGTAAAAAAACCCTTCGACAACCCAGTAGACCTCTATGGTTATACCACCTTACGATATGGGTTTGAGGAACTTGAACCCAAAAACAAGGCCTATGGTGGCCACGATCCCTACTCTATAGACGCATTAATCTCTGGTAAAAACAGCGATAAAACTTTTGGTTGGTTACTCGGAGGCTCGTTTTCGTCCCGGGAGTATGTCGCACAGGGCATTTACCAGGATGACTGGGCTCCCATTGCCGATAATGCCAGCTTCGCGCTACCCCAGGAAGTAAAAAACAATTATTACATTATTGGTCGCGAACGAAGTAACCTTTCGGCGGTATTGGAATTTAAGCCCACCCAGACCGATACCTATTTTGTGCGCGGTTTTTGGGCAAATTGGGATGAATACCAACACCGCAACCGCTATCAGGAAGCACTAACGCAAGATATTACTGTACTTGATAGCGTCACAGGCACCTCTGGTCCAGACCGCATTTCCGCCAACATTCGCCTCGAAAGCCCCAAAAAAAATCTCTTCACCCTGGCGGCTGGAGGGGAGAACAAAACCGAAGAAGCATTGTTCGATTACTTACTGCAATACAATAAAAATACCCTGGACGAGCCCTACAGCTATTGGGAATTTCGCTCCGGTAGAGACTTCGGCCCCAATAGCTGGCGTGTTGCCAATAATGGGATTGTGACTATTACGCCCGATCAGGGTACTCCCGACCGTCAGAATCCATCGTTAATCGACTTTCGGCGAGCGCGTTTTCAAGAACGCGACATGACAGAAAACGCACTGGTGGGGCAGATCAATTTTAAGTGGAACTATAGCGGCGCCAATTACGTAAAAACTGGCATTAAATTTACAAGCACCGACAGGGATAATAATTACGACCTCAGCCGTTATGATGACGCTGGCCAGGGTTTAACACTGGGTACCGATCCCGCGTTTACGAACGGCGCCTTCACGAACGACGTGGAAGCCGGTGATGTAGCGAATATCTGGATGAATGTGGATGCCATGAATCGCTTCTTCAATAATTCCAGCAACGCCAGCTATTTTGAATTTAATGATGGCGATACTTTCGCGGGCAGTTATGCCAGCGATTATGAACTCACCGAAAATATTTATGCGGCGTTTGCGATGGGTTCCTGGCAATTTAACAGCACCGAAATTATTGGTGGACTCCGCGCTGAAGCAACGGATATCGACTCTGCCGGCTATATACGTAAACCCGACAGTACGGCAGAAAAAATAAATGCCAAAGGCGATTATATTAATTGGCTACCGTCACTTTTACTCAATCAGAAATTCGGCAAGGCAACCATGTTGCGTGCCGCGATTACCCGCGGTCTCGGCAGACCCGACTACGACAGTATCGCACCCCGTTCGTTGTATCAGGAAGAAACTGGTGCGGGTGATCTCTCAATCGGAAATCCGAAACTTAAGCCACGCGAATCATGGAATTTTGATGTTTCCATGGAATGGTACCCCAACGATCTCACCTTACTTTCAGCAGCTGTTTTTTATAAAGATATAAGCAATGAAATCGTAAGCCGCAGCGAAAGCTTTGAAGGACAGGCAGCCATAGATTCAGCACTGCGGGAACTCGGATTGAGCGGTACCATAGACTCCAGCATTCTAGACCAACTAACGGTAAGCACCCTGGAAAATGGTGAAAGTTCAGAACTGCAAGGTATCGAGCTCAACGCTCAAACACAATTCACCATGCTGCCATCGCCCCTTGACGGTTTGGGCGCTTCGATATCAGCGACATACATTGATGCCGAAGTTGAAATTGAGCGCAACGACAGCAAAGAAAAGCTGCCACTTCCCGGACAAGCTGAAACGTCTTACAACTTGTCGTTGTTTTATCAAAAAGGCAGCATTGATGCCGCATTAAGCTACGCCTATAACGACAGCTTCCTTACCGATATTAACGGTAGCCGTGAGGAGGATTTGGACCAGGGCGAATTTGGCCGCTGGGATTTTAAATTGGCGTGGGCCGCGAGAGACAAGCTCAAAGTGTTTTTCGAAGCAGTTAATTTAAATAATGAGCCCACCACTGAGTTTCAGGGTGGCATTAATAAACAAAACACCGAGTATGAATATGTAGGGCGATCAGTTTACCTCGGTGTTTCCTACGGTTTTTAGTTTCGCATACTCAAGATCTGGGGTAGTCATCAACTGGGACAAAAAACTGGAGGTGCCCGTGCGGCTCATTAAATTTTTAGCAGGGTTTTTAATAAGCCTGACGATACAGGCATCTTCAGATTTTACACAACCAGATTACCAGCCTCCGGTCATACAACAACTTTCCGCTACAACACTTAGGGAATTCGAAGCGCTTGAAGCCGATCAAGGGGTTGCCGTAGATAAACGCTATTTTTACGCTGTCGATAATAGCGTGATTGCGAAATACGAACGGAATTCAGGAAAATTTATTGAGCGTTGGATCGGGCCAAAACACGGTCTTATTAGACACATGAACAGTTGTTTGGCCATGCAGCGAAAGCTTTGGTGTGCGAACTCCAACTATTCACTCACACCCATGGCCAGTTCTGTTGAAATATTCAACACCACTCCTTTAGAGCACGATTCATCGCACAGTTTGGGATTAATGGACGCCGGCTCGCTGGTGTGGTTTGATAAAGTGAATTCCGGATTCATTGTTGGTTTTGCACACTACTCCAAAAAAGGTGGCGAGCCATACAAAAGCAGCGAATATTCCTCAGTATTGTTGCTGGACAAGCAGTGGCGACGCAGCGGAGGCTGGGCATTTCCCAAATCTATTTTGGAACGGATGAAACCTTACGCTGCATCCGGGGGTGCACTGGGCCCTAAGGGCCTACTGTATGTGATGGGGCATGACCTGCCAGAAATGTATGTACTCGCAAAGCCTACAATGGGGCCTGTACTCCTGCATATTGCAACGATTAAATTGCAAGCGGAAGGCCAGGCCTTTAGCTTTGATCCACGAAACCCACAACAGATCTGGGTGGTTGATCGACACGCTAAAAAAGTACGCGTTATCCAATTACCCCCTCCGCCACATATCCCTAAACATGCTGCTGCTTTTCGTTAACACAATGAAGCTTTAATCGAAGCAATTTCTATGCGATAGCAGAAAAGTTGTACCCGAATGTAAAACACGGTGGCAAGCTTCACAGTACGTACTTAACCTAGCCTGCAAATCCCCCTCTTAAAAAATGGATCGTTCACGCAGGAGCAAAGTTGTGATCACTCATCGTTTTGCGTTTATTTTCGTCACCATCATGATCAATCTATTGCTAACGAGTTGTGGCGGTGAAGCCGACGGCAGCGGCTCGTCTGCAAACAAAACTCCTCAGGCCTCCGCAACACCGGTTCCCGCAGTATTGGCAGAAGACCTCAATGAACCCGACGACAATACTCAGCCGGAAAATCACGAAAGCTCTGCTTTTTATTTTAGTTACGACGATTCAGCAAGCACCGCTTCCAAAGAGCTGACCTTTACGGCCTTACAAGAAGGTCGCGTGCCACCCGCTAGCTGGGGGCGTCCCTATGAATATTTAAATTCTGAAAAATTCACGCATTTTAATGCCGATAGTTATCTGCCGTTCGACGTTTCATTCGGCATCTATGCAGCACAAGCACTTGAAATACCTCTGAGGGAAGAAATCGACGACGCACTTTATGCCCTGGGCGTTAACATCTCGGGGCCAAACATGACACAAGAAGAACGACCAAACGTTGTGCTAACACTTTTAGTTGACGTTTCTGGCTCGATGGAAGCCCCTTACGCCATCGAAACGTACGGAGACCACCGCACGCTCCTGGATGTAGTTAAAGTCGGCCTTATGACCTTACTGGATCATCTTAAAGAAGGCGATGTATTAAATTTGGTAACTTTCTCCACCGGGAGTGATATTCCAGTACAAAACTGGTTTTACAACCCCAGCGATGACACCTTCACCAATGCAGTGGCGGGCTTATATACACAGGCCAGCACCAACCTCAATGCGGGTATTACAAAAGCCTATGAAGCTGCATTACAGAGTTATCAAAGCCATAAAGCCAATCGCGTTATTATTCTCACTGATGCCTATGCAAATCAAGGAGAAGTTAACCCTACAATCATCGCAGAAAATACCGTTATAAACGGCAGGGAAGGTATCCATTTCGCAGGAATTGGCATTGGCAATGGCTTTAATGACCGCTTTCTAAATCAATTAACCGATATCGGAAAGAGCGTTTACGCGGCCATGATCAGCCCCGGCGATGCCGAAAGAATTTTCGGCGCGGGATTTATGAATTTTATCGATAGCGCGGTTAGCGATGTCAAATTCCGATTGAGCTATCCCAATAACTTTACTCACTTCAGCAGTGCTGCAGAAGAAGTGTCTGAAGACCCGGAGCAAGTCAACAGCACAAATTTTTCTTACAATTCCAGCCAGTTTTTTCTGGAGCTGTTCAGCACACAAAATGCTAGCGACAGCGATACATTTGTGTTGACCATTACTTACAAAGAAGCAGGTGAAACTCAAACCATCGAAATCGAAAAAACACTTGCGCAATTGCAGGCCGCCGGCGGTGAATTACACATTAAATCGGCTGCAGCGGCAACAACGCTCGCCAGCTTGGTAAATGGTGAACTTTCGTGTGATGTGGTTTTGGCATCGAGTCTTTACGCTGCCACAGAGGTAAGCGAGATCTTCAGTAACTACCGTGATGCGATTGATCACTATTGTGCGCTAATCAACAAGAACTAAGCATCATTCAAAACAGTTCAATGTCGCCGGAGGTATCGATCTGATCCTCCGCCGCCACTGTAAGGGTTTCGGTAATAATCTGATGCTGATCTACCGCTAAATGTTCCAATTGATGCACCACATTTTCCATGGTATCGAGAATGTTACTGCCGCACTCAAGAGTTTGATTGATACCTTGTGACGCATCGTCGAACTGATCCAGAATATAGGTTTCCTGATCTTCTTCGAGCCCCAGGCGGTGCAGTTCCGACGCCAAACTGGTATTCAGGGCTATCATGATTTCGCCAACCTGGGACTGGTTTTGAACCAGCATATTGCCAATTTCTGCAAGGGATTTGCGCACAGACTCAACAGCCTGGCCCAGCTCGGCATTCTGCTGCTTGAACAACTGCTCGGCATCGATAATGCGCACTTTGGCGTCCACCGCACCCAACACGAAGGGAATAATATCCTTCAGTCGGCCATAGCGATTTCGGTCTTCCAGTGGCATGTTTTTGATTAACAAAGCCACCCGGGGATAATTTACCTGAGTGCGACACCCGAAATCCACGAAGCGTTTTTCAGTATGCAGCATCTGTAAAAGGTCTTGCTCCAAGGGTGCCACCTCGGTGCCTTTCGTGCTCGCAAAATAATTTTTGGTTCGAGCGCTAAACATTAACGAGGCCGACAATTGCATATCACGCAAAATATTAACAAGCTCTTCAGAAAGTTTATCAAGTGAGGGTACCAGATAAGAGCGCTCAATAAAGCGCACCGCTTTGCCCAGGTCTGCACTGGTGGCAATCGCTTCCAGAGCGGTGTCCTGGGCGCTTTGATAGGAGGATTCAAGCTGTTCTTTTTGGGCGATATAGACATCCATTTTTTCGAGTTTGGCGTTGAGCAATTCTTTGCTACAAGGTTTTACCAGATAGTCATCAGCGCCCACCTCGAAGCCCAACATACGCTCGCGCACAGAGCTACAACCAGACACAAAAATAATTGGAATATGGCTGGTACTCTTTTGGCGTTTGAGAAAATCACAAACTTCGTAGCCATTGCGACCCGGCATCTCCACATCAAGCAGCACGATGTCCGGCTGCCAGGAACTCGCCATTTCAATGGCTCTTTCACCATCATTGGCGGTTTCTACCTGGTAGCGCTCTGCGATCGCATTAACAAGTACTTTTTGAGTAAAAGCGTCGTCGTCTACTACTAGAACACGGTTTATGGCTCCCATGGCTCCCTTTCGCACGTAAGACCTTAAGCTAACTCTAGACCAAAAATTGCACGCTTAGCACAAGATTACGGAACAGGAGGGAATAGCCATAAAAAAAGCCCCGCCAACGATGGCGAGGCCTTTTCTTATAAAGCGTTCCTACCAACCCAGCATTTCTTATTGCTGGGTTGATAGATAGAGCGAACGTTTAGTTACAGGAGGTATCGATATCGTTCAACCAACCGCGATCCACACCGGAAACACCAGTGAGTTCTGCGGGGCATGCCACTTCGCGATACTTGAGCGCTGGGTTATCAGCAGCTTGGAACCAGTCTACGAACCACATACAACCCTGATACAGATCGCTTAAACCACGGGCACCGAAGACACTCTCACAACGCTCTGCAACACAGCTCTTGTATTGGTCGAGTGACGCATTCCATCCCAGGTCATTCTTACATGCCGCCAGGAAGCCTCCATACTGAACACCCAGTTCATCGTTGGAAACACCCCACTGATCGGAACAGGCGTTAAAGGCACCAACACCACCTCCGGGAACCAAGAGGTCAAACTGACCACCAGATACGTCGAACCCGATATTGGTAGCCTGAACAATCATGCGCTTGCCGAGCAGGGCTTTAGAACCCGGATCGTCGCCGGAATTGTGTCCCTCACCGGTGAATACCACTTCAAAGCAGCGACCACACACATCACCACTGGATGTAGCGGCAAAACCGTACGAGAGCGTGTCACTTACGGCCCATGGAGTCATACCGTGACACATATGTGCGTCACCGCCGTCACATGAGCTGGTGGCATCGACATCGGTTATCGGCAAGTCGTTAGAGCTACATGCACCCAGGGGTTCTACGCCATCGGGAACATTACCCGACCAGCTACAGTGCGCCTTACAGCAATCCCAGTAACGGGTCGCGTAACCACTGCAGGTTGGCAGGCTACCGCTACTGCTAGTGGATGACGAGCTCGAAGACGAACTGGAACTTGAAGATGTCGAACTGGAGGACGAGCTGCTGGAAGAGCTGCTGCTGGAACCACCGGTGGACGAAGAAGAACTACTGCTTGAGCTGCTCGAAGAACTGCTGCTGGTAGTGCTGCTTGAAGAACCACCACAGGCACCCAGGTTAGTCCATGAAGAATCGCTACCCGGTACAGTGGTTGTGTACCAATTCGCCTGATACAGCGTATTTTGGTAAACCATCTTATCGCCGGCGCCGGCATGATTGTAGGGACCGCCAGACCAGTCTTGCGAGGTCCAGTTAGGGTATTCATTAACACCACTACAGCTACCACCCACAACTCCGGAACTGCTTGATGAGCTGCTACTGGATGATGAACTGGAGCTCGAAGAAGAACCCCCGGTAGAAGACGATGATGATGAACTGCTGGAAGAACTACTACTGGTTGAACTGGTACTGGATGAGCTGCTTGATGAAGAGCTGCTTGAGGAACTGCTTGTTGAACTGGCGGAGCCACCTCCGGTTACGTCCAATGCGGCAATGCCCGGCGTACCAGAGCCCACACCGCAAAACCCGAATTCAACGGAATTGCCCGGTGAAATCGTACTGTTGTAGTTGTAGGGCGTAACGGTGGCGCCGCTTAATTGACCATTCCAAAGATTATTAATGGTTGTTCCGTTAGTAGCGATTTCTACCGTCCAATTGGTGATGTTTGCAGTACCTTTATTGGAGACGGTGACATTGGCACAGTAACCACCTCCCCAACTATTTGAAACATTTAGGGTTGCTTCGCCGGCACCGGATGTAACCGCCTGGGCAAGGCTGGCGGACATCGCACAAACTGCAATCACCGCAGCTTTGGCAAAGCGTTTTTGAGTGTGTGTAAACATAGAAATAACTCCCATGATTATTATTGAAGTTTTTTGAATTCGGGAAAATCATGCAGGACTACTAAAGTGCTAACTTTTTTATAGTATCAAGCACACATACACAGATTTTTTTATGGTATTCCGAATAAAAGTTTGCGCCATTATTATGATATTTTCTGTTAGCGCGATTTTACAAAGTTGTCTGAGCAACACGACAGCCTATTCTGCCATAACAACAACCAAATTGAACCATCGCAGATCACAAAACCCTTATTTATTTCCACGTTAACAGTGCTGTTAGCGATGCTGACTACAAATAACGGTTTTATCATAACAGTTGGTTTAACTCACTAACGCTCCTGCTTACCCCTGTACGCATAAAAATATATTTCCCTTAATTTTCAACAGGTTACAACAAGGCCAAATACTGGCATAAATCGTGAGATAGTAATCTGGTCAGTATCGAGACAAGCGTGCACTAGCCATTGTTGCACGGCGAACTAAACCCTTCTGCGAATAAATTCATGGAGAAAATCATGAGCGCTAGAAAAAAAACTCTCGCCATCTTCGCGCTTTTTTGCGTTAGCATTTTTGTATTTGCAAGCCCTTCAGGTTCCGGTAACTCAGCTACAGAAAATCGCCATTTGAGTGATGTTAACGAAGTCGAATTAAGCGTTCCCGCACAGGTTACAGTCAGCCACGGAGTATCCAATTTAAAAATAACAGCCGATGATAATCTACTTGCAGTTATCAAAACCAAGGTTAAGGGATCAACACTGCAAATTACCACGAATTCAGACATACATTTCAAATCACCCATTAAAATCACAATTTCTTTACCCGACATCAAACGTGTTGCGATTCACGGTACCGGCAGTTTCGATGTAATCGAAGTCAATAACTCAAACTTTGAAGGCAGCATATATGGCTCAGGCAAGATTACCGCAAGTGGTAAAACCCAAGCGGCAGAGTTTGAAATATTTGGCAGCGGAAAAATAAACGCAGAAGAACTGCATGCGCAGAGTGCAAAAGTCAATATAGCGGGCTCAGGCGAAACTCTGTGCGGCGAAGTGGAAACGCTGCAATCTCAAATTGCAGGGAGCGGCACCGTTAGCTACCTGGGCAACCCCGCTCTCGAATCCACAGTCTATGGTTCTGGCGCGGTTGTCGCACGACGCTAATTAATTGAATCCCTCAGCAAATGTTTAAAGCAATTTACACAACCGCCAATTGGGCTCACAATTGGCGGTTTTTACGATAAACCCTTACAGCCATTGTGAAACTCATAACTGACCATGAGCACACCTATCAAACTTACAGAATTCAGCCACGGCGCTGGCTGCGGCTGCAAAATTTCGCCGGCAGTACTCGAAAAAATTATCGGCAACGCAGGCAATCCTTTTAAAAGCCCACAGCTGCTGGTGGGCAACAACACCAAAGATGACGCAGCCGCATACGATTTAGGCAACGGCGAGGTTATATTAAGTACCACAGATTTCTTTATGCCTATTGCCGACGATCCCTTCGATTTTGGTCGTATCGCTGCCACCAACGCCATTAGTGACATATACGCGATGGGCGGTACGCCTTTAATGGCAATCGCCATTTTGGGCTGGCCTATAAATATTCTCCCGCCTGACCTTGCGGCTCAGGTGATCGAGGGCGGACGCAAAGCCTGTAGTGATGCGGGAATGCCCCTGGCCGGTGGTCACAGTATAGATTCCCCGGAACCCATATTTGGGTTGGCTGTCACAGGGCGGGTGTCCAAAGAAAATCTCCGTCAGAACGCCTCTGCTGAGGCTGGCTGTCAGTTGTTTCTCACCAAACCACTCGGCATAGGCGTGCTCAGCACAGCGCAGAAACAAAAAAAACTCCTACCGGAACATGCCCATATCGCCCGCGACCTGATGTGTAAACTCAATACAGTCGGGGCGGAACTGGCGCAAATTCCCGCAGTAACCGCGTTGACCGACGTTACCGGGTTTGGCTTGTTAGGGCATTTAATTGAAATGAGTGAGGCGAGCCAATTACTGGCACAGCTTCGTTTCGACGCTGTACCGGTTATTCCAGAAGTACGCGCTTATCTGGCACAAGGCTGCATACCAGGAGGCACTGAGCGTAATTTTGAAAGCTACGGCAAACACGTAAGCTCGCTCAATGACGAGCAAAAAGCAATTCTCTGTGATCCGCAAACCAGTGGCGGGTTATTGATTGCAGTGCGTCCTGAAGGTGTCGAGCAAGTGGCCACGCTTTTGCAGCGACACAACTGCGAAGTGGCTATCATCGGCGAGCTTCTGAGCTACCACGATGGTAAGCGAGTGATTGTCGAGTAAATCAAGACCGGTTCAATCGAGTCAGACCCATATTGGTTAACATGCGCACTATTAACGACTACGCGACACTATTTCTCACAGATACACCCTGCATTGACACACGTTCCCCAGGTGAATTTGCCAAGGGGCATTTCCCGAACGCCACTAATCTGCCGCTGTTAAACGATGCTGAACGTGCACAAGTAGGAACCTGTTACAAACAACGCGGCCAACAAGCTGCGATTGAATTAGGCCACCAATTAGTAAGCGGCAATTTAAAAACACAGCGCGTTGACGACTGGGTTAAGTTTTGTAATCAGCATCAAAATAATGTGCTTTTTTGCTGGCGTGGTGGTTTGCGTTCAAAAACCTGTCAGGAATGGTTGGCCGATGCAGGTGTTGAGTGCCCTCGCGTGGAAGGCGGTTATAAAGCAATGCGACGCTTTTTACTGAATTTTAACGAAAATCTCAATACCACTGGTCGTTATATTTTAATTGCAGGGCATACCGGATCAGCAAAAACTGAATTGTTGAAAAAGTTACTTAACAGCGTAGATTTAGAAGGCTTGGCGCATCATCGCGGCAGCGCTTTTGGAAAACGTTTAGGGGGTCAACCTTCTCAAACAAGCTTTGAAAATAGCCTTTTTATAGATCTTTTGAAAGCAGCCACTCACAACCCAGAGCACGCTATTGTTCTAGAGGATGAAAGCCATCTCATTGGTCGTTGCGCACTCCCACTTACCTTGCATACGGCCATGAAATCTGCGCCGCTTGTGGTGGTGGAAACAACATTGCAGCAACGCATCGAGCATTCATTTAATAATTATATTCTCGATAATTTGGCCGAGTGCGAAGCCACACTGGGGCGCGAGGAAGGCTTCGTGTATTTTGCCAATGATCTGCGGCAATCTTTTGACAATATCCGAAAACGCCTGGGCAGCGAACGTCATCAAAAACTACGCGAAACTCTGGAGAAAGCATTACAGGCCCATCGCCTGGGTGATAACAGCTTACATCTGCATTGGATTGAACCCCTACTGCGCGACTACTACGACCCCATGTACAATTATCAAATCGAAAAAAAACGCGATCGGGTGTTGTTTCGTGGCGACCCTGAAGCGGTGCTAGAGTTTCTAAAAAATTACCAAGCTTGAACTTAATTGGTAAGCATAGATTAACCGAAGCGGTAATCACGCTCAACTCGGGCAATACGCGTAGAGTAGGCACTATACCACCGGCTACGACCGTTTTGCTGCGCGGCTTGGTGCTCGACTTGCTGCTTCCACGCCTTTATTGCCTCGAGACTCTGCCAATAAGACACTGAAATTCCAAGCCCGTCACGCGCGCTTTCAAACCCGAGAAAACCAGGCTGCTGTGTGGCAAGATCCAACATACGTTGTGCAGTTTCTGCGTAACCTTGCTCGTCGAGCTCGCTGAGCAAACTTGTAAAAATTACGGCGTAATAAGGGGGTTCTGGTGTATTCGCGATTTCGCTCATGCCTGTTGCTCTTGAATCTAAATCTTTATTTTACAGTAATATTCTAATCTGTATCAGGCTTTCACCAGCGACATATGCCAACACTTCAAAGTCTAAACAAAACAGCTATTTGCCTTGAGAAAGGCGCTGGTAAAGCATATCGGGGAATTGCAATTTTTGCATATCGGCTATGGTTTTTTGTACATCATACCTTACGGTATGAAGCTGCCAGCGCCGCTCGGCACTGCAATATACACCGTACTCTGCATCTATTTGGCCGCCCCTCGGCTGCCCCACTGAGCCGGGGCAAACCAGTACGTGTTTATCGCCGCTAAAATCTTGTTCGCTGTTTGCGTCGTGTGCATCACCACTTTTATTTCGGCGATAAACACCGGGGATATGGCTATGGCCGTGGAACGCAAGAAACTGTTGATGCTCTAACATCCAGTCTAAATTGGCTTCATAGGTCATATGATACACATACCCATAAAAATAATTTTTGTCCATGGGCGCGCCGTGCACCGCCATCCAATCATCCTGCTGATAAACCGGTTCCAGTTCGCTCAACCATTGTTTATCGGAATCCGTTAAGTTTTCTCGAGACCAGGCGATGGCCCATTTTGCAAGTTTGGAAAAACCCTTACTGACATCACCAGTTGCTGTGGCGTAATCATGATTACCCTGAATCACCTTAGCATTGCAGGATTTAAGCTCTGCAATACAAGCTTGCGGATGAGGACCATAGCCAACGACATCACCCAATACGATAATTTGTTGAACGCCCTGTTTATCGATATCCTCCAGCACCGCCAACAGCGCCGGCAAATTCGCGTGTACATCGGCCAATACGGCAAACTTTCCCGTACTTTTTTGCGGGGTGTTACCACTTCTGGCATCAATCTCCTGCGACCCTGGGGAGTCCGCTAATACGCTAGCCGAACTGGCAGAAGTTTTTTTGTAAGCCGTCTTCTGCAGTACGTTTGAAATTGCTGTAATGCACTCTTGCTCACGATTTCCCACCGTCATGCAATGGCGTAACTGGCCTAGAAAAACTTGTAACTTATGTCTGGATTCAAAGGTTTCAACCAACAAGCGGGAAATTGACTCGCCTAATTCCATGGCGTGAGCAACGTTAAAATGCTCTATTTGTCGTATCCAAACGGCAAGGATGCTCGCCAGACTGGTGAAATCATCCCATCGATAACGATCATCATCCAAGTAGTAAATATTTTGCTGCGCATCCCAACCGAAATTTGAAAGTCCTTCGTCCAAGCGTAATTGCGTCTCGTTAGCGACACTAAAATAGAGCTCCAATAAGCCCGACAATTTAGTGATAGCCCGAGAAGCATCTTCAATAAAGAGCGACGGTAATGCGCTATGAAAAGCTTGTAAACGAGGAGCGATGTTTCCTATTAATGGTGTATCGTTTTGCTCGATAACAAACCAGGATTTATCGGGGTGGTAAGCACCAAGTTGCCGGTCTGATATCAACGCTGCAGCACAACGTTTTACGGCGTCTTTGGGCTGAAAAACAAAGTCGGTTCGCAGCTTGGCAACGTAACAACTTGCAACATAGAGTTGTGTTGCAGGCCGTCCGGTAAAATTGGAATTATGCTGCAGCTGTTGAGGGCATTCTAGGGTTTGTAGTACATCGTCGACCGATATTTTACAATCACCCTCAACGGCACCCAGCAATTTGATCATAAATATATGTTGTTAATTACCAGATTAAGGGCACATGGTTGCAACGGTAGGCAGAGCACTTCGCAATGAAGACCAACCCATTCCCAAGTTCGCTTTGCGGCCAGTGATTAGTACCAGAAGGCAATTTTCTTTGCCGGGTACCACGCTCATAAAATGATAAGTGTGATCAGTACTCATTTGAACTTCTTTAATAGATTGCTGAACAGCGGTGCCTCGCTGATTTGCAAGAAGTTGTTCGACAGTGGTGATGGTTTTACCACGAAACATGTCCACAGCTGCTGCTGCAACAGCATCCAAATAACTTTGGGTAAAATAGGGTACATTGTGGTGAGCTGCCAACAACAGACCCGACGATAAATCAACAACAGCAGCACCTAACGCATCGGTTACATTACTAACGAGTTCTGCGCATGATGAATTTAAATCGGCCATAGATTTCTCCTTGATTTTTCATTTGTTTCGCTGAATTCAATCAGACTTGTTACAGACCTACTTCTTTTTGAAAACTTTCTGCCGTGTTACGAGTGGCAGAGAGCAACATTCCAAGATTTACCGATTTATTCGCGAGCGCACTGAGCACCAATTTTTTACCGATGCGCTTCAACGTCAGGTAACCATCTTCATTTTGAATAATTACAAAATCACAATTGTTTTGCTTGGCTTCCAAGGCTATTTTTTCGCCCAATGCCAAGCAAGAACTTGTCATTGCCGCCAACTTTGAATCCGTAAATTCACCTTTTGCCTTATTCGCAATGGCGTGACCATCAATGCTGGATAGCAGCACTGCGTATACAGCATCATTCGAGTCCAACAAATGACTCAAATGTCCCTCAACAACCTTTCTTTTTAAAACCAATTCCGTTTTTTCTGTCATGCTTAGGCGAACTCCAGTATTGACATCAGTGAATCCATGAGCATTACCACATCATCTTTATTGCGGGGGTCCGCCTCAATCACCGGCGCAAACAAACTGCGTGCTTCCAGTCGGTTGAAATAGTCATCTATTGATACTTTGTCGGATTCCTGCCATCGGGTCACTCCAACAACAAATCCCGTTTTGTTAATTAAATCCTGAAAATTATCGATATACATGTCCATATCAGACAGGGGGTCTTGCCTGGTGTTGTCGACCAGAATAATAAGACCCAGCGCGCCATCTGCAATAATTTCCCACATGTGCTGGAAGCGCTCCTGGCCTGGAGTACCATAGATCCTTAAAGTGGTATCATCATCTAACATGACCTCACCAAAATCGAAGGCAACCGTCGTCGTCTGCTTTATTTTCTGCAATGAATCTGTTGTTTCTGCGTCGGTAACAACTGGCGGGACATCACTAACCGCCGCAATTGCAGTGGATTTCCCGACACCCGCAGTACCCGTAATTACAAACTTTAGTTCTGCCACTGTGATTACCTGGCGCCCAGCTTCAAACGAATTTTGCTAAACAACGACGCGTTTTTGTTGGTATCCAATTCAGCAATCGGCGCCATGGAAATTGAGCGCTGATCAATGCAGCCAAACTCATCGCATCGCGCCACAAAGTGATTCGCTATTGACGCGTTAACTCCCACAAGGGACGCTGCTTTTTCAATAGATATCGCATGGTTCATGAACACTGCACACAGTCGGCTGGCTTTGGGAAACTCCCCAAGTACCTGCTTCGGAGGCCAGCGTTTTAACTTCACAACTTTTACTTGATCACTCGACGAATAGCTCTGCGGTGTTTCTTCTGACAAGTCATCAAATGCATTATGTAAACTGTCAAGAATACCTGCCGCTCTCAGAGGCTTATTCATCCATGTCCCTCCAACTGAATGCTGGGGCGTTGCACTGAGTTTAATAATACGCTGCCCTTCCTGCTCGAATTTCGATGCCATTTTTTGGCCGTCGAGGTTGTCAATATCAACAACAGCGATATCTGCTTCTTGCTCAACAATCCTGCAAGTAAATGAGGTTTTAAATGAGAGCAACGACAACAAACTGCTGAAAACCATGCGATCATTTTCACTCATCGCAACTAGCTGGATTTTTCGAATGCTACTCATAAAATCACTTCGGCAAATTGCAATCCCGATTTAGTTTGCGAACTCGCGCAACTCCGTTTTCTAAGAGTTAAGAACATGTAGCACTAAAACGCCACCATCGAAATTTTTGAAAGCTATTTCTATTGGTGAGATCGATAGGTAAATTTGTTGTTTTTTATTCCATAGAAAAATAACAGGGTATTGCTATCTTTTTGATTTTACTGAAGTTTATTATGAAACAAGCTGTCTGACGCCAAAATCATTCTGCTATTCAGTTATATACCACATACAAGGGAGAACAAATTTGTCTACGGTGGCGTCGTTCAGAAAATAGACCCTCAAATCAACATTCTTTTTAGCGATTAAATTGCGCGTCTTTACACCTAAAAATTAATCCGCAGTAAATTAGTTTGTCGTAATTTACTGAAACTAACATAGAGCGACACACTCAGTGCTGTTATATTAGAGTTTGATAAATTTAGGTACGCGAGCGTCACACGGCTACGCTTCCTGCCTAGCCTCGAGGTAAGCACCCAAACTGACAAAATTAGGAGCCTGTACATCGCTCTCAAACTTATAGCTGGCAGAACAATCGGATTTAAAGCAATTCATGTAATTATCATTGGCAGGGCTAGCGACCCGCAAAAACGATTACAATTTTAGCGAGGAGAATTTTATACTTGAGCCTTCTTTTTCAAAAATTAGTTTTACACTTAACAGACTAAAAAGTTGATGCTGGGGAGCATTGAGCGAGCTATGTCTAAACGAGGCGCCTCGTTGGCACGAAATTTTTTGAAATCAGAAGTAAATTCGCGGAAGGTAATCACAGGGTCAAATCGGTTTTTATTACGAGCCAGAAAAAATAGCGACCTGTTGCTATGCGTAAACCATTTATAATGGAAACTGAGTCAGCTACTCCCACATCGAATTATCTCAATTTTTTTACGTTTCAGAGCATTAATAAGCGGTGCAGCAGCTTAAAATAGCATTGCAGTTTGAAATGCGTATTCTTCAGGGCTTATTTTATAACTTGAGCGTCCAAATATTAAGCAATCAATAACCATAGAATAATCTTTAGAATTACGCCACACACTAAAATTCTCTGCCTTTGGGGAGGCAAACATGGATCACCACGGCATTCTCATTTTACTTGCCTATTTACTCGCTGCGATGATTGCAGTACCACTTTTTAAGCGCCTTGGCTTGGGAGCTATTCTAGGTTACTTGGTAGCTGGAGCAGTGATAGGCCCACAAGTTTTAAAAATAGTGACTAACCCCGCTGACGCTATGCATCTCGCGGAATATGGTGTGGTGATGTTGTTGTTTGTTATCGGCCTCGAACTCAACCCAACCAAACTGTGGGATATGCGCATTCAGGTTTCACTGCTGGGCGGCGGGCAGCTCATTATCTCAGCCGCCCTGATTGCCGCAAGCTGTAAATATTTATTTGGTTTCGATTGGCACTTGGCCGTTTTACTGGGTTTAACCTTGGGTCTTTCCTCCACCGCGTTTGCAGTACAACTTATGGACGAGCAAGGTGTAATGGGCATGGATTTAGGTCGTAAAGGTTTTGCCATGCTGTTGCTGCAAGATATGGCGGTTATCCCAATACTTTTACTGGTCAGCGCCTGGGCACCAGCAGCAGCGCACAATACCGACCATACGCTGCCATGGTGGCTTGGCCCTCTGGCCATTGTTGCCGTGTTGCTGGCCGGTCGGTTTGCAATAAATCCCGTATTAAAAATAATCGCCTGTAGCGATATACGTGAGCTACTCACTGCCGCGGCACTGTTTATTGTTATTGGCACCGCTTTTTTAATGCAAAGTGTCGGGCTCTCAATGGGATTGGGCGCATTCCTCGCGGGAATCGTGTTAGCCAATTCCAGTTTCAGACACCAACTCGAAACCGATATCGAACCCTTTAAGGGCTTGTTGTTGGGGTTATTTTTTATTGCAGTCGGCATGACACTCGATTTGAACCTGCTTACCACTAAACCCCTGATTATTTTTGGTCTTGCGCTGGCGCTTATGCTATTAAAAATGCTTGTGATTACAGGCTTGTGCCAGCTTCGCAAAACAACGCTTAGCGATGCCATAACCTTGGGTTTAATGCTCTCGCAAGGTGGGGAGTTTGCCTTCGTCGTGCTCACTAAAATGGTTAACTTCGGCGTTGCCGAAAGCTGGATACGCGATCACGTTGTTATTGTGGTGGGCATTTCTATGGCGCTTACCTCACCACTGGTTATGATTTTTAATTGGATGTCAGCTAAAAAAGCCACTAATACTCGGGAATATGACACCATAGAAAGTGAAGAACCGGAGGTCATCATTGCTGGTCTGGGCCGCTTTGGACAAATATCCGCGCGTATTTTAACGGCTAACGCAATGCACTTCTCTGCCTTAGATAAAGACGCGAGCCACGTGGATTTTGTGCGCAGATTCGGTAATAAAATATATTTTGGTGACGCTACACGACTCGACCTGCTCCATGCAGCAGGCTTGGAGCACGCACGTATCCTGGTGGTTGCTGTCGACGATATGGAACAATCCATGGAGATCGTAGAAAAGGTTAAGGAAGTGCGACCCGATATTAAAATTGTTGCACGTGCCCGAAACCGAGCTCACGCTTACCAACTCATCGATAAGAAAGTCGATTTCGTCGTGAGGGAAACTTTTGAAAGTGGCTTGCTCGCAGCACAACATACGCTGGAATTATTAGGCTTTACTGAAGGCCAGGCTCTTTCCAAGGTTGAGCTTTTCCGACAACAAGACGAACGCCTACTAGAAACCGCTGCAGAATACAAAGATGATATGGAAAAACTTCAAGCGATTGCTCAGCAAGGAAGAAAAGAACTGGAAGAGTTGTTTAAGCGCGATACCGCACCTAAAAACTCTTCGTAAGGAATGTCACAGCCTGCGAGGTAACCTCTGAAAAATGGCTTATTTTCAAGTGGTTTCCTAAAGAGCTATGCGAACAATAGCCGACGTTAATTCCGGCAATTTAATTTTCAAAGTTGCCTGAACCGCATCATAGTCTGCCTTAATGAGCTTCCCGGCAACCGTTATCTGTTTTGGTGCGTTATTAAGGTACACGGTTAATTCAGTAGTTGTGGCCAAGCTAGGAACGGCAATTTCGAGATTATTGCCATTGCGAGCTGCTCGAATGCGTTTTTGAAATTTATCCACGAGGTCTTTGTAGATAAATTCAACCTCATCTCCGGATAATCCAGGGTTAACATGCACCTTTAGCTCCCCCCCATCAGGCTTCCAGACTTCGCGATTTCCCAATGGGAAATCGCCAGTGATAAAGATGGAATTTTGTTTAATGAAGCGAGGCAAACTATCCAGGGTAACAGGCAGTTCGATTGTTTTCCCTCCTTTGAAGGTCTCTGCAGGCTTATCAAAATTACGCCAGGTTCCTTCCGGCAAATACAATTTTCGTATTTTATTCTGATCAAAAACCGGGGCCGCCAGGATTGCATCGCCGAGATAAAATTGATCCCACACATCCCAGGTGTTTTTATCGTGTAAATGCACATATGCCAATGGTTTCATCAAAACGCCAGTGGTCTCACTGGTGTTTGCCAGCGAGTACAAATAGGGCAAAAACTGCATGCGATCTTCGCAGATCTTTCGAAACCGTGCCTGGAAGTCCTCATTATATTGCCACGGCATACGGTCTTTGCCATCACCGCCGGCGCCATCCAATTTAATTTCAAATAAGCCGCTTAAACTACCAGCCTGCAACCAACGAGTATAGAGATCCTCGGGAATAAAACCCTCACCCTGATAACCACCTACATCGGTTCCCCACACAGGAAAACCCATAAAAGCGCTGCGCATGGCATTGGCAAAATTGGCACGCATGCCATCAAAAGTTGTGCGGGGGTCGCCGCCCCAAATTGCAGACAAGTAAGGTTGTGAGCGGTGAATCGCAGCACGTGCAAAGGTGACATTATCCGCTGGCCAGGTTTGCTCCAATACCTCGTGATGTGCTTTTGCCATGAGATAGGCATATTTATTGTGGCGCTGCTGGGTGGGTGTCCCATCAGACCAAGGTTCATGCAACGGGAGCGCCTCATCAGCTCGATCTATTTTGTGACCTTTAACGCCTATCTCATGCTGCAATGTACGCAGTCGCTGTTGATAAGCCGTAACGCTCATTCCATCGCTCAAATCGATATAAGAAAATTTTCCCTGCAGATGCCGGTTAAACACTTCGTCACCAAACGTTGCCGGCGATACCCAGGTCATAAATTCGAGATGAAATTTTTCATTTAATGTTGCTATCCAATTTTTGGGGTCACTAAAACCTTTACTGAAATTCATTTTTGACCAGGCGTGCGCACCGTCGCTATAAGGTCTGTCAACGAACCACGATGTGAACGGGATTTTCATCTCAGTAAGACGAGCTACATCATCAATTATTTCTTTTGCTCCGCCATTATTTTGGTCGCGCCAACCTACTGGCCCCATGGCCCAAGCGGGTACCGGTTTGGGGTGACCTATTAATTTGAAGTAATGCTTATGGATCGCTGTACCATCTGCGCCGATAAAAACGTACCAATCCAAGGTTCCCGTGTTGTGATGGATGTAATTTTTACCATTGATCGCAAACTGATAGCGACCACTGGCAAAACTGTCAAAAAACGCACCGTAGCCTTGGCTGCTCATATAAAACGCAGAAAACGCACTGGCATAATTTTCGAAAAAGGTTGCTCCTTCGGCCGTCACATCCACATCAACGCTTGCACCGGTTAAATCTGGCGACAAACGATTATCTGGCTGTAAAGGGGCGGAAAGCCCAAAGAAATGGTCTCCTAGATAATCAAGTTCCAAACCCACTTGATTGCCCCAACTGGGATTCGCGTAGAAGCGAAAACCACCTTCTACCGCAGAAATAGTTACGGAAATTTCTCGCGGTTCCGTATCGAAGGCGGTGTGATAATATTCGACATCTGCGGGCAAACTGCCCGTCAGCTGAATATGATTGGACGTTGCTTCCTCAACACGCCAATGTCGCAGCGGAAAATAATTAAAATTAAAACCGGTTAGCTTTATAAGCACGCGTTGTTGGTCACGTATTTCAATAAATTGTTCAGTTACCTGTAATTCCGCACCTTGGCTTTTTAATTGTGCCAGTGGCTTCGCCAGCGCATTCAATGACACAAGCAAAAAAAACAACACACAAACTATCCATTGGTTTTTATTCATAAGAATCCCCGTGTTTTAATTATAAATTGGCCGATAGTCCTTCAGAGCGAACGGTCCAGCTACCATCGTTGGGAAATCCAGGCGCGGGTGCATCTGGCGCACCTGACCAACCCGCCACCAACATCGCAACCGCAGACAGAAGCGCGCCATTAGCGGGTAAATAAACACGCAACCCGGAGCCGCCCTGTGGTACATGGCCATTTTTTAAATAATGATTGTGCGTGAGATCGGCGAGCAAAATATCGACAGCGGTTTGGGGGCGCCCAAGTCGCGCGGCGGTCATAGCGATCATCGGGTAATCCCAGCCCCAGATTTTTTCCTGCCAATCCCAATTTTTCAACACCGCGTCCAAGGTATTCCGCATCATGCTAATGTCGACAGATTTATCAACCAAGAGCCCATATGCGCCGAGCATACTGGGGTGATCTTTGCGACTCTCAAGTTTGTCGAAAGTGTCAGGAATGGCTTCCATAGCCACGTATTTTTGATCTTTTACAGGCAGTTTCGCAAGATTATTCAAAACCTGTATCCAAAGTTTTGGGATAGGCTCGCCGAGACGCATACGCCAACTGCAGGCAATCTGCAAAGCAAAGCGCCAATAGGCTAATTCAAATGTTGGGTTGCGGGTTTCTGTAGGCTCGTAAATTTCCTGGGCGATCCATATAGGTGGCAGCAAACTGTAGCGTTTTTCATCTTCCTGCCAAACCAGCATTGCGCTCATCGCTTTTGCAGTTTCGTCCACCAGTTCGGCAAATTCCTCCAGCCACTGTTTGTTATTGGTAGTCTGGTATAACAGTTCCGCAAGGTGTATGGGTTGGGGTTGATTCCAGATAATCAGCGGATTTCCACCGGGGCTCTCGCGATTGTCGGGGCCCACCATTTTCGCCCAGCGTGCTCCCTCAAGTCCACGCTCTTGAGCCACAGCCTGAGCACTGGGGATGTGCGCTTTAAACCAGCGTAAAACCCTCACAGCCTGCTCCGGCTGATTCCATAAAATCCAGTGCGCAGTATGCCACCACATCATTTCCGTGTGATGCTTGCCGTACCAGGAACTGTTGGTTAAACCGGTTTCCTGTGCGGGAATGGCCGCACGGCTTTGAATTGCAAGAAGGTAACGCGATAAAATAATACGGCGCTGCAATTCGATGGCCCGTGGATCGCGACTCGCGGTAACATCAACAAAACCGCCGCGGCTCCAAAAGCCTTCCCAATGCTCGCGGTTTTCCTGAATTTCCTGTGCAAAGCTTACCGCAAAATTTTGTGGTTTTAGTTGTGAAAAGTTCACGGCAAACACTAAACGCGACTGATTATTCGCTACGCTTAAACGCCAGTGATGCGCTGCAATTTTTTTAAAAATAGCCTCGCCCTGCCAGCTTACAGAAACAAAATGTGTTGTATTGTCGATTTGCCGTAAGAGAAGCGTATACCCTCTACCGGATGCAAGCAGCGCGGTACTGTGTTCATCTGCGCTACCAAAATCAATTGCCGGGGTATTTTTTACAGCAAGGTCATACCCCCGAGGAAACCGAAAATCCACCGCGAGACGTTTATTTTTTAATAGATTTGAATGAACTTCTGCGAATACAGTATCGGACTGCTGGCTCGCAAAGGTCGTCACATTAACGGTTTGATCTTCCAGTGCGAATTGGCTATGTAACTCTCCCTGCCACAACTGTAGTTGTTGTGAAACGGTTTTTGGGAGCTCCGACAGTTTACTTCCATCCAAGGTAAAACCAATTTGGGACAAGGGTAAATCGTGCGGGTTTTTGCGTAACCACTGCCCCGCAGCGGCATCCATATTGGTTGGAAAAGCCACCTGATGCCCATAGGCGGTATAATTTTTCGAAGCATCCGCAAGCGTATAAGTTTTTGTCGCAGCTCGGCTATGCCACGCCCAACGCGCTTTGGTTTCCAAAGGAATACCCGAATTAAAATATTGCTCGGGGAAGGTTTGTAAACCGGTAACATCCGCTGTAAAGGTGAAGCCACCGTTACCAACACTGAAAGGCGCTTGCAGATCGATACCGGAGAGCGATGGGCTAAAGCGATCCACAATCGCCTTGCGATCAATTTTCGCGTTTGGCGAAACAGCGCCGCTGTTGCTAGAGATCAGTAGAATTAGAATCCCAATGAGCAGAAAATACTCTTTATTATTCATAGTATCGCGCAAAGTTCATGGGGTTTGAGATAACCCAATGGTACACTAATGACCACCATGCGTCTGTAGACACGCCGCTAACCTGGCAAGCATTCCTTTTATGAACAAACTCCTAAAAATTCACCCCCACGATAACACCGCAACAGCGTTACAAGCGTTACAAATTGGTGATGAAGTCGCCTACAGCGACGAAAAGCTCAAGAACCTGGCCATTGCACAAAGTATCACCAAAATGCACAAGGTTGCATTGGAGGATATACCCGCAGGTGCCGCCATAAAAAAATACGGGCAAATTATTGGCTTTGCCTCGCAGTCAATCCGCAAAGGTGAGCATGTGCACACGCACAATTGTGAAATGGGCGAGGTTTCCAAAGACTATGCTATTTCGCAGGCCTATCATCCCTGGAAAGTATTACCCGAAGCGGAACGTGTGGGTTTTATGGGGTACCGCCGTCCGGGGGGCAAAACCGGCACTCGTAATTATATTGGAATTATCACGTCGGTTAATTGCTCGGCCACTGTGGCACAGCAAATCGCACAACACTATAACAGTGCCACATTTCATGAAGAATGGTCCAATGTCGATGGTATTGTTGCGCTCACTCATAGTGGTGGCTGCGGAATGCGCCACAACGATGAAGGCTATCGTATGCTTCAGCGCACGTTTGAGGGTTTCGCCAAGCACCCCAATTTCGGGGGGATCTTACTGGTTGGCCTGGGTTGCGAAACCATGCAAATTGAAGAGGTGATGGCGCAGAGTGGCCTGCACAACAACGCCCAATTTCAAGCCTTCACCATTCAACAACGCGGCGGCTCAAAGCAAGCCATTGCCGCAGGTATTTCCGCAATCGATGCGATGTTGCCACAAGTTAACACCTGCAATCGTGAATTCTCTCCAGCCAGCGATCTGGTGATGGCAGTGCAATGCGGTGGATCGGATGCTTTTTCTGGTTTTACGGCCAACCCCGCTCTTGGACTGGCCGCAGATTTAATGGTGAGCAATGGCGGCACCGTAATTTATTCCGAAACACCCGAAATATTTGGTGCAGAACATTTACTGACACGCCGGGCGGAAAGTGATGCAGTTGCGCAACAACTGCTGGAGCGCATCGCCTGGTGGCAAAGTTATACTCAAATGCACGGGTTTGATCTCGACAACAATCCCTCACCGGGCAACAAAGTCGGCGGTTTAACCACCATTATGGAAAAATCACTGGGCGCACAGGCAAAAAGTGGCAACTCGCCTCTAATGGCGGTTTACCATTATGCGGAACCCATAACCCGCTCTGGACTGGTTTTTATGGATAGCCCAGGGTTCGACCCGGTATCTGTTACCGGGCAAGTGGCGAGCGGAGCAAACATTGTTTGTTTCACCACTGGGCGTGGCTCTGCTTACGGCTGTAAACCTGTACCCAGCATTAAATTGTGCAGTAATAGCGATACTTTTCGCAGCATGCAAGATGATATGGACATCAACTGTGGCCTTGTTATTGATGGCGAGCAAACCTTACAACAAATGGGTGACACCATTTTTGAACAGGTCTTGGCAGTCGCATCCGGTAAAAAAACTCAAAGTGAAATACTCGGTTACGGCGATGCAGAATTTAACCCATGGAAAATCGGCGCTGTACTATAGAGTTCAAAACAAAGCGTCTGTATAACCCGTGTTAGATAGATCTCCTGGTTAATATTACACGCCGCGAATTGCCTTATCCGCAGCCACCGGGAATTTCTTTGAGATAGGGTCAACCAACAAGTTTTGATAATCTCTGATTAACCGCAGTACCCGTTTGCAGTTCGCCATACCCTATTTTTCCAAAAAATATCGAGCACATGGGCATAGTCTGAGCTAACCCCACATGCACCAACGTGATATTCCGACACATTAAAAATGCGTGCTGCCGCGCTCAACTTTTAAAAAAAACGTACACCCACAGCTTGTTTTAAAAATATTTTTGCACAGAGATCTGTGCATAGTCGTCGTGGCTATACACATTCAAAATATCCGGTTCTTGCGTGCCATTAAAGGCACGCAATCGGAATTCCACTATAATGGACTCGCCAAAACGACGCTCGGCTTCAACGTTAACCAGCGAGGCCTCGGTTTCATGATCGTATACCAGTGCCGCCAATATCGCAGTATCTTGCATATCGTTAAGCGTTATGCGGGTTCCCAGAAATATGTCGTTGTCTGAAGGGGTGGGCGTAATACTTTGATCACGACCGTCGTACTGGTATTCCAATAAAAAACCGATGTCTGACTGGCTGCCAAACATTTGGTAGTGGGTATACTCGAAGCCTGCGACTGCCGCCCAAAAAGTCTGTTGCGCGCTATCGCGCCATAGGGTTTCCAGCTTCCATAACCATGCCTCGCGAGTATATTGTAAATCCAATCCTGCTTGAGACATTTGCTCGTAGTAAAGCGTGAAAGTACCTGGGTTAGTGCCGGCGATAACTTGAGGTTCGCGATTGGTACCGTTAAACGCACTAAGACCCACATCGAAATCACCTAAAAACTGACTGTAGCGTGCAGCATAGTCTACGTGTGCTTGGCCCTGATCAGACTCATAGCTTTCCTCGTTGGAAATCACAAATGGAAACCGCAGACGCCCCGCCTCACCGGGAAATTGCCGTTCGCGAAAACCCGGTAACACGTACAAACTTACCAAGCCCCAGTCTTTTTGAACAGCAAAGTTCACCATCGTCTGGCCAAGCTTCTGTTCGCCGTCAACATCGGCAGGCACATCAGTTTGGTTGACAATATCCACGAGATGTACAGATTCTGTTACGCCCCAAAAAACTTGGTTGCCACCCAGTAACAATTCATAGTCATTAAAACGCAGCGCCCAATAGGCCTCTTGTAAATCCAGTAGATTGCGTTCGCTGTCAATTTCATCGTAGCGACCATAGGGAACCACAGCAACACGCTGACTGGAATCCTCACTCTGCCAACGCAGCTCAAGCTTGCCCGCCACGGCTGATTGGGCTCGCTGAAAATCCTGGCCGGGCCATTGTGGTTCCGCATTAAAATAACGCAGTTGATATTCCAATTGTGCAGCAAGTTCCAAAGGCTCGGCACTGAGGGAATTGGAAAATGCCAACACCCCCACTAGGCAAGCACACTTAAAATACTTAATTTGCATGCCCCATCCTTAACGTAAGCGTGTTAACCGACCTTTTACAAAATCCCGTTCGTTTAAACCGAGTTTGAATTTGTAAGTCTGGTATAACAATTCCGTCTGTTTATTGGTTTGTACATTCTTCATTGCCAATTTATGCGCGCGCCAAATGCCGTTGTCGTACTGACGATAATCACCCAAGTTCAGCACCTTCAACAAATCTCCCCGGCGATCGTAAAACTCCACTTTGCGAATTTGAAAGTCCTTCTGATCAACCCAAGATACCTGGCGGGTATACCCGGAATTTTCGTAACGCGGATAACGTTCCACCACGTCACATTGCAAGTCACCGCAAGGCTCAGTGCGTAAATACTTGTAATTGAACTTGTTGAGTTCGATAGCGGTAAAATCTTCAAATGCAAACTCCGAGCCCACAAAAGGGCCGGATTTATTACTGGAAGAGATTCGCTTTACTCGCTTCAAAGCAGGCAGATACAGCCATTGATCATCTGGGGTTAAGATTTTTGCGTGTGACAGCAGCGCAGTGCCTTCAATATCGCGCGGCGTATCAAATACCACCAAACTTTTATCGCCCACTTCTTCATTTTCTTTTTCCAAGGTTGTGATGCGTAACGAACGCGATGACTCTTCACCAGCGGCATTACGCAACACCATGGTTAACTCCACTTCACTATCACCAAAACCGAGATCCGTGCGATCGGAACGCGCGGCAATTTCAAAACCTTTGGTGTCTTCTATGGCCTCGAGTGTACTAACCGTTGCGAGGCACGCTAGCACGCTGAGTGCAGCAGATTTAAAAAACTTATTCATGGTTATCCTCCTTAATTAGGCTTGCGGCAACGATGCCGGAATCGCGGAATTAGCGGGGTTGCTGTCAAGTGTAATTTCGGGCTCTTCTACCGAAGCAGCCATTTTTTTCCGACGCCCCAATAACAGCAATGCTGGTAAAAATAGAAAATCAAGAAATAGTGCAAAAATTATCGAGAGCAAGGTCATTAGCCCCAGATCACCGTTCATCTTGAATGCAGACGTTGTCATAACGATAAAACCCATCGCAAGAATGATGGTGTTCACCACAATCGCCACCCCCACATTGTGAAAGGCGTAACGGATTGCATCTTCAACATCCAAGCCCTGCTCCTGACGTGCCCGTTGATACTTAGTGAGAAAATGCACAGTATCATCCACCACAATCCCCAGAGAGATAGAAGCGACCGTTGCTACCGAAAAACCCACTTCGCCAACCAATAACGCCCAAGCGCCGAAGGTGGCCAGAATTGGCATGCCGTTAGGAACCAGGCTAAGTAAGCCCAAGCGGAAACTGCGCAAGCTCGCTATCATGATTAACGCTATCGCCAAGATGCCGACCACAGTGCCCAACACCATATTCTGCATATTGCGTTCGCTAATATAGGTAAACATAACTGCGGCACTTGTTGGGCTTGAGTGCATGTACTCCGGCCAGTTTTCTTTTTGCCAGCGCGCCACATCCGCAAAAAACTTTTTGGTTTCTGCGGTTGTGGTGCGCGATAGGGTTGCAGTCACACGGCTCGCGGATTTATCGATGTTGATACGGTCGTTTAAATCCAATCCATAAGGCAATGACAGTTCATACAACAACAAATACTGCGCAGACAATTCTCTGTCGTTCGGCACACTGTAAAAACTTTCATTGTCGCCATGCATGTTTTTATTAAGCCGCTTCATGATGTCGGACAGGGAATACACATGCGTGACATAAGGCTGTGAGCGCAGGAAGGTCGCGAAATTTTGCAAATTTTCCAGGTACTCTGGCTCACTCACGCCACCAGCACCATTAGCGCGCACCGAAAATTCGATCGGGTAAAGCCCAAAGTACTGCTGCGCGCTATCAGAATCGCGACGAAACTCAATACTCTCATCAAAATACTGCACCCACTGATCGTTGAATTTTAACGTGGGTATAAATGCGATTAACGCAATACAGGCTGCGCCCAATCCGACAAACAATTTACGATGGTGAGCAATTACGCCATTGGCAAGTTTATCCATTACTCGCTGAGACCATTCACCGCGCTCCTTTGTTATCGCCTTATAAGGCAGCATGCTGATCATCGCGGGTATCAACAGTAACGAAAACAGCCATGCGCCAGCAATACCAACCGCCGTAATGTTGCCAAGATGCCAATAGGGTGGCGAATCGGAAAAGTTGAGCGTAAGAAAACCGACGATTGTGGTTAGAGACGTGATGGTTACTGCAAGAAAATTAACGCGTACCGCTTCCACCAGAGCTTCTTTTTTCTCCAAACCTTTGCGCATAAAGCCACGCAATGAAATAAGTATGTGGATGGAATCTGCCACTGCCAGGGTGAGTATCACAATCGGCGCCGACATCGCGATGGGAGTGAGTTTAATCCCCGTAAACCCGGCAAAACCCATGGCGACGATGGTTGACAAGATAATAATGGTGAAAATGACAAAGGTCGCAGACAGTGAGCGAATAAAAACCCACGAAAGAACAAATATCACCAAGAACATCAACGGCGTTAAGGTAGCGCTGTCCTGCATACCGGTTTCTGCAAACGCGTTATTCAACATGGACACACCGCTGAGATAAATATCCACATCGGGGTACTCTTCCATAAATTGCGTACGTATTTCACGCGCAACGGCAACAGCCTGCGGCACCTCCATTAAATCTTTTTCCGGGTATTGCAGCACCACGTTAACAGCTGTTACATGCCCATCCCTTGTAAGCAGTTGATCCCGTAACAACGGCTCCCGCAATGCCGTTGCCACACGCTCTTGTAAATATTCCTGACTGCGAGCGCTGGCATTGGCGATCAGGTCTTCAACAATAAGGTCGTCTTCCTCTGCTGCGGTATGTTGAAAGTTACTGATGGAATCCACCCGAATGGCAAAAGGAATTTGCCAGGCTTTTTCGGTAAGACGTTCTACAGCATCCAGCGCGCTTTGATTTAATGCACGCCCCTCTTTGGGCGCAACAACAAAAAGAAAATTATCGTTTTTTGTATAGGTGTTTTGTAGATTTTCAAACGCCTGCAACTCTGGGTTTGCAGATGAGAAAAACACCCGATAATTGGTGGAAAACCCCAAATATTGAGCTCCAGACCCCACCACAACGGTGAGTAACAGGGATGCGATAATCACTAACCAGCGAAACTGCATCACACGCCGGGTAAATTGCGCAGCAAAACCCTCGATAAACTTGAAGTAAATACCCATAACAAGTCTCCATACTTATTGACCTTTCGGTCAAAAATAGGTGAAAAAAACGCGGCTTTCGCCGCCATTATTTACCAATCGGTCATAAATTAGATAAAAAAACTCACGTCCAGCAGGAAATTAAATCGTTAAGAATTTCCAGAGCAATGTCTTTATCGGTCATGCCTTTCATCATGGTGTTGGCACCAGCGATGGTCATCGTCAGGTGCATTGCCAGTTTGCGCGGCGATAAATCCTGTCGCACTTCCCCCGCCTGTTGCGCAGCCGCAATCATTTCAGCCACCGCCGCAATGCGCTTTTCACCGAAGGCCCTCACTGCAGTGCGCACAATCTCATCGTGGGGCGCCAGCTCAACAAGGGTGTTTACCATCATGCAGCCCTTGTCTTTATCAGCCGTTGCCATGATTTTTGCCACCACATTGCGAATGTTCTGCAAGGGGCTGGCCCGCATTGAAACAACCTCCATCACCTCTTCAAACTCGCAATGGGAATAGTGTTCCAATGCGCGCATGAAGAGCTGGTGCTTATCCCCAAAAGCGGAATACAAACTGCCTTTGTGCAAGCCTGTGGCCTTACAGAGATCAGCAAGCGATGCGGCCTCAAAACCTTTACGCCAAAAAACATCCATTGCGGCATTGAGAACTGCCTGCTCATCAAATTCTCTTGGTCGCCCGACAGAGCGGTGGTTGTTGTGACTAACCATGTGTTTGTTTCTTTACCAGTCGGTCAATAATATAAATAACACTTAGGCCATTGTAAACCAATCGGTCAACAATAGTTGATATTAAATATGGCTTATTGATAGCTAATATTAATAACCCCCATATCGGCTGTTTTTTATCAATCTCGCTAACTTACTCAGAGAGCGATGCTTGATTATCTGCAGCAGCGCTCTGAGCGTCGAGCGTAGTTGCTAACCAGACCATCGTGAAACTCCAAACTGCAACAGCGCTCCAGCATACAGCGCAATTTCTCCCGTGCTCGGGCAGCACGACTCTTGATGGCGGAAATACTTACGCCTTCCCGGCGCGCCAACTCCATTTGTGATGCGCCACCATACTCGAGGGCGAGCAAGGTACGTCGATACGGTTCATCAAGACGCTCGATGAACGGTTTTAAACACTGGCTCAGCTCTGCGTGCACCGCAATATGGTCGCTGGGCTCATCAAGAAACTTATCCAGCTCTTCCAGTGGTGACACTTGCAACTGTGAATCGCGGCGATAATAATCGACCACTGCATGCTTGGTGGCGGTGTACAACCAAGCACCCAGATTACGAATTTCGGTACCTTGGTGTTGTGCATGCAACATCTTGACGAACACATCTTGAATAAGATCTTCAAGCTGCAACTCGTTACTCAAGCGCGCGCGAAATAACTGGCGCAAACGCTGCACCAGTTGCAAGTAATCTTCGCTACTCATCGTCATTTATTCACAACAGGCATTTTGTGGGGTTTGTGCACAGCATTGACTGGCATTCTCTGCCTCAGGTGCGCAACACGCGCGAGAATCTACTTCGCGTAAAGTGGCAAACTGCTCCCAGCGTACTCCTTGTGGGTCGCCCAGCCAATACTTGTCGCTCACGGCGTAGCAGCATTCAACGGCCTCCTCCGCTAACATAGCCTCAGCCTTGAAAACCGATGCGAGTCGGTTGCGGTGATTTTGTAACGCTTGGGTATCATCAAACTCGAGACCCAGATGATGCACACCTGGTTTATCGTGTCGATTACTTATTGCAAAATTGAGTGGTGGGTTCTGTAATTGCCACTTGGCGTAGTCTTCTTCTACACGATTTGGTTTGCTGTTGAACAACTGTGTGTAAAAGTCGATACTTTGGATCAAATCGCGAACACCAAGGTGGATATGCAAACGTTTCATGGGGCTTTCCTCTCTCATTGAAATCAGTAGTGATACTGATAGAGACGTAACAAACCCCCTTGGGTCGCAAGAATTTTTCGTTTTAAAATTTAAATTTACTCAAACCCGCATGTAAGCGCTTTTCCGCGGCCATAACCATTTGTGAATCGTGATTCATTTTTACAACTTCTTCCGACATTTTTTGCGAGCACTCCATGGCGGCGCCCATGTGGGTATTCACTTCGCCACTTAGCTGGTACTGGCGATTGGCTTCGGTAACCACCGCGTTAACTTTGTTATTCACAGATTCTATTTTTGTGGAAATATACTCGTAGGATTCTGCACTGGCTTCGGTTATAGCAATGGCTTTGTCTGCCAGCTTCTGACCGTTGCGGGTGCTTTCGTAGGCTTCTTCCGCCTTGCGCTGCAGCTGGTCGATAATCTGTTCAATTTCGGTAGTGGACTCCTGGGTGCGTTTTGCCAGGGTTCGCACTTCGTCGGCAACCACCGCAAAACCACGCCCCGATTCACCGGCACGTGCTGCCTCAATTGCCGCATTCAAGGCAAGTAAGTTGGTTTGTTCGGCAATACTCTTTATCACGTCCAATACACCGACGATGGTATTGCTGGCCTCTTTTAATTCATTCGCTTTATTGGCATTGGCTTCCAGTTCTGTCACCAAACTTTTTACAAGTGCAAGGTTACGCTGCACATCCTGCTTGCGCTCGCGCACCACGTGCAGAGACTCGCTGCAATCGCTAGCAGTAACATCCGTGCTGCGTACAATATCGTCAATGGATTCCCTGAGTTCTACCACATGCTCCAGAGATTTCGCGGTGATATTTTGCTGCTTTACGGTTGCGTCTCTAGCTTGTTGACCAATTCTATCGAAGCGCTCCAACCAGTTGCTCACCTCATCGATATTTACAGAAACTTCGGAGAGCGTAGACGCGACCGCACTCAATAAACCATTGTAGTTCTGTGCCAATGAACCAATTTCATGGCTGCTCGAGACCGGCGCTTTGGCAGTAAGATCGAAGCCTGAACCGGTACACATGCTGGCGATGGCATGGGAAACCCGGGCGATAGGAATCACTAATATCTGGCGAATAGCCAGCACGATGCACACGCTTAATAAGACAAGCGTAACTATGCTGTTTACAACAGCGCTTAGCACATTGCCTGACAAGGTAGCATTTAGTAAATCTTGCGAATAGCCGACTTTGATTGTACCAATTAATTTTTCGTCGGCACCGTAATGCACAGGTAAATCCACTTCGGTATGCTGACTTCGATCGGTTTTAACAGCAACCATTTCCCGTTTTTTTTGGTCGACCACGCGAATATTAGAAATAAGCTCATTGGCAAGATAAGAATTAACAATATTATTGAGCACGGTTAAATCATAAGAAAACACCGGGTCTTTCATAATTACTAATAATTGCTCATTAATGGTTTTAATTGTGCTTTCAAAGCGCTTCATTTCTTTACTTTTTAAGCGGTAGTATGACACTGTAGAAATAAGCATGAAAATTACGGCAGTTGTAGCTAATACAGCAACCAGCAAACGAACAGTAATCGACTTCATAATAATATCTACACCCAACAATGGTTAA
Source organism: Alteromonadaceae bacterium 2753L.S.0a.02 (assembly GCA_007827375.1). NCBI lineage: Bacteria > Pseudomonadati > Pseudomonadota > Gammaproteobacteria > Alteromonadales > Alteromonadaceae > Alteromonadaceae bacterium 2753L.S.0a.02. The sequence goes on from VISH01000002.1 coordinate 4,142,327, forward strand.
TTTTTAAAGTAACGTCTAGCGAGCCTATTACTCTCCCAATTCGGGATCAAACCACAGCTCTTTCCGTTCCAAAGGTGTCTGCGGAGTGAGAAACGGGTTTTCCAAGCGAATAATTTCACGTTGCGAAAGATTCGCCTGGGCGAGTGCCTGCTGCACGTCGCTGTCTTCCTGAAACATTCTCGTAAAACTGCCGTCGGCAATCATCTTTTCAATTTGTTCGGTGAGATGCGCGGCCAGCTCCACATTGGATTTATTAACAAAGAAGTAAAACGGCACCGTGTACCAGAGCATAATATGCTCATCGACAACAAGATTAAGAGCTCGATGAGTAGAAATTTCCGACCAGGGTTCATGCATGCCGCGGGGAAAATAATCGAAGCGATCGGCCTCCAACATTCGAAAAAGATTGTGGTATTTAAGTTCGCGCACCAAGGGCACACCATTGTGTTCCAGAATATCGGAATCAGCCCAAAACTTGCCCTGCCCCGCGCTGAAGCGCCGTAAGTCTTCCAAACTGCGAACATCTTTAAACAGTTCGGATTTTCCACGTTTCACAATTGCCAGGCGCATGCCCATCATGCCCCGATACAGAGGGATGTAAATCGCCTGAAATTCATTCTCGTAATCGGCTGTTGTCAGCCCAAAAAAAATATCCAACTCACCATTTCTTACGCCATTTATGCGCGTGCTTAATGGCAACGACGAAATATCGCCATAGGGAAAGACCGGCTCGTATTTTTCACCTCTCTTAATGGCTTCCAATATCAAACGATCTGGAAATTTTTCACGCTGATCACTCTGAATGGGAATTTTGATGGGGGTTCGCCCGCCGTGCGCAGGCTCACACATACAAGTCAACATAACGCCAACCGAAAAAAGCGAAACAACAAACAAAAACTTCATACGTTAATGTTTAACCCCCGCAGCCAAATTAACACTAGTTTTTAGTATGGCTAGCTTTTAGGGGATTTCCTGTTTTGCCTGGCATTTTAATCCACTTTTTTACAATGCATACTTTGCCAAAAATATAATGTATACGTTAACCCCTAAAAGCCCTTGCCGCACGCTTGGTGGCACCCTGCAAGCCAGTCGCGCCACTCCTACTCCCTGGTACCACTATTGGGAGGTAGTGTTCGTTACACGGCTTCTCTATAATTCATGCACCCGGCGATAGACAGATACGCAGCAAGCCAAGTGCTGTGGTAATTACACGATCATTCTGTCGAAGCTACTTCGGCAGGCGCTCGTAAATGTCAATCAAATCGCCACCTAACTACCAGGATGTAGCCCAACAATGCTGAAACGCACGCGCAAAGTCGCCCTAATTACCCTAGCTGTTTTTATCGGTCTGTACTCCCTGATCTGGCTGGTCTCACCGACGGTTACTCGATTGGTGCTCAACAAGGTGTTACAGAGTGAAAAGGTGCAGCTCACCGATGATAGTCATGTGCGGCTCAACTTGTTTTTGTCACGCTTAACCGTTGAGAATTTTGCTCTGGTACGCAGTGACCAAACCACACTGCAAATTGAGCAGATGCAGGTTCGTTACGGGCTATTAAAACTATTAGCCCAGGAAGTGTATATTCAGAAACTCACGCTGGATGGCTTGGATATGGTTCTGGATGTCGATGGTAAAGATGCCCATATCGCAGGCTTTCTACTGAATCGCCCGGCTGCGCCCAGCGACAATAATGAAAGCAATGCGGCACCTGGTGGCGGTCGCAAAGTGGCAGTGGCTGTACCCGAAATCGCGCTTAAAAATCTAACCTTGCACATTATTCAAGGTAATGCACAACACCAGTTGGAATTCAGCGCAATTAATATTGAACGAACCCTTTACGAGCAGGCAGTACTTAACTCGCAGGCCACATTGAAAGGCGCGATTGATGATGCGCCTTTTAACATTGAAACCCATGTAAATTATGGCGAAGATTCGTCTTCTGCGACAATCGAACTGGCAATTAACGATATACCACTCGAAAAATACAGCTATACACTTCCCGAAAACATTAAGCAGTTTTCCGGTCGTGCAGGCTTAACACTTAAAGCGGACCTGGAGCGCAAGGGCAATGCGCTTTTTGCAAAAAACATTGCTTCCACTTTCACCCTGACAGATTTCAATTACAGCGATGAAATCTATCAGGCGCAACTCGGCAAGTTCAACCTGCGACTAGACGAAGCGCGAGCAAACTACACACTTCCAGAGAATGGCGAAGAAAATACCTCGAGACAATTTGATGGCAAACTTCAAGTTACCCTGGAAAATATCGAGTCTTCTCTCGCAAATTCACCCGATAAATTGGCAGGCTTGGACAGACTGCAAGTACAAGACCTACTGCTGTCATCGAGTAACAGTAAAGTAGAGCTCAACATAAAAACGATCGGCGCAAACACGCTTTGGTTTTCCAGCCCCAGTGACACCGCGTTGCCCAAAATTGTTTCACTGAATCAGCTCACTATCGAAGATGTGATCGCGAGCCAACAATCTGCCAGCTTCGCACGGGTGGCCATCGCTGGAGGCGAGGTATCTGTAATAAGAAATGCGCAGGGTGAAATTAGTAATCTTGTTGCTACCTCGTCTACGGTTCAAGGCGCAGACGAACCTCAGGAACCCAACACAGTACAAGAGGATTCACAACAACAAAACCAACAGCAAGTGTTCACGTTTGAGTTGCAAAAATTCGAACTGGAAAAACCCATTAAAGTGGCAGTAAAAGACATCAGCGTAAAACCCGGTTTCGATGAAACATTCTATATTGCCAATCTAAACCTTGCTTCTGTTTCGAACTCATCGCCAGACAATATTACGAATTACAACCTTGCCATCAATGATGGCGAATTTTTCAAGCTCAATTTGGATGGGAAAATTACTCCGTTCGCCGAAAAACTTAATGGCGACTTTAAATTAAGCACTCGCGAATTCTCCCTGCCGGAAATATCACCCTACGTTAGCGACTCACTGGGGTTTAATATCTCTGCAGGACAAATGGACCTGGACTTTAACGGAACAATAACAGCGAACCAGTTAAAGAGCGTTGCCGATTCACATTTACGAGGCGCAGAATTTAAATCCGATAAAAATTACGATGAGAACGACATGCTGGGCCAAACCGCCATTCCGCTGAATGTTGCGCTTGGAATGCTGAAGGACGGCGATGGCAATATTAAGTTGAAAATTCCCGTAAATGGCGATGTCCGTTCACCAGATTTTAGTGTGCGCCATATTGTCGGCTTGGTGGTTCGCAAGGCAGCGATGAGTCAAGCAAAATCGTATCTAATTAAAACTTTTATACCCTACGGGCAGGTCTTAAGCGTCGCCATGGCTGCGGGTTCTTATGCTTTGAAGGTGCGTTTTGAAGATCTGCCTTATAGCGCGACACAGCTGGAACCTGCCGAGGCGCAACTGGTGTTTGCCAATCAACTCGCGACGCTGATGCAAGATAAACCCGACCTGCAAATTAAAGTTTGCCCAGTTGTTACACCCTCAGATCTGCCACAAACTGCCGGTAAAACGACACTGAGCGACGTCGACAAGGCCCTTTTGTTGGATTTTGGCGAGCAGCGTGCAGGCGCGTTCAAACGTTTTATGGTAGAGACAAAAACCATCGGTTCATCGCGCCTGTTGTTGTGTACCCCCGAAATCGAAGTTAAATCACCCGAGAAACCTAGAATTAAATTTTCCATTTGATACCGATGCCCGATGTTTAAAATGCCGGGGTCTTTTCGTATGATGGCAGCTCCTTCCAACAGCTTTATTCAGGCAGGTTAAGCTATGGCATTACACGAACGCGCAGGGCTCCCCGTTGAGGAGCAGGACCTCATCAATATTCCCCGGCTCATTAGCGAGTATTACACCCGGCAACCCAACACCGAAGACCAGCCAGTGGCATTTGGAACATCAGGCCATCGAGGCAGCGCATTCGCCAGCACCTTCACTGAAACACACATAGCTGCGATTTGTCAGGCGCTGGCGGAATACCGCAGCGAGCAGAAGATCACCGGCCCCATGTTTGTGGGGGTTGACACACACGCGCTGTCTGAAAGCGCTTTTATTACCGCGGTCGAGGTGCTAAGCGCCAATGGCGTGACACTGATGGTGCAAGAGGGCCGGGGCTACACCCCAACACCGGTAATATCCCATGCAATTCTTGGCTACAACAAGGGCCGTACCAGCGATCTCGCCGATGGTATTGTGATCACCCCTTCACACAACCCACCGCAGGACGGCGGCTTTAAATACAACCCACCCAACGGTGGCCCAGCCGATACCGACGTAACTGAGGTGATACAAACCCGCGCCAATGAAATCATCGACGCCAATTGCGCCCCAGTTAAGCGACAATCGTTTTCCAGTGCCTGTAGCAGCGAACGAGTTGTCCAATACGATTTCATCAAACCCTATGTGGACGATCTGGGTAATGTTTTGAATATGCAGGCCATTGCCGAAGCTGGTGTGCGTATTGGGGTAGACCCGCTGGGCGGCAGTGGTGTTGCCTACTGGGATGTGATCGCCACAACCTGGGGCCTCAATATCGAAATGGTGAGTCGCAAGGTTGATCCAACCTTCTCATTTATGACACTCGACAAAGACGGCAAAATTCGCATGGACTGTTCGTCACCCTATGCAATGGCGGGCTTGATTAGCTTGAAAGATAAATTCGATATCGCCATCGGCAATGACCCAGACTACGACCGCCACGGCATAGTCACCCCGAGCGGCTTGATGAATCCGAACCACTATCTCGCCGTCGCCATTCAATACCTGTATTCGCATCGCGAGCAATGGGGCGATTCGCTGGCAATCGGCAAAACATTGGTATCTTCGAGCATGATAGACCGCGTTGCTCTGTCATTGGGGCGGGAGCTGGCGGAAGTGCCAGTGGGCTTTAAATGGTTTGTCGATGGTCTCTATGAAGGGCGTTACGGCTTTGGTGGCGAAGAGAGTGCCGGCGCATCGTTTCTGAGACGCGATGGGAGTGTGTGGTCTACCGACAAAGACGGTATCATCCTCGGTTTACTCGCTGCAGAAATTTGCGCAGTTACGGGGAAAGACCCATCTCAACACTATGCCGCTCTTACTGAGCAGTTTGGCTCGCCGGTATACACCCGCATCGATGCCCCTGCCAGTGGAGCACAAAAAAGTTGTCTGAAAAAATTAGATGCCGACAGCGTATCCGCAACCGAGCTTGCAGGGGAAGCTATTACCCAAAAGCTGACCCATGCGCCGGGCAACGGCGCTGCAATCGGAGGCCTTAAAGTGTGCACCGAAAACGGCTGGTTCGCGGCACGGCCCTCGGGCACGGAGGAAATCTACAAAATTTACGCGGAGAGTTTTAAAGGCGAGGCTCATCTACAACAAATATTGGATGAGGCCCAGGAAATTGTGGGGGCGACCTTTAAAGACGCAGGTGTGTAGCGCAACAGAGTGCTTTTATCGGGCCTTGTTTATAAGCTTATCTAAGGTGGCTGCCGTCTGCGAAGACTTAAGCCACCCTCCGGCTAATCTCTCAGCTTTGATGAAACCACCTTGTATCAAAGACTCTCGTCTTCCAAACCCTCAATAACCACAATATCCATTTCTGCGGCGCCGGCGCGAAAGACTTTGGCATTTTGATATTCCGGTGAATTCCAACATTCCATTGCCGCGCGATAGGTTGGAAACTCAATAATCGAGTTTCGCGACCAGGAATTACCTTCAACCACACGGTGTTCGCCCGCTCTAACTAGAAAAGTACCACCGTATTTTTCCAGCGCCTTGGGCGTGCGCTTGGCGTACTCCGCATACTTCTCAGGGTCGGTTACATTAGCACGTATAATCCAGTAGCCCTTGCCCATTTCAATCTCCTTCTGTTTATGCTCTGTTTGGAAAATTATAGGTCAACTTGGATTGATCCGAGCACCCTCCGCCAGCCATTTAAAGCGCGCCCAGCCGCTGAGTACTGCGGCCAGTACTACCAGATCTGCCAGGGTGGCGATCAAACCCGACCACACATACCAGGGGGCAAGCGCCGCAATGACAAACAGCAGCAATTCGATGCAGAGTCGAATAGGGCCCGGCGTTGCTATCACAATCATGCGTTTATCATGAGGCGTCGAAAATACAGCGGGTAACACAAGCAAAATCAGCAGCGCCGGCAGCAGCAACCAAGCCGATATTGTGCTAGCGGCCCAGGGCCCTGACACCCAGGCTACAAGCTCGACAACAAAGCGTAGCGCAGCCGATAACGGTGTATCGAGTGGATGTTTAAAATTGTCTGGAGCCTTGATCATCTGTCGGCGCTAGCGTTCCTTGAAAAATCGTTAACAGCAGTTTAACGCAACAGGGGTCAGCGCGGACAATCGTGGCCTATACTCCAGAACAAGCCCGCAATAAAGCGGTAACCACACTGTCACAAAAATGACATAGCATGCCATCGCCTACCCCAACAAAAACAATTATGCGACTGTCTCATTTACAGCGATTTTTTCGTATCGGTCATCGTAAAAAATTAACGCACCCCTACCCCGCAATTGGCAAACAATCGACCATAGTACAACTCAACAGCAGCCATCATGTGTGGCAGGTCGACCCGGCCTACCTGTCGTTTTCCATAGACATATCCGTATTAGCGGGTGGTTTTTGGTGGGAAGGTAGTGAGGGAGTGCGCCGTGGCTTGGGAACGCTGCGCATACCGCCTCTGGATTTAAACTCGAAAAAACTTGACCGAATGGTACAGGCGCTTGGCCCCAGTTATGTGCGCGTAGGCGGCTCTGAGGCTGATAAAATTCATTACTTTACCAGCGATGAAAACGGCACCGATGATCTGGTGCTCACTCGCGCCATGTGGGATAACCTACACGCGTTTATAAAACGCAACGATCTAAAGCTTTCATTTACTTTCAAATATGGCCTGTTTAAACGCAAACTGCATGGCGAGTGGCAAGGCACGGAAATTCAAACCTTATTGCAGTATTCCAAAGATCAAGGCTATCGCATTGATGTGTGTGAGCTCGGCAACGAGCTCAATGCCTACTGGGCTTTCCATGGCCTGGCATCGCAACCCGGCCCCAAAAACCTCGCCCAGGATTACGCCACCTTTGCGCAATTGGTACGGCGTTATTATCCCGATATCAAAATATGCGGCCCGGGCAGCGCTTTTTGGCCCAAACTCGGTGAAACGATCAAACCTTTCTCCAACCTCACCAAGCGATTTTTAGAAACGCTTACCACCGAGCTGGACATTGTCGACTGGCACTATTACCCCTTCCAAAGCGATCGTTCCCCAATTCGTACACGCGCTGCCAACATTAAAAACGTATTGCATGCCCGGTCGTTTGAATATTTTGCCGAGTACAGCGCGCGTTTGCGCAAATGGCGTGACCTCTATCAACCACGCGCGCAGCTTTGGACGGGAGAGACCGGTTCGGCGCAATGCGGCGGGCAAGCAAAGATTTCTGATCGCTTTGCCTCGTGTTTTTGGTGGGCGGATCAACTCGGTCAGGGAGCGGTACAGGGCCAGCGCGTGATGATTCGCCAGAGCCTGATTGGTGGTGACTATGGCATGATAGATCGCCTTAGCCTTAAGCCTCGCCCCGACTATTGGGTAAGCTGGTTGTGGACAAAATTAATGGGCAGCGAAGTATATTCGCTGAGCTGCGACAACCCGGATTTGCGCACCTATGCACACCAAAGCAAAGATAGCAGCGAGCTCTGGCTATTATTAATCAATACCGCCAACGATCACATGGCAGTGCAGCTACCGCAATTCAGCAGCCCGCGGGAAATTTACACGGTAACGGCAAAGAAACCCACAGCCCGGAAGTTAAAAATAAACGGTGTGAAACCGGCGTTCAATAAAGGCAATGTGTCACTCGAGGATTTTCCGCAACCCGAGTCCAGCAATACCCTGCCCCCCAACTCAATCAATTTCTGGCGAGTGGCGATACGCCAGGCAATGCAATAATAAAAAAAAGCGACGTCATAAAACTGCCGTTTAATCGCCAAAAAACAGTTACTCACTTGTCATCTTAATTTGCTTTCATGCCTGAGGGATTATCTACTATTCAAGAGTTAAGGAATGCAATAATGAAAAAGCTCGGTGTGGCACTGGTTTCCAGTTTATTTTGTTTGTCTGCCCACGCAGACCTCATGATTACAGCCGTTTACGACGGTCCTATTACAGGCGGCCTGCCAAAAGGCATAGAACTGTACGCTTTCAACGATATTGCCGATCTCAGTATCTACGGCGTTGGCAGTGCAAATAATGGCGGCGGTACAGATGGTGAGGAATTCACCTTTCCCGCTGTATCTCTCACGGCAGGCAGTTACATTTATGTAGCCACGGAAGCCGTTGAATTTGGCAATTTCTTTGGCTTTGCGCCTGATTACACCTCATCGTCCATGAGTATTAACGGTGACGACGCAATCGAACTGTTCCGTAACGGCGAGCTGTTTGATTTATTCGGCGATCAGAGCACTGATGGCACTGGCACACCTTGGGAATATATGGACGGCTGGGCCTACCGTAACAGCGGCACAAGCCCTACACCGGTTTTTAATCTGAGCGATTGGAGCTTCAGCGGCCCCAACGCACTGGATGGCGAATCTCAAAATAACATAGATACTTTAATACCTGTGGGTAGCTTTGGCGGCGCTTGTGGCGACTGTAACCCAACACCCACGCCGACCCCAACTCCCACGCCCATCGCAAGCGTATTAATTTCCAGTATTCAAGGAACGCCTGACACCCAGCAAACCAACATGTATGGCGAAACTGATGTGAGTCCCCTTATCGGAGAAACCGTTGTGGTGGAAGCCGTGGTTGTCGGCGATTTCCAGGATAATGATGGCGACAACAGCCGTAACCTCGACGGCTTCTACTTGCAGGAAGAAAGCAGTGATGAAGACGGCGACCCCCTATCTTCGGAAGGCATTTTTGTGTACGACCCTGCGACGCTGGTTGATGTTAATGTTGGCGATTTGGTTAAAGTGACTGCCACCGTTGATCAGTATTTTGGAGAAACTCAATTAAGCGATGTGAGCGCCATTGAAATTATTAGCAGCGATCAGCTTAACGCCGTTACACCCGCGCAAATTTCTCTGCTAAGCAATACCGCAGTGAGCATCAGTGGAGCCGACAATTATCAAGCGGACCTTGAAGCTTACGAAGGTATGCTGGTAAGCCTGGCGGAAAGCGTGCAAATTACCGAGCAATACCACTTGGACCGCTTCAACGAAATTCGCGTTACTGCTGGCGAACGACCTGCGCAATTCACCCAGTTGAACTCGCCCGACGCCCTGCTTTACGACTTGTGGATGCGTGACATTGCAGCGCGTACCGTTGTGTATGATGATGGTTTGAATGTACAAAACGCGCTTATTGATAACCTCGATGGGTTCGCGCCGTATATTGAAGATACCGCGCCGCGCATGGGTGACACTGCGCAACAACTTACCGGTGTGCTGGATTACAAATGGGCCGGTAACGCGTCTTCGCAATCCACATGGCGTATTCGCTCACACATCGATGGAACCAATACCTTTAAGCCCAGTAATCCGCGCCCATTAAGTGCGCCGGAAATTACGGGCAACTTAAAAGTTACATCATTTAACGTACTTAACCTGTTCACGACATTGGATAATGGCGGCAGCACTGCATTGGGTCATGATCCACGTGGTGCCGATAACGCTTTCGAATTAGAACGACAATTGCAAAAAACTGTGAATGCGATTATTGAACTTGATGCCGATGTACTGGGCCTTGTGGAATTGGAAAATGAGTTTGATTCCGTTAACGACGGTTCAACAGCGGTTGAAGCACTGGTAAATGCTGTTAACAGCCAATTAGGTAGCGACGTATACGCTTACGTTTACCCTGGCGATCAATTTGTTGGCAGTGATGCTATTGCAGTGGGCGTAATTTATAAAACAAATGCCGTTGCACCGGCTGCAAACAGTTACCCCGCTATTCTCGACGACAGCGTGGCTGCAACATTACCAGAATTTGCCGGTCGCGATTTCGACACCGACCCACTCTTTAACGGCGAAGCCACGAACCGGGCTTCACTCGCCGTGAGTTTTGAGCACCTCGGTACCGGTGATACCTTCACCATTGCTGTTAACCACTTTAAATCCAAAGGCCAGTCTGGTCTGGAAGATACCGCAAGCACCAACTTCGACCGTCAAAACGGCGCCGGTTTTTGGAATCAGCGTCGGCTTGAAGCGGCACAAGCGCTTACCGCCTGGCTGGCAACAGCGCCCACCGGTATTTCCGATGATGACATTTTTGTTGTTGGCGATCTCAACAGCTATGTCGCTGAAGATCCAGTGCAATACTTACTGGCGAATGGTTTCAACAATGTTGAAAATGCTGATGCCTATTCATTCGTATTCGACGGTCAGGTGGGCACGCTGGACTATGTATTACTAAGCGACAGCCTCATGGAAAAACTCACCAATGCCGAAATTTGGCATGTCAACTCGGATGAAGCGGATGCGCTCGATTACAATACCGATTTCGGTCGCAGCACGGCTTATTTTAACGCTACAACCGCCACGCGCAATTCCGATCATGACCCACTGTTAGTTGGCTTAATGATGGAAATTCACGTGGATACCCTGCCTGAGCTGATCGATTTGTATAACGAATTGCTCGCCGACGGTAGCATCAGCGGTACAGGTAAATTCCCAATTGTGCAAGCGGTTCGCGCCGCCCACTTCGAAAAATTATTAGCCCGTAGCGAGCGCTTTTTTGAGAAACAGCAGACTGCGCTCGGTTGCATCTTCTTATTGTTCGCCGATAAATACTCTGATGGCGAGAACTGGCCCAAAGATTTAATTACCGGTGAAAAAACTGCTTTGTTGAATCAACAGATTCTCACCGTTAGCGACGCGATGGGATGTAACGGTTAACATTCAATTCAAAAAATAGCAAATCGTAAAGTGGGTGCAGCCAGTTAAGCTGCACCCACTTTTTGTAGTTAACCTTACTCATTAAATGGGACCAGATTTAAGAATTGTTGGTTTGCTGCAACAAGCGCTGCGGCACAATATTTAAGAATAATTCATCGCCAGGGGTTTGAAAAAAACCCTCGTAGCATCTATCGACGGAACGTTTTTGATCGGGAAGCCAAGCTTTCGCATCGAACTGCTTAATGTCACCGATGCTTTCCACCTGCAAGCCAAATTTTCGCGTGCCATCGTCCAACACCAGTACCACTGGCTTATCGAGCGCTTCGAGTCGCTGGGTTGCCTCGTCAAACAAATTCAATAACTGTTTTAAGGTACTGCGCTTTTCCTGCTCAAGACGCTGCTCTGCTTCTGCAATATCTCCCTTGTCTCGAGCTATGCTCAATAACTCCTCCGCCAAAGCATGAATGGCTTTGTGAGGTTCATCGAAATTCTCCAAGATTTTTTGCAGTTCATGATCGCTGGGTTTGTAATTGTCATACCAGATTCCAAATGCGCACTGATGGGGGTCTATCGCCTTGGTAAATGGCTCACCGCTATGAATACTGTGCTCTAAAGCAGCAATCCACTTGATGTGGTCTTCGCGACGAGCAGCCAACAAACCAATTAGTTCTTCAATAATCTCACAATGGGAGGCGGCATCAATAATTTGATTGAAGTCATAAAGCACCAGGGTTTCGCCACCAAAATCAAATACTGTGTGGGTCAGCCCTTCTTTGGTAGGTGAGGTTCGCTTGGTTAATGCCTGAACCGTGGTAATGTAACGCACAAAGCCCACTGATAGTGCAAACTGGGTGTCGCACGAACTAAAGGTAATATAAGAGCCCGCAGCATGGTTGTGATCGGTTATTTCACTGCTTAGATTCTGCATATCCATCATCCGGTTTGCGCTCCTCACAAACATCGATCGCCATCAGGACCATTAACTTTTAAAAAGCATAGACTATCACCATTGGAATGGAGAAACTGGTTATGAATGAGATTGAAGTCATTTTGGCAGACATCACAACTCTTGAAGTCGACGCCATTATTAATGCCGCCAACGAAAGTCTGCTGGGAGGCGGAGGAGTGGACGGAGCGGTTCATCGCGCCGCCGGCCCACAACTTCTAGAGCATTGTCGCACCCTGAATGGTTGTGCGACTGGTAAAGCGATTATTACCCCAGGTTTTTGTTTGCCAGCGAAACATATTATTCACACTGTCGGCCCGATTTGGCACGGGGGCGAGCAGCGTGAAGCAGAGCTGCTGGCTAGCTGTTATCAATCCAGTCTTGAGCTAGCTCAGCAACACGGTCTGGCCTCATTAGCATTTCCCGCAATCAGTTGCGGTGTCTACGGCTATCCAATACCCCAAGCATGCAAACTGGCGGTACAAACCCTATGTGAAACCCTACCCCACACACCAATTGTACAAAAGATCATTTTCGCGTGTTTCGATGACGCAATGGTAAATGCTTACCAACTGGCGCTGGCCTCGAGAAGATTGTAAAGTGCGATAAAAAACCGTATCGCACATACAACCACGGCCAAAAACCCCGTTTTACTATTCTTAAATCTGAAGCGGAGATAGCAACACGAAGGGCTTTTCCCGCAGGGCGACTTTTTGCCACTTTATTTGAAACACAATGATGTTGGCAAATACCAAAACGCTGATACAGGGCCGGTTAGTTTTATACTTGATGAAGCAGCAACAGACAACGCTACGGCTGGGCACTTCCAAGCTTTTCACACTCACCGACTTTTACCTCGCCAGAAGAATGAACTCCACAGCGACAAGTATCACTACCGCGACCTACTCACACAGTGGCAAGATTAAAAGTTTGAGTGTGAATTGCAGTTCGAGCAGACGCAATTGGTTCACCTCGGGAAAAATGATATCCATAACCCCTGTTTAAATGTTTATGTAGATAAAGCTCTAATTCCCGATCACAACGATATCTTGGGCGAAGACGTACTAAGGTTTTTACACGATCTGATAACTATTAGTACTCTACCGACAAATATAAAATCAAAAGATATGCAGTAATAATTACTCAGGCTGAATTTGCTCTGCGCCGCAATAGGGGCAGTTTCCGGTGTTTATAAATTTATTCATGTGTTTCGCGCGAAAGGGTTTTGCACAGCGTCGGCATACCATATGCGCAGCGCGCAGGTAGGTTCTAGAACACAAGTGCGCAATTATAAACGGCACAACAGGAACAACCATTACTGAGATTATTTTCGTTCGCCGCAACCAGGTAGCATCATGAGAAACGGATTCCAAAATAACATCGTCATGTAAGCCGATATATGACAGAAGCGCGGCTGACAAAAATAAACCGGTTATCATAATGCCGGTATCAAGCTGTTTGGCAATCTGCGCTTTTCGAAAAATTACCTGACGGTTCATGCTTCACCTGTTTGAATTTACACTCTTACACACCACCCGCGACGTCGATAATACTACCCGTAATATAGGACGACTTAGCGCCAGACAACCAAAGAATCGCTTCTGCCACTTCTCGCGCACTCCCGCCACGCTGCAATGGAATACGGGACTTAACGCGGTCTACCCGGTTCGGTTCACCACCGTCTGCATGCATATCGGTATATATAAAACCCGGACGCACGCCATTAACCCGTATACCCTCCCCGGCAACTTCGAGAGCCAGACCTCGTGTTAAAGTGTCGAGCGCGCCTTTTGACGCGGCATAATCGATGTATTCATTTGGAGAGCCGGATTTCGATGCCCCGGACGATACGTTAACAATAACCCCACCGTCACCACCATTACTCGTCGACATTCTTGAAACCGCCCCCTGGCAACACAAAAAGCTGCCTATCACATTGGTCTGTAATACGCTTTTAAAGCGCTGCTCTGAAATATCGTTGAAGCGACATTGCGTTTGCAAAATTGCCGCGTTATTGACCAAAAGATTAATTCTACCCAACTGCTCATCGATTTCGGTGTACATTCGCTGCACGTCTGCTGCTATGCCAATATCGGCCTGAATACAAATACAACGCGTTCCAAGATCTGTAATTTTGTCGCGGATCGATTCAGCCGCAGTTCTATTTTTACGATAATTAATGGCAACTGCGTAGCCGTTTTCTGCAAGCAGCCTTGCCGTAGCCGCGCCAATACCGCGGCTACTACCGGTCACAAGCGCAATAGGTGGTATTGGCATAAACGCCTCTGGTCATTAATGATTTATTAATAGTTAGCCTGTCGTGCGAATTTAGCTACGCACTTGCTTGGCAAGCCACCGGTCCAGTGCACCGGCAAACTGTTTTTTATCGGTTTGGCTCAGTGCCGCTGGGCCACCGGTATGGATCCCACTACTGCGCATCGTCTCCATAAAATCACGCATATTAAGACGCGCGGCAATATTATTTTTGGTAAATAATTCACCGCGCGGGCTCAATGCCAATGCCTGTTTAGCAATAACTTCTGAAGCCAATGGAATATCTTGAGTTATTACCAAATCACCGGCATTCACACGTTTCACAATTTCATTGTCGGCGACATCAAAACCCTTTGGAACCTGCAGCATCTCAATTATGCCGCCTGGAGGTACTGCGAGCGCCTGATTCGCCACTAAGGTCAGCGCTATTTTGGTTCGTTGCGCAGCGCGAAACAGAATTTCACGAATGGCAACTGGGCAGGCGTCTGCGTCGACCCAAATTTTTACGTTAATGGTAGATCTCCCCGTTTGTGCTGGAAACTATCTTTCCGATTATATCTGATTGCTTAAAAGCTAGTTTCCATTGTACGGCACCCTCGTCGCGGCTTCTTAGCGCTAAGCGCTTGATACTGCGAGATTTTATTGTCACGGCACAGCTTTTGCCATTTATCAAGCCGAATAATAAATGCCAGCCCTACCGCATCTGGAGGAGCACAATAATGAAAGAAACCTTCTATGACGTTATGCGACGTCAGGGAATTACCCGTCGCAGCTTTGTTAAATTTTGCAGCCTAACGGCATCAGCACTGGGTCTTGGGCCTGCTGTGGTGCCGCGCATCGTGCACGCGATGGAAACCAAGCCGCGAATTCCCGTGCTCTGGCTGCACGGGCTGGAATGCACCTGCTGCTCCGAATCTTTTATACGTTCAGCACACCCACTGGCCAAGGATGTGGTGCTTTCCATGATTTCGCTGGACTACGACGATACCATTATGGCGGCAGCGGGGCATCAGGCAGAAGCCATCATAGAAGAAACTATTGAAAAGTACGATGGCAACTATATTCTCGCCGTAGAAGGAAACCCACCGCTCAACGAAGATGGTATGTTTTGCATAATTGGTGGCAAACCGTTTACTGAACAATTGCTCCACGCCGCGGAACACTGCAAGGCGATTATCTCCTGGGGCTCGTGCGCGAGTTGGGGTTGCGTACAGGCAGCACGCCCGAATCCCACACAAGCAACGCCGGTACACAAAGTTCCCGGCCTTCCCAATAAGCCCATTATTAAAGTGCCCGGCTGCCCCCCCATTGCCGAAGTAATGACTGCGGTAATTACTTACATTCTTACCTTTGAGCAATTTCCCGAATTGGACCGCCAGGGTCGCCCCAAGATGTTTTACAGTCAGCGCGTTCATGACAAGTGCTACCGCCGTCCCCATTTCGATGCCGGTCAGTATGTTGAAAGCTTCGATGACGACGGCGCCCGTAAAGGTTATTGCCTTTATAAAATGGGCTGTAAAGGCCCAACCACTTATAACGCCTGCTCCACCATTCGCTGGAATGGCGGCCTGTCGTTTCCAATCCAGGCCGGCCACCCCTGCATAGGCTGCTCGGAAGATGGCTTCTGGGATAAGGGTTCCTTTTATCAACACACCACCGACACCCACCAGTTCGGCGTCGAAGCTAATGCCGACAAGGCCGGTCTTATTGCCACTGGAGTTGTGGGTGGCGCAATTGCCGCACACGCCGCAGTAAGCGCTCTAAAAAGCGCCCAGAAAAAAGGAGGTGAAGAATAATGAGCATAATAACCACTCCCACCGGCTTTACCATGGACAACACCGGGCAACGGGTTGTCGTCGACCCGGTTACCCGCATCGAAGGTCACATGCGTTGTGAAGTGAATATCGATGAAGAAAATATGATTCGCAATGCGGTCTCCACCGGCACTATGTGGCGCGGTTTGGAGGTCATTTTAAAAGGTCGCGACCCACGCGATGCCTGGGCATTTGTGCAACGTATTTGCGGTGTCTGTACCGGAACTCATGCCTTAACATCGGTTCGTACTGTGGAAGACGCACTGGGCATTATGATTCCGGAAAACGCCAACTCCATTCGCAACATTATGCAGCTAACCCTGCAAGCCCACGATCACTTGGTGCATTTTTATCACCTACACGCGCTTGATTGGGTAAACCCTGTTAATGCCTTGAAAGCCGACCCGAAAGCCACGTCGGAATTACAGCAAAAAGTTTCTCCAGCGCACCCGAAATCATCGCCAGGCTATTTTCGCGATATTCAAAACCGCTTGAAAAAATTTGTTGATAGCGGCCAGTTGGGGCCATTTAAAAATGGCTACTGGAGCAACCCGGCCTACTTGTTGCCGCCCGAAGCCGATTTAATGGCTGTGACCCATTACCTGGAAGCGCTGGATTTCCAGAAAGAAATCATGAAAATTCGTACCATCATGGGCGGCAAAGATCCACACCCCAACTGGATGGTTGGCGGTGTGCCCTGTGCAATTAATATCGATGGCAACATGGCTGCGGGCGCGCCCTTAAATATGGCCACCTTAAATCAAATTTCCTACATTATTGATCAAACCCGCGAATTTATTAAAAACGTTTATATTCCCGATATTCTCGCTGTCGCGCAATTTTATAAAGGTTGGCTATACGGCGGTGGCCTTTCCGGATTAAACGTTCTGTCCTACGGTGATATCCCCGATAAAGCCAATGACTACTCCGCAGCTAACTTAATGATGCCGCACGGTGCAATCATCAACGGCAACCTGCAGGAAGTACACCCAGTAGACCTGCGCAACCCTGACGAAATTCAGGAGTTTGTGCCCCACTCCTGGTATCGTTACGAAGATGAAGCCAAAGGCCTGCACCCCTGGGACGGCGTCACCGAGCCGAATTATGAACTGGGCGCAAACACCAAAGGCTCGCGCACCAACATCGAAGAAATCGATGAAAGTGCCAAATATTCCTGGATTAAAGCCCCCCGCTGGCGCGGCAACGCCATGGAAGTTGGCCCCCTGGCGCGCTACATCGTGGGTTACGCTTCTGGTCACGAACAAATTACTGAACAAATTAATTTTGTTTTAAAAACATTGGATATTCCCGTAAGTGCACTTTTCTCAACACTGGGCCGCACTGCAGCCCGTGCGTTGGAAGCCGATTGGGCAGGCGATCAGATGCGTTACTTTATGGATAAGCTTATCGCCAATATCAAAGCCGGCGATACTGCTACTGCCAACACCGATAATTGGGACCCAAGCACCTGGCCTAAAAATGCCAAGGGTGTTGGTTTCAGCGAGGCACCACGCGGTGCTTTGGGTCACTGGATACAAATTAAAGACACCAAAATCGATAATTACCAATGTATTGTGCCTACCACCTGGAACGGCTCGCCTCGCGACAGTCAGGGCGGTATCGGTGCTTTCGAAGCATCTCTGATGAATACTAAAGTGGAACGCAAAGAAGAGCCCGTTGAAATTTTACGAACCCTACACAGTTTCGACCCCTGCCTGGCGTGTTCAACTCATGTGATGAGTGAAGAAGGCGCCGAGCTGGCAGCTGTAAAAGTACGCTAATGGAGAAAACAACAATGAAAATTTTTATTCAATGCGTATTGGCCGTGCTCTTCGCTCCGATGGCGTTCGCTCATGACGGAAATCATCCAGCGGGTTTGGTCACCAATATTCTGCATTTGTTCAGCCAGCCAGACCACCTGTTGGCTGCGCTGAGTGTAATTACAGTATCCAGCCTAGGCTATTTATTGGTTCAAAAACTACGTGCCAAACGTACCTCGGTTGCAAGGCACAAGTAATCGGAGGCGATAACAATGGAAAGCACACAAAAGCAAACCGCCGTTTATGTGTATGAAGCCCCGGTAAGACTTTGGCACTGGTTAAATGCCATGTGTATTACCTTGCTCGCTGTTACCGGATACCTGATCGCCAACCCTCTACCCAGTATGCCCGGTGAAGCGAGTGATTTTTTTGTAATGGGATACATTCGCTACGTGCACTTCGCAGCAGCTTATATTTTTACCATTGCCTTTATTGGCCGCATTTATTGGGCTTTTGTTGGCAACGAATATGCGCGAGAAATTTTTAAATTTCCCATTCACAAAGCAAGCTACTGGAAAGAGTTATTGCACGAGGCACGCTGGTACGCATTTATCGAAAAAGAACCTAAAAAATACATCGGCCACAACCCACTGGCTACAGTATTTATGGTTTGCATAATTGTGGTCGGAGGCATGGTAATGGTACTTACCGGTTTTGCTCTTTACGCAGAGCAAAGTGGCCCTGGCAGTTGGCAAGATGCTATCTTTGGCTGGCTTATACCGTTACTGGGGCAAAGTCAGGATGTCCGCACCTGGCATCACTGGGGCTTGTGGATTATCACCATTTTCGTGATGCTACACGTTTACGCTGCAATCAGAGAAGATATCATGTCGCGTCAAAGTTTGGTCAGCACAATGATTAGCGGCTGGCGAATGTTTAAAGACGATCGCGACTGATCGTATAAACCTTTATACAAAAAAACCGTTAATGCTGTGTTCGACTTTATAAATAACATCACGTAAATATTGCGCATCGGGCTGATGCTCTGTAGTGAAGTTCGAAAGTGCGCAGGTGGTGCGATTGTGTTGTAAAGCACTTTGCACAAATACCCGCGCAAAATCCAACACCATTTCATGAGCCCGGTCTTTGATTTCTGGAATTAACGCAATTTCTGCTAACTCGCCAGAAACGTTTTTTAGGTTATCGTCTAATACCAGCGTGATATTGCGCCCAAAGGTTCCCGACCAATTTTGCCGGGTAAGGTCGCGATTCACAGCGCGCACATATTCGCGCTTCATTTGTGGCAAACGCTTATCCAAGCTTTGTTCAAATATTTCCAGTTTTTTTTCATTTAATGACATAGACAGCCTCACAGGGTTTTGCGATACCCCCGAATTAACAAATCACAAGCGGGTTCCATCAATTAGCGTGCCACCAATCCGCTTATTCATAATTTCCGCCTAGCCGGCCTAATCAATACCTGACAAAACTGCTCAACAACTGGATGGTAACTTTCCAGTTTTGAGAAAACTCCGTTATTTACGAAATTAATTCTGGAAACTTTGTTAGCAATTAAACACAAACTTGACAATTATACTTACATGCAACAACCATCAAGCTAGCTGTCGAATATTTTTTCTCCAATATATCAACAAGTTAGCGTAAAGAGCTTAATGGCATAAGGTTTGCCACTAGCTGCTCAGTAATTCACCGACTCAAAAAATAATGAAAACATCGGAGCCTGGAATGCGAGCTTTGGGAACTCTACAGCCTGAAAAAAAACAAGTATTGATACTGGGTATTGGCAACATTTTGTGGGCTGATGAAGGTTTTGGCGTACGAGCGATAGAAACCCTGCAACAAACCTACACGCTTCCCGACAACGTTTCAGCTTTAGATGGGGGAACACAGGGCATCTATTTAGTACAGCATATTCGTGATGCAGATATCTTGGTGGTTTTTGACGCCGTTGATTATGGGCTGCAAGGCGGTACATTAAAACTGGTAGAAGGGGATCAAGTACCTAAGTTTCTCGGTGCAAAGAAAGTGAGCCTGCATCAAACAGGTTTTCAGGAAGTATTGGCGATGGCCGAAATGCTCGGCGACTACCCACAACACCTTCTCCTTGTAGGTGTACAACCGGTAGAACTGGAAGACTTTGGCGGCAGTTTACGCGCCGCGGTAAAAGCACAAATTCAGCCGGCGATACAGGCAGCACTCACGTTTCTAGGACAATTTGATGTTCGCCTTACAGCACGTACCGAGCCATTGACACCGCAATTAGAGAGTGGCGCTATCGCCAATATTTCACTTTACGAAAGTGAACGGCCATCGCCCTCGCAGGCCTGCCGAACCGGCGACGCACGAGTACTCCATTCCGGAGATTTTGATGTTGCCTACCGCCCCGCAGACATTAACGGGATGAGCATCGCAGTGGATCAACATCTCGATAGCTACCGCGATAGCGCACGAAACAGTGAGGAACAGTAGCATGTGTATTGGAACCCCCGTACAAGTGGTTGAAGTATGCGCGGGCTACTGTGTGTGCCGCACCGGTGACAGTCGTCTGGTAAATATCAACACCCTATTAATCAATATTCCACAGCCTGGGGATTGGTTGCTTTCCTTTTTGGGTAGTGCCCGGGAAATCATTTCTGAAACACACGCCTATCAGGTATTGGATGCGTTGGAAGCGCTCTCTCGCGTTGCTAAAGGTGAAGACCACACAGAACTTTTCGCCGACCTTATTAACCGGGAGCCGCAACTTCCCGATTTTCTTACAGCGAAATAAAGGTAAATTCCTTAGGAAGCGATAGATGAGTCAACACATACTACAAACGATGCTGCAAAAAATAAATATCACCGTGGTTAATAAAAACGGATTCAGTGATTTTGTTGCTCGCGCCAATAATGCCGTGGTTTTCTTTGCGGAAAACCCCGAGCGTTATCCAGAAACTGCCGATGTCGCGTGTGTATTACCGGAAATTCTCAAAGCGTTTCCAACACTTGAAGCAGCGTTGGTCAGTGAACCAGACCAACACGAGTTACAGCGTGGTTTCGACTTCACAAAATGGCCGACATTGGCATTTTTTCATCGTGGTAACTACCGTGGCGCAATCAGCGGTATTCGCAATTGGGATGAATATCAGCAACTTATTCCCACGCTTTTAGAAGGAAACAGCACGCAAGCTATACCTGTATTAAATTTATGAAGGCATAAGCTAAGAGATTGCCAGAATTAAAAATAGGACATTATCGTGACCTCAGATAATCATAACAGTACGTCAACACCAATCGCATTTGGTCCCGGTAGCCAGCCCACCGAAAGCGACGGTGCAGATCTGGATATTCTACAATTACCGTCTGAAATGCAGACTTATCAAGCGCCTAGTTTGCCCGAGCCAGACGAAATTAACGGAGTGGAAGAAGCGCTGGCACTGCTAAATAGCCTTTTGAGCGAGATGCACCAATACAAGGTGCATCAACCGCCTATCAAAATGAATCTTAGCGACCTCGATGATCAAAACCGTAATTTTATTGACCAAGTACTTGGCGAGGGTGAGGTCAGCATATTATTTGAAGAAAACCTGACGGTTAAAATTCAGGAAGCCGCATTGGCGGGCGTATGGCGACTTAAATTTTTTCACGAGGAGCAGCTCCTCGGCGATGCTATACAGGTTTCAGATATACCCGACCTGGTAAGTGCAGCAACATTTACGGGCTGTCCTGAGCAGGTTGCAGAACCCAGTGCACCTTTTCCCGCAGGCGTTGGCAACGCACCACCGCTGCTAGCGGAAATTAACGAATACTGCCGTGCACCGCAAGCAACCCCTCACGTAATAAATTTAACCTTACTACCTCAGTCAGAAGCAGACCTCGGGTTTCTACAGAATGCTCTAGGCGCAGGGAAGACTCACATACTATCGCGCGGTTACGGCAATTGTCGTATCACAAGCACAGCTGTTCGCAACGTGTGGCGGGTGCAATATTTCAATTCACAAGACAAAAACATTCTGAATACTTTGGAAATTACCACAGTACCCGAGTCAGCTCGTGCAGCCCGCGAAGATATCGCAGACAGCACCAAGCGCCTCGCTGAAATCTTGGAGATGTACACATGAGATCCGATATAAGTTTTCACAGCTCTTACGGCGGTGACAACCGAAAAATAAACAATAACAGCCGTTTGGAGTGCAAGATTTGCTGGTATGTGTACGACCCGATGCTGGGCGACGACTATTGGCAGGTTATTCCAGGCACACCATTTTCGGCCTTACCTGAACACTGGACCTGCCCCAATTGCGACGGTGCAAAAAACGATTTTATGGTGGTCGACTGAGTCAAAACCATGGAGCAGCTTAGCCGCATTACTCAACAACTTGAACACTATTACCTGCAAACTTTAAATAAACGCATGGCAGGGATTCCGGTGGTAAATTCCAGACTGCAGGTTGCGGCTCTGGAATTTCAACCGTGGCAGCAATTCTATTTAGGCGTGATGACTACACCCTGGTTTATGAATCTTATGTTGCTACCAGCTTCGGAAGAAGCACAACGAATCATGAGTGAAAAGTATGTTGGCGATAAATACAGCCACCTGTTTCCTTCGGGAGTTTACGAATTTACCCAGGGCTATGAAGCTTCCATCGGCTACTACCAAAGTTGTTCATTATTTTCACCGATGTTTGATTTCCCAGACCAGGAAACTGCAGTTACCACAGCGCATGAAATTATCAATGCACTCATGGAAGAAAAAAACAGAGAAACACTAACGATGCGGGAGACTGAGGTTAAGCAGGCTTGGCAGCCCGCTGATTCAGAACAAAGCCCTGCAGCAACCCTTGCCAATACGAATAATCCGACCGGCCCGAGAAATCTTAGTCGACGCCAACTGCTAACTGGAGCGAGCCGTGACTAATCCCCCCGGTTTCGAAGGCATAATCGACATCGAATTATTCCTCGATGAAGGTGCAACTCAACCCAGCCAGGTGGCGATTCGTTCAAGCCGCCCCACAGATATCTCCCGAATTTTCCAGGGCAAGAGCGTTGATGAAACTCTTCAGCTCATTCCCTTGGTCTTTAGCGTTTGCAGCCGCGCACAGCAGTGTGCTTCAGTACGAGCAATAGAAAAGGCTCAGGGAATTACTGTGCAGCCACACGTGGAAACCATAAGGGAATCACTCGTGCACATGGAAACAATTAGCGAGCACTTGTGGCGTGTTTTTCTGAATTGGCCTAACGAAATTGGTGAACCTGAGAATCACAGCCTGCTTGCAAGGGTAAAACGAATTGCAGGGGAATACGAAACGCACCTGTGTGGCAACTACAATTATTTTGCACCGGGTGCTTTGCCACAACGACAATTGGGCAATGAGCATGCGCTACACAGTTCAGTTAACCAGATTATCGAAATTGTAGAAAGCAACATTCTCCAATGCGAAATTAGCGCCTGGTTGGAAATTTTCGGTACTTACGAATTTCAACAATGGCTTCAGGAAAAAAACACGCCCGCTAAATCTTTTATTCAACACATCGTAGCCAACAACTGGCAAACAGCCGGGCGTTGCGATTCCAAGGTGCTGTCGATCAATGGTGAAGAAGACGAAGCTCAACTGCACCGTGAAATGGAAAACGAAGATTTTACTCGCCATCCCTCATGGCAGGGAGCCTGCCGTGAAACGAGCAGCGGTGCGCGGGTCGACAGCCCATTACTTTACGCATTAAAAAAAGAATATGGCAACGGGCTTCTGGTTCGTGTTATTGCGCGTTTAACCGAATTGGTAATGCTTACGCAACATCTAATTCCGGGTCGTGTAGCGGCGGAAACTACCATGGGCCAAGTTCCAGATATTAATCTTGCTATCGGCAAGGTGAATGCAGCGCGAGGTCAATTGTTGCATCGTGTAGAACTGCAGGGTAATTACATCAAACGTTATCAAATACTGGCGCCCACTGAGTGGAATTTCCACCCTCAGGGTGTGGTTGCACTCGCCCTCGCAAGCCTAAAAGGTTCTCACGATCAAATTGTGCAACAAGCAAAACTACTCATTGAAGTTATCGATCCCTGCGTGGGCTACAGACTCCATACACAGGAAATGGAGCACACCAATGCATGAGATGTCTTTATGTGAAGGTGTGTTACAGGTGTTGGAAGACACAGCTGCGCAACAACAGTTTCAGCGCGTTATACGCGTTTGGCTTGAAATCGGTCAGTTGGCAGCCGTGGAAAAAAACGCGATGAGTTTCTGCTTTGATGTAGTAACCCGAAATACCCTGGCTGAGGGGGCACAACTGGAAATCATTGAAGTAAAAGCAGAAGCCTGGTGTTTGCAATGTGCCAGCGTCGTAACGATAACCCAGCGCTACGACGCCTGCCCAAAATGCGGTAGTTATCAGTTGCAGATTAATGGCGGAGATGAATTAAAAATAAGAGAACTGGAGGTTGCGTAATGTGTACAGTATGCGGCTGCGGAGAAGGTGAAACCCGCATTGAAAACGGTCTACAGGAGCATCATCACGATCATAGGGGTAACCACGATCACAATCACCACCATAGCCATAGCCACACCCACGACCCAGCGCAAGCCATTGATTTTGGCGCTGGCCCGGCACGTGCTCACGCTCCCGGCTTGAGTCAATCCCGCATGGTTAAAATTGAACAGGATATTCTCTCTAAAAATAATCAATACGCCACAACCAATCGCCGCTGGTTTGAGGAGCGCGGCATATTGGCATTAAATTTGGTTTCCAGCCCAGGATCGGGAAAAACAACTCTGTTAACACGCACAATATCCGATTTAAAAGCCGATGCTGCAATAAGCGTAATTGAAGGCGACCAACAAACCGCAAACGATGCACAACGTATTCGTGATACCGGTGTAAAAGCAATACAAATTAATACCGGCAAAGGCTGCCATTTAGACGCTCACATGGTTGGTCATGCCCTGGAATCCCTGCAACCAGAGCAAAAAAGTTATTTGTTTATCGAAAATGTCGGAAATCTGGTATGCCCAGCGGCCTTTGAT
This sequence comes from Alteromonadaceae bacterium 2753L.S.0a.02, assembly GCA_007827375.1. Lineage (NCBI taxonomy): Bacteria > Pseudomonadati > Pseudomonadota > Gammaproteobacteria > Alteromonadales > Alteromonadaceae > Alteromonadaceae bacterium 2753L.S.0a.02. The sequence goes on from VISH01000002.1 coordinate 4,167,037, forward strand.
CTTGGTGAGGCCAGTAAGGTTGCCATTCTTTCTGTGACGGAAGGTGAAGATAAACCGCTGAAATACCCCGACATGTTCCACGCCGCCGATCTTATGTTGCTCAACAAAATCGATTTGTTACCCTATGTAAACTTCGATGTTGCGCAATGCATGCAATTTGCCCGACGCGTTAATCCAAAAATAAAAATATTGCAGGTGTCTGCAAGCAGTGGTGAAGGTATGCCAGCCTGGTACGCATGGCTGCATGCCTCTCATCAACTCGCAGTTGTGGGAAATTAAGGGAGTATTGCCATGTGCTTAGCTATTCCCTCGCAAGTTGTTGCGTTAGATTCACAAAGTGATACTGCTACCGTTACATTGGGGGATGTTCGCAAAACTATCTCTGTTGCACTTCTCGACGAAGTGCAAGTTGGCGATTACGTCTTGGTACACGTTGGTTACGCTCTCGAAAAAATCAGTGAATCCGAGGCACAAAAAACGCTACAAATTTTAGCGACCCTTGGTGAACCGGAGCTTGCAGACATATGAAATATATCGATGAATTTCGCCAACGTGAACTCGCCGTAAAACTGGCGGCAGCGGTAAAAAACACCGCAAACCCCGACATCACCTACCGCCTTATGGAATTTTGTGGCGGCCACACACACGCGATTTTTCGCTATGGTATCCAGGATTTAATGCCTGAAAACGTTGAATTTGTGCACGGCCCTGGTTGCCCGGTTTGTGTGCTTCCAGCGCAGCGCCTGGATATGGCATTAACACTGTTGGAGCGGGAAAATATTATTCTGTGCTGTTATGGTGATTTATTACGTGTACCCGCCAGTAATCGCAAGAGTTTACTACAAGCAAAAGCTCAGGGCAGCGATGTGCGCATGGTATATTCCACACAGGATGCGTTAAATATCGCGCGCAAGCATCCCGATCGGGAAGTGGTATTTTTCGCTATTGGTTTCGAAACCACAACCCCCCCCACCGCCATTGCAATCCTTCAGGCACAACAGCAACACTTGAAAAATTTTTCCGTTTTTTGCAACCATGTTTTAACGCCCGCAGCGCTTACGGCTCTGCTCACGACACAAGATCAGGTAAATAACAGTAGCTTAAAGCTCGATGGTTTCTTAGGGCCATCACACGTCAGCTCTATTATCGGTAGTCGCCCCTACGAATTTGTCCCTAAATATTATTATAAGCCTGTTGTTATTGCTGGCTTTGAACCGCTCGATGTTATGCAGGCAACGCTAATGCTAATTCAACAGATTAACCAGGGGCGCTGCAAAGTCGAAAATCAGTATACCCGCGTAGTCACCCCTTCAGGAAACATCAAAGCCCAGCAAATTACCGCGCGGGTAATGCAAGTGCGCGATAGTTTTGAATGGCGTGGTTTGGGATTTATACCTCAAAGTGCATTACAGTTGCGGGATGAATTTGCAGCATTTGACAGCGAGCAACGCTTTGCGATGCCAAGTGATACCGCAGAGCCTAACGCGGAACACAAAGCGTGTGCCTGCCCGGATATATTACGTGGCCTAAAAAAACCCACCGACTGTCGCCTGTTCGGAAAAGTATGCTCCCCAGAGAACCCGATGGGTTCCTGTATGGTTTCTTCCGAGGGCGCTTGCGCGGCCTACTATAGCTATGGTCGGTTTCGCAGCTCACAGAATACATCAAAGGAGCAGGTAGCATGAGTCAGGCGCTAAAACGTTTTAACACAACATTGGATATTGTTGATGGTGTGGTCGACCTCAGTCACGGCAGTGGCGGCCGTGCCAGTGCACAGCTCATCGCACAATGTTTTACGCAACACTTTGAAAATCCTATGTTAAGTGCGGGAAATGATTTCGCGACATTTACCACCACTGCAGGACGCATGGTAATGGCTACCGACTGCCATGTTATTTCACCCTTATTTTTTCCCGGTGGCGATATCGGTTCTCTCGCAGTGCACGGCACTATTAATGATGTTTGTATGAGTGGTGCTACCCCGTGGTATCTGGCAGCGGGCTTTATTTTGGAAGAAGGATTTCCCTTGCGTGACCTCGACCAAATCGCTGCAAGTATGGCGCGAGCCGCACGTAAAGCGGGCGTTACCATTGTGACAGGCGACACCAAAGTAGTAGAAAAAGGTAAAGGCGATGGTGCATTTATCACAACAACGGGTGTCGGTTTGATTCCTCCTGGTATTCATATTTCAGGCGAACTGGCTCAACCGGGAGATGTGGTGATCGTAAGTGGTTCCATCGGTGATCATGGCGTGGCAATTATGTCGCAGCGGGAAAACCTGCAGTTTGAAACGCCTATCGTCAGCGACTCTGCTGCATTGCACGAAATGGTTGCGTCACTCTTACACAGTCGTGCAAGCATCCACTGCTTACGCGACCCCACCCGCGGCGGATTGGCGACAACGCTCAACGAACTCGCACAGCAATCTCAGGTGGGTATCAAAATTCACGAGTCGCAGATTCCTGTAAAACCCGGTGTCGCTGCAGCTTGTGAACTGCTGGGTCTGGACCCACTTTACGTTGCCAATGAGGGAAAATTGGTTTGTATTTGCGCTGCTTCCGACGCGAAAAAAGTACTCGATGTTATCCGCGCTCACCCTCTGGGGCAAGAGGCCGAAATTATCGGAAGTGTGGTCGAAGATGCTCACTATTTCGTGCACATGGAAACCCAGTTTGGTGGCCAACGTATTGTCGATTGGCTCGCGGGAGAACAATTGCCGAGGATCTGTTAATGAACAATCTGCCCACTATACTCGTCGTGGATGATGAAGTACGCGGTCTGGAAACCCTGCGGCGCACGCTTGAAGAGGATTTCGAAGTAAAAACCGCAGCAACTACCACGGAAGCCGAAAAAATATTGCAGGACGAGTGGGTTCAAATAATTTTGTGCGATCAACGCATGCCAGAAACCACAGGTGTCGAATTTCTAACTCACGTTCGCGAACACTGGCCCGATGTGATTCGCATGGTGATCTCCGGTTACACCGACTCGCAAGACATTATCAACGCCGTTAACGACGCCGGTATTTATCAATATATCACCAAACCCTGGCAACCGGAAAATCTAATTCTCACGTTAAAAAATGCCGCGCGCCTGTTTGACTTACAGCGACAAAATGAAGCTCTTTCCATCGAATTGAAAGCCAGCCCCTCGCAATTGAATCAAACAGTTGTAGATAACAAGCAAAAGATACGTAGCAATTTCCAATTTAATGATGGCATTGTGCGCACCGACAACAGCGTGATGAACGATGTTTGTGATCGTGTCCGTCAAGTTGCGCCTTACGACATATCGGTTTTATTAAGCGGTGAATCGGGCACAGGTAAAGAACTGGCCGCACGCGCCCTGCATTACAACAGTTTGCGGTGGGACAAACCCTTCGTTGTAGAGAACTGCGGCGCGCTACCCGATGAACTGCTCGAAAGTGAATTATTTGGTTACAAGCGCGGCGCCTTTACCGGTGCCGTTGAAGACCGTACGGGATTATTTGAGCGCGCCAACGGCGGCACCGTATTTCTTGACGAAATCGGCGAAGTATCTCCCACCTTTCAAGTCAAGTTATTACGGGTTTTACAAGAAGGTGAAGTGCGCCCTCTGGGTTCGGGTAGAACGCGCAAGGTGGATGTTCGCGTAATCGCCGCTACCAATAAAAATCTCGAAGATGAAGTTTACGCCGGTCGTTTTCGCGAAGACCTTTATTATCGCATTGCAACAGTCACGATTTCGCTGCCACCGCTACGTGAACGCAAGTCGGACATTCCTCTACTGGCAGAACAACTCCTGGCCAACGCAATAAAAAATCTTGGCAAACAGGTTTCCGGCTTCAGCAACGAAGCCCTAAATTGTATGTTGGAATATCATTGGCCAGGAAACGTTCGTGAATTGCAAAACGAAATAAGCCACATGCTTGTGACGGCTACAAGCGAACAATTGGGCGCAGATTTACTGAGCCCGAGAATTCTCAGAGGTAAACCCGATGCGGAACCCAGCTCGAACGATATTGCCGAACTCGCCGGGCCATTAAAAGATCGCGTCGAAGCCCTGGAAGCTCGCATATTGCGTGAAACATTGATTCGCTTGCGCTGGAATAAAAGCCGCGCAGCCAATGAGTTAGGGCTTTCCCGAGTTGGGCTTCGCAATAAACTGGAACGCTACGGATTGGAACCTCAGAAAACATCTGCGCCAGGCGCACACTGGGTCGTCAGCTAAGGAAACACTATGAACCATGTGCAGGTCACGCACAAACCTTCAAATACGTCTGAGCCCGATAGCCTGGATTCTTTGCAGTTGTCAGACTCCGCTGAGAGTATATGGGTTGATGTCATTCACAAAATGGAAAGTGTATATGCAGATTTAGTTCTTAATCAAGAAGAGCTGGAACAAAAAAATGCAGCTCTTGAAGAAGCACAACAATTTATCAGCAGTGTTTTATCATCAATGACTGATGTATTAATTGCCTGTGATAACGCCGGAGCAATTTTGAAAACCAATGCCGCCTTGGAACACCTTACCGGCTTTAGCGCAGCCAGTTTGCTAGGGCGGCCTCTATACAGTTTATTTGATGATAAATCTCAAACCATCGTAAGGGATCTGGTAAATACCTCTCTGCTGGAATCCGTCACTGACTGCGAGCTCAATGTCCGTTGTGCCGACAAATCCATACGCCCACTTGCACTCAATTGTTCCTGCAGGTACGACGCCGATCAGAAACCCGTTGGCATTGTGCTAATTGGAAGGCCGGTGGGAGAACTGCGTCGCGCTTATGAACAATTAAAACGTACCCAGCAGCAATTGGTGCACTCAGAGAAAATGGCATCGCTCGGTCGCCTGGTAGCTGGTGTCGCACACGAACTCAACAACCCCATCAGTTTTGTGTTCGGAAATATGCATGCGCTGAAACGTTACAGCGACCGCATCAGTACTTATCTCACAGAAGTTCAAGAGCATTTAGACCCGGAAATATCAGCGAAGCTGCGGGACGAATTACATATCGATCGTATTCTTTCCGATATTGGTCCTCTGGTGGAGGGAACTCTCGAAGGAGCCGAACGCGTAAGCGATATTGTGCAGGATTTAAAACGTTATTCCGGCGGTCAACGGGAAGCGACTGAACTTATCGATCTCACCGCGCAAATAAATAAAGCCACAGACTGGGTTATGCGCGCGAGTCGGGTTAAGCCTGAAATTCATTATCACCTCCCAGATGCACTCAGCGTGGAAACCCGTAAAGGACAACTGCATCAAATACTCGTAAATCTCGTGCAAAACGCCATGGATGCTTTAGAAAAAACACCACACCCCGAATTATTTGTGGCCTGTGAAACCAGCAAAGATTCACTTACCATCGAAATTCGCGACACTGGTCCAGGCATTAAAGACTCGGACTTACCTCATATTTTTGAACCGTTTTTCACCAATAAACCCGTTGGTCAAGGTACTGGTCTGGGGCTCTATATCAGTTATGGACTCGCCCAGGATCTTGGCGGCAGTCTCTCGGCATATAACCATCACTCAGGTGGCGCCTGCTTTTCGTTGAGCATACCATTGCTCAGTAAAGACACACTCGAAACTTAAAGCCGTGAAAATGTCCCATGAACCGTAAAAAAAATTTACTGTGGTTACAATCTGGTGGATGCGGTGGTTGTTCCATGTCGCTTCTGAATAGCGAACAACCCGGTTTAACGGTTTTTTTTGAAGCAGCGGGCATCGAGTTACTCTGGCACCCATCCCTAAGTGAATCCTGCAACGATGACTTAATCACACTTTTACACAACATTATCGACGATAAAATTTCACTGGATATTCTCTGCCTGGAAGGCGCAGTGATTCACGGCCCCAAGGGCACAGGTGCTTTTCATCATTTGAGTAATACACAACAGCCCATGCGTGATTGGCTAAAAAAACTTTCTCAAAAAGCGAAAAACATTATTGCTGTTGGCAGTTGCGCAGCTTTTGGCGGTATCACGGCAGGCGGCGGCAATCCAACGGAAGCCAGTGGTTTACAATTCAGTGGTGAACAAGCCGGTGCGCTACTATCGGCCGATTACAAAAACGCTCAAGGCCTGCCAGTTATTAATATTGCCGGCTGTCCTACTCACCCCGGCTGGATAACCGACACCCTGTTTGCACTCGCGCGCAATGAATTATCTATGAGTGATCTCGATACCTTTAACCGACCGCGATTTTACAGCGATCAATTGGTACACCACGGTTGCCCGCGCAATGAATATTACGAATATAAAGCCAGCGCGGAAAAACCTTCTGACCTCGGATGCATGATGGAACATTTGGGTTGCCGCGGTACCCAGGCACATGCCGACTGCAATACGAGGTTGTGGAATGGCTCAGGTTCTTGTTTACGCGGGGGCTACGCCTGTATTAATTGCACCGCACCGCAATTTGAGGAGCCCGGTTATACCTTCACGCTAACCCCAAAAGTTGCCGGTATACCCACGGGTTTACCCACAGATATGCCTAAGGCTTGGTTTGTTGCACTTTCCGCGTTGGCTAAAGCTGCCACCCCACAGCGCTTAAAAAACAATGCCGTGGAAGATCATGTTCGCACACCACCTGAAATAGACGCTCGGAAAAAGCCATGACCGAAAGAAACACAAAAGCAACGCGAAAAGTCGTGGGGCCTTTCAACCGGGTTGAAGGTGATCTCGAAGTACAGCTTGAGATTGAACATGGAACAGTCACAAAAGCCTGGGTGGTTTCTCCATTGTATCGCGGCTTTGAACAAATGTTACAAGGCAAACACCCGCTGGATGCCTTGGTTTATGTACCGCGAATTTGTGGAATTTGCTCGGTTGCGCAATCCGTGGCTGCGGCGCGGGCGTTAGCGGCACTCTCTGGTCAACCGATGCCCTCTAATGGTCGTATTGCCAGCAACTTAATTCTCGCCTGTGAAAATCTTGCTGATCACCTCACGCATTTTTATCTATTTTTTATGCCTGACTTCGCACGCGAAGCCTATAACAAACACGGTTTCTTCGAAAAGGCTGCCACCCGCTTCCGTGCGGTTTCAGGTAGCGCGACACAAGACATCCTCCCGGCCCGCGCCGAGCTTCTCCATATTACCGGTATACTCGCTGGCAAATGGCCACACAGCCTAGCGCTTCAGCCTGGCGGCACCACACGCGCCATAGATCTTTCAGAAAAAAACCGTTTGCAAACCACGCTTTACAATTTCCGACGGTTTTTAGAAAAAAAACTCTTTGGCACCACGCTCGAAACGATTGCCAATTTTTCATCGCTGAGTGAATTGCAAATTTGGCGTAGCCAATATCCGACGGAACACAGTGACCTCACCCATTTCCTAGAAATTTCTGATTCCCTATCATTGCATGAACATGGCAAAGCCTACGACCGCTTTATGAGCTACGGCGTGTACGACTTGGAGAATGACCAATTACTTCAAGCTGGCTGCTATGATCGTGAGTTGGGTGCCACTGCATTGCAACTTCAAAATATTACAGAAGATCTGAGTTACAGCTGGATGGAATACTCACACACCGTAGCCAGTCATCCATTCCACGGCGAAACACGACCATCACAAAACAATAAAAATGCTTACACATGGTGTAAATCACCGCGCAATGACGGAAAGCCCATGGAAGTCGGCGCAATTGCGCGGCAGCTCGTTCACGGCAATCCACTGATTCGGGATTTGGTGAAACAAAACGGCGCAAATGTGAGGAATCGAGTGATAGCTCGCTTGCAGGAACTCGCGATTATTACAATTGCCATGGAAAATTGGGCACGACAACTGCGAACGGGAATGCCCTTTTGCGAGACTTGGAACATGCCCAACGAAGCGCAGGGCTATGGTATTACTGAAGCGGCGAGGGGTAGCCTCGGACACTGGGTGAATATTCGTCGCGGTAAAATTCTAAATTATCAAATAATTGCTCCCACAACCTGGAATTTTTCACCACGTGACAGCCGGGGATTGCCTGGTCCACTAGAGCTTGCATTGCAAGGCACACCACTAGAATCCAACGATTCGAATTCCTTGATCGTGCAACATATCGTAAGATCATTCGACCCCTGTATGGTTTGCACCGTTCATTAGGCGTGCATTATGGGCACAGTAAACACCCCTTCAAACAAAATAATTCATTGTGAGCAAATAGCCATTTACGGCATCGTACAGGGCGTTGGCTTTCGCCCAACGGCTTATAAAATTGCCACTCAACTTCATATTTCAGGTTGGGTAAGCAACACCAGTGCAGGGGTCAGTTTATTAGTATGGGCTGAGCCCTGCGTTATTGACCAATTCCTCGCGCTACTTGCACAGCAATTACCACCGATGGCTCGCATTGATAACATCGAACGTACGCCAGTTATTTCTCCAGATAATACACCACAAAATTTTGAAATTTTGGAAAGCCAAAGTGGCGAAATAATAACTGGCGTTACCGCAGATAGCGCAACCTGCCCTGAGTGTTTGCGAGAAATTAATTCACCAGATAATCGCCGCTTCGGTTATGCGTTTAGCAATTGTACCCAGTGTGGCCCACGATTTTCCATTGTCCGACATATTCCTTACGACCGAGCAAACACTACCATGCTGGGTTTTGAGCTTTGCCGGGAGTGCAGCAGCGAATATAGCGACCCAACCAATCGCCGTTATCACGCTCAGCCCAACGCTTGTCCCAATTGTGGTCCCAAAATTTGGTTGGAGGATTGTGATGGCATCAAGATTTCAAGCGATAATTCAGAAAAGATTTTGCAACACGCCGCCGATTTTATTTTGCAGGGCAAAATCGTTGCGATTAAAGGAATCGGCGGATTTCACCTCGCTTGTGATGCGAAAAATGCTGCAGCAATAGCAACTCTTAGACAGCGCAAAATACGCTACCAGAAACCCTTTGCATTGATGGCAAACAGCGTTGCACAAATCTGCAATTACGCCCAGGTGAGCGAGGCAGAAGCTACACTGTTACAATCTCACCAGGCACCGGTTGTGATACTGCAAGCGCCATATAATAAGCTACCCAGTTCCCTCGCCCCTGAAACTCAAACTCTCGGATTTATGCTGCCGTATAGCCCATTGCATCATTTGATAATGCAAAAAATACAGAGCCCGATTGTACTAACCTCTGCAAATTTAAGTGATACGCCACAGGTAACACAAGATCAAAGTGCGCGGGAAACCCTCCAGGGTATTGCAGATTACTATCTTTTACACAACCGGGAAATCGCCAACCGTGTCGACGATTCGGTTATTCGCCTGATTGCCGGTAAGCCGCGTTTCTATCGCAGAGCACGCGGTTATGCGCCCGAACCCTTAGTTTTACCTGCGGGATTTGAATGTAGCGATCAACTCCTTGCTATGGGTGCAGATTTAAAAAATACCTTCTGCCTTGTCAACAAAGGCCGCGCGATCGTTTCGCAACACATCGGCGATTTGGAAAATTTGGCAACCTTTAACGACTACCGCCACAACATCGCGCTTTATCAAAAATTATATGACGTTTCCTTTAATAGAGTTGTCATCGACAAACACCCCGGTTATCACTCCTCTAAAGTGGGCGAGCAGTTGGCTAGCGTACAAAATTCAACACTGCATCGTGTACAACATCATCACGCCCATATCGCCGCTTGCATGGTAGAACACGCGCTACCGCGAAATACAGAAGCTGTTTTGGGCGTTGCCCTGGATGGTTTGGGCTATGGTGACGATGGCAGTTTTTGGGGAGGCGAATTTTTAATGGCGGATTATCAACATACGAAACGCCTGGGGTATTTGAGCCCTATCGCCATGCTCGGAGGTGAGCGCGCAATGCACGAACCTTGGCGTAATACATTGGCGCATCTTTTTGCCAATAATCAATGGCAGGCTTTGTGCGAGAAGTACAGTGATAATGAATTACTACGTTGGTTGCAGCAAAAACCTATCGACACCCTACAGACAATGTCAAAGAGAAATATCAATAGCCCACTCACCACATCGACTGGAAGACTTTTTGACGCTGTAGCGGCTGCGTTAAATTATTGCAGAAGCCAACAAATCTACGAAGGCCAAGCCGCTACACAATTGGAAGCTGCCGCAATGCAGACTTCGCATCATAAATCGCAAAACACAGACGAAATAAAACTCTGGGAAATAGTATCCACCCATGAGTACTTTGTATTAAGTTTCGCAAAATTTTGGCATTATCTTTTTGAAGCGCAAAATAAAAGGATTTCCACAGCCGCTATCGCCTGGCAATTTCACGAAAGTTTAGCACGAGGCATTGCCACAATGGCAAAGCAGCTGTGCAAAACCCACCAGCTCAACACGATCGTATTAAGCGGTGGTGTTATTCAAAATAAACTATTGCTGGAAAGGCTGTTACGCCGGCTTGAAGACCGCGAGCTAAAAATTCTGGTGCCAGAAATATTTCCCGCAAACGATGGAGGTATTTCTCTGGGCCAAGCGGTAATCGCATTGGCCCAAAATCAGGGAACCGAATAACCCGGCAAACATTCCTGCCGGGTTAACAAGATCCGTCTGTACTCATTTATTGCCGCGTATCCGGAATAAACTCGTGTGGATCGCGGGTTGCCATCTCTTCGTACACACTCCATTTTTGATTGACTACTTTCTGGGCGAGTTTCATTAAACGTGCAGCTTCTTCAGGGTTACTCTTCTGGAGAATCTTGTAACGATTTTCGCGGTAAGCATAGTCACCCATTTCAATGGTGGGACGCAACGAATCCAAGATGAAGGGGTTGCGACCGGCTGAGTGCAAACCAGGGTTATAGCGATACAGCGGCCAATAACCTGATTTAACAGCCAGTTTCTGCTGATTCAAACCTTCATCCATACTAATACCGTGCTCAATACAATGGCTGTAGGCAATAATCAAACTCGGCCCATTATAAGCTTCAGCCTCTCGGAACGCCTGTAGCGTTTGCTGAGGGTTAGCCCCCAGCGCAACGCGGGCAACATACACATTACCGTAGGCAATGGCTTGTAAACTCAGATCTTTTTGGGGCACCACTTTACCGCCCGCCGCAAATTTCGCTACCGCACCAATGGGCGTGGCCTTTGAGGCTTGACCACCAGTATTGGAATAAACTTCGGTATCCATAACCAGCACATTGACATCGCGGCCACTCGCCAACACATGGTCAACGCCGCCGTACCCAATATCGTATGCCCAGCCATCACCTCCAACAATCCAGATACTACGACGTACCAGATAGTCGATCACTGAAAGCAAATCATTAGCTTTCGGGGTTCCCAGTGCCCGTAATTTTTCGCGTAATATTGCAACTCGCGCGCGTTGCTTACGAATATCGCTTTCCAGCGCTTGCGGAGCATCCAGAGTATCTACAACGAGTTGCTCGTCCAGTTCACCGCGTAATTCATTCAACCGGTTTTTAGCAAGTTGCAAATGTTGATCGGCGGTGAGTCGATAACCAAAACCAAACTCTGCGTTGTCTTCGAATAATGAATTACACCAAGCTGGCCCCTTACCTTCAGCATTTTGTGCCCAAGGCGTTGTTGGTAAGTTACCCCCGTATATTGACGAGCACCCGGTAGCATTGGCAACCAAGGTTCGATCACCGAACAGCTGGCTTATCAATTTCAGATAAGGGGTTTCGCCACAACCGGAGCAGGCTCCGCTAAATTCGAACAGAGGTTGTAAATATTGGACGCCGCGCACATTGGAAAAATCTACCAGCGAGCGGTCGTTATAGGGTAATTCTTCGAAAAAGTTGAGATTTTCTTTCTCCTGTTCGAACCATTCTACCTTCGGCTGCATATTGATGGCATGGCGACTTTCATCTTCAGGGTCGTTGACAGGGCAGGCGCGCACACAGAGGCCGCACCCAGTGCAATCTTCCGGGTAGACTTGTAAGGTGTACCGTAAATCAGGGAAACCTCGCGCAGTCACGTGGGCAGATTTAAAATTCTCCGGTGCTGTTGTAAGCGCATCTTGGCCATAAAATTTTGCGCGTATGGTGGCGTGTGGGCATACGATAGAACAGTTACCACACTGGATGCACAAATCTGATTCCCAAATCGGGATATCCGCTGCAATATTACGTTTTTCCCATTGGGTAGTCCCGGAAGGATAAGTACCGTCATCCGGTAACATGGTAACGGGAATTAAATCCCCTTTGCCGTGAATAATCTGACTGGTAACTTTTTTAACGAACTCGGGCGCTTTCTCAAACGCAGCCATTGAATCCGGATCATAAGTGCTGGTTACTTCTGCGGGGTAGTCAACCTTCTGAAGGTGCGCCAAGGATTGATCTATCGCTGCAAAATTGCGCTTTACGACTTCCTCGCCCTTGCGACCGTAGGTTTTTTCGGCAGCTGTTTTAATACGTTGAATGGCCTCGTCTTTTTCCAAAATACCACTTAATGCGAAAAAGCAAGTTTGCATCACTGTATTAATGCGACTCCCCATACCCACTGAGCGCGCCACTTTGGCACCATCAATAACGTAAAATTCAATTTTCTTATCAATAATTTCCTGCTGCATGTGGCGGGGTAATTTATCCCATACTTCATCTTTATTGAATGGACTGTTCAGCAGGAAGGTCGCACCAGGCTTGGCGCGTTCCAACATTTCAACATGATCGATAAAGTTGTACTGATGGCAGGCAATAAACGATGCTGATGTAACCAGATAAGGCGACTCAATAGGATGTGGCCCAAAACGTAAATGCGACGTGGTCATGCTGCCAGCTTTCTTAGAGTCGTAAACAAAATAGCCCTGTGCAAAAAACCGGGGTTCATCGCCGATAATTTTTATGCTGTTTTTATTTGCACCTACCGTACCGTCTGCACCGAGACCATAGAAGAGAGCTCGTACGGTGTCATCCTGCTCAATATCCAGTGGCTTAACATTGTCGAGGCTGGTGTGTGTGCGATCGTCGGTAATGCCAATAGTAAAATCGTTTTTGGGTTTATCTGCCGCGAGTTCTTCAAATACCCGTGCAACCATCGCCGGTGTAAATTCTTTACTGGATAAGCCATAACGACCACCAATAACCACTGGCATACTGCTGCGTTCACTGCGACAATAAGCCTGTGCCAGTTCGGTGCTGATATCTTTATAGAGTGGTTCTCCGTTAGCGCCAGGCTCTTTGGTTCGATCCAGTACCGCAATGCGTTGTGCCGATTTTGGTAAGGCTGCAAGAAAATGTTCTGTACTGAATGGGCGATACAGGCGCACACGAAGCACACCGACATTCTCACCCTGCTTATTCAGATACTCCACAGTGGATTTTACGGTTTCAGTAGCCGAGCCCATTAAAATAATAACGCGCTCTGCAGAAGCATCGCCGAAATATTCAAACAATTGATACTCGCGCCCGGTGAGCTCGGCGAATTTTCGAAAACTGTCTTGGTAGTGCGCGATACTTTCGCGATAATAAATATTGGCACTTTCACGCCCCTGGAAATAAACATCCGGGTTTTGTGCGGTACCTCGAATTTTTGGTTGATCGGGATTAAGCGCTCGCTCACGGTGTGCAAAGACCAGTTCGTCATCGATCATCGCGCGAATTTGATCATCATTTAACAAGGTAATTTTACTCACTTCATGGGAGGTCCTAAAACCGTCGAAGAAGTGGATAACTGGAACGCGGCTTTTTAAGGTGGTGGCTTGTGCAATTAAGGCCATATCGTGGCATTCCTGCACTGAGGCAGAAGCGAGTTGCGCAAAACCTGTTGCGCGCACAGCCATAACATCCTGATGATCACCAAAAATTGATAGGCCTTGCGCTGCCAGTGAACGTGCTGCCACATGAAAAACTGTGGGCGTGAGTTCACCGGCAATTTTATACATGTTGGGAATCATCAACATGAGGCCTTGGCTGGCAGTAAATGTGGTGGTTAGCGCACCAGTTTGCAGTGCGCCATGAACGGCTCCCGCGGCACCGCCTTCACTTTGCATTTCTGCAATGAGCGGCGTTTCGCCCCAGAGATTTTTTACCTGTTTGGCCGACCACAAATCGGCGAACTCGGCCATGGGGGACGAAGGTGTGATGGGATAAATAGCACAGACTTCGTTGGTACGATAGGCAACGTAAGCGGTGGCTTCGCCGCCATCGAGTGTAACTTGCTTTGTTTGAGTATCTAACACGGCTCGCTCCTCGTTGCTCACGATTTTTCGGTCATGTGAATGGCGGCTGTAGGGCATTGCGTTACGCAGGCGTTACAACCGGTGCAGCGGGAATAATCTATTTGATAAAACCGCCCAGGTCCCAGTTTGATAATGGCGTGTTCAGGACAAGCACCATAACAGCCATCGCATTCAAAGCAGTTGCCACAAGAATAACAACGGCTGGATTCATACTGCACTTCTTTTTCGCTTAACCCACCCAGTACCTCGTCAAAACTTTTATTGCGTTCCTCTGGCGGCACCATGGGTTGTTGTGATTGGCTGGCGTTGGCGTAATACCAAATATTTAATTCATTGAGGTGCACGATTTTCGGCGGTGATTTTTTATTGGGAGCCTGACCGCTGATAAATGCATGAATGTTCCGCGCAGCTTTTTTACCATGCCCGGTGGCAATGGTCACAGTGCGCTGACTTGGCACCATGTCTCCACCGGCAAAAATACCGGGATGACCAGTCATCATATTTTCATCAACCTGCACGGTGCCATCTTTAGAAAATTCGATGGCTGGAATATGCTGCATTAACTGCGAATCGATGTTCTGGCCTAAGGCGAGAATTAAGGCATCGGCCTCCAAAGTTTCGAACTGCCCGGTTGGATGGGGATTACCGTTTTCATCCAATGCCATTTTTTCTACTTTAATCTGATCTTCGTCGATTTCATGGATGGTTCGAAGCCAATTAATTTTTACGCCCTCTTCCATCGCTTCTTCGGCTTCAAATTTATGTGCTGGCATGTGGTCCATATCGCGACGATAGATAATTAGTGCCTCTTCTGCGCCCAGACGTTTTGCGGTACGTGCTGCATCCATTGCGGTGTTACCACCGCCGTAAACCGCTACGCGCCGTCCGAGCAAAGGTTTGTTACCTTCACTGACATCGTGCAAATAATTAACAGCATCGAGAATTCGACCGGCTTCCCGTGCAGGAATGTCGACTTTTTTAGAAATGTGTGCGCCGACGGCTACAAATACCGCATCGAAAGCACCCTCTTCTTTTTCTTTCTCGAGATCGTCGACCTTGTGATTAAGTGTGATTTTGACGCCCATTTTTTCGATACGGGCAACTTCGGCGCGTAATATTTTTCGCGGCAAGCGGTACGCCGGAATACCAAAATGCATCATGCCGCCGGCGATCGCACCAGCCTCGCGAATTTCGACTGTGTGCCCGAGACGTGCCAGTTGATAAGCCGCACTTAAACCACTTGGCCCCGCACCAACAACCAATACCCGTTTCCCGGTTTTACGACTGGTGTAGGTGGGCAACCAACCTTGTTCAATCGCCATATCACCCAGGAAGCGTTCTACCTGGTGAATACTCACAGAACCATCAATTTGTTCACGATTACAGCTCTGCTCGCAGGGGTGATAACACACTCGACCATGTACCGCTGGCATGGGGTTATTTTCCATCAGCAGATCCCATGCCTGCTGATATTTGCCATCGTGCACGAGTGCCAGCCAACCCTGGATATTTTCTCCAGCGGGGCAGGCGTTATTACAGGGTGGCATAAAGTCTTGGTAAACTGGTCTTTCATTTGCTGCAGGCCCCGTGCCCTTACTGCTGGATAGATCCGGGGGGGCCGTCATATCAATATGTTGCTTTCTCATCACCTGCCTCGCTGTGCAAAAACCTTTCAAAGGGGGATACGCTCATGCTCAAGTTAGGCGATTGCCCTTAGGAGCGTGTTGACCTGAAGCAACCTTCACCGGCTTTGCAGCAACAATCACGAAATAACAAAACAGCTGTCGTGCGGTGTTACCTATTTAATGAGGGCAATAACTTCAATGCATTCATTCGCATCGCGCGGTAAATAACGCCACTGCAAATCGAAATCCAACAATTTCATGCCATACACTCGCTCTGGATCAGTTTTTTGGTATTTCGGACGGGGGTCTTGCTGCAATATTTGAATAATTAACGCGCGTAGCTGCGCAGTATCCGTGCGCGTAGATAACTGCGTTTCCGCTTTGGCGGAAAATTCGACACTGCAATGTTCAGGTTGCTCATCCGCGAGGCTGTAACTGGCTGACGATATATTATCCACATAAGGCACATAGGGTTTTATATCCACAATCGGTGTGCCGTCTACCAAATCAACACCAGATACCTCCAAGCGAATTTTGGAGTTGCACTCATGAATGGCATCTAATTTAACAACCGATAAACCGAGCGGTGCAGGACGAACCGGCGATCGCGTCGCAAACACTCCGAGAGTGCGATTACCACCAAAACGAGGGGGACGTACTTTTGGCTTCCAGGTGTCGCGCAAAGAAAGGTGGAATACAAACTGTAGCCATATATGGCTACAGCATTGCAGCCCGTCAAAGGCATCGCTGCGATCATAAGGTTCAAACAATTCTATTTGGGCTCGCGCGGCACTTGCCAAGCCAGGTTGTCGCGGCACCCCGAATTTTTCTTTGAAGCACGAATGAGTCACACCAATTACTGGAAAACGATAACTTTTGGGTGCATCTTTTTTAATCATAAGCCTTGTAATCTGAGCTCCCCGTGTCAGAATTTGCATCGCGAGAGTTTAGCCCATTCACTGCAACTTAGGCAGCTTGATGGAACGCAAACCGCTTGTAAATGGGTCTCAATCTCAATATTTTATCGACTTCATATTTCCCAATTGTTTTTAAGGACTTTTCATGAACAACAGAGTTGTACCGCTGTTTGTAGCGGCCTCATTACTTTTCACCCAAATGACCAAAGCCGCCGATGAAGAAGAAAAAGGCCCATTATCTGTTGATGCCGAAGTAGGCGCTCTGCTCACTCACGGCAATACCCAGTCGGCATCGTTTAAGGGCAAAGTGGATATTAATCACGAACTTGAACAATGGCGAAACAATTTTGTTGCCGAAGGCCTGTACAAGCGCGACGAAGTTACTAACACCATAGACGGTGTTGAAACCAAAGAAGATAAAAAAACGGCTGAAAAATATTTCTTTTCCGCACAAGCGGACTACAAATTAAACGAGGAGTACCGCGGTATTTTCGGCTACATCTCTTATGAAGAAGACAAGTTTAGTGGTTATCAGTACCAGGGTACAGTTGCCTTCGGTTATTCAGACCGGCTCTTTGGTACTGAAAAACAAAATTTAGATTTTAGTATTGGTCCTGGTATGGCGTATTCCCGCACAGAAGCCGGCTATGACGACGATGATGTTTGGCAGGAAGCGGATAACGACGAAGCTTTTATACTGAGATGCTCAGGCAAATACGTGTTTCGCTTTAACAAATCAACCAAATTCACCCAGCTTCTCGCCAGCGACATCGCCCTTAACAGTGACAAGAACACCAAAACGCGCGCCGAGACGGCCATCACAACAGCGCTCAATAGCTCGTTTGCGCTGAAAGCCGCCTTCACCTATCAAAACAACTCGGTGGTTGCCAGCGAATCCATCGAAAAAACGGATACCCAAACGACAGTTACTCTGGTATACACCTATTAAACGAGTATTCAGAAGCAAAGAAGCTGCGCATCCAAAACGGCTTTTAAGGTGTGCATTAAAGTTTGGATAATGATGGCGTGTCGTTTTCGAGAATAAACCCGTCAATAACGATTGTCGGGTTTATTTTAATACGCACAGAAACACGCTCCCTTATTATTAATAACGGATTTCAAAGGGTAGCGGCAGTTGACCCGTCTCGACTTCACTCCGTTCAAGTTCCTGTATCATTTTAACCTCTGCCCACCTTGGCCCCTTTTGCAACCATTTTTCAAACTCAGCCATGGCTTGTGGCGTACCTTCAGCGGCCGTTTCCACAGAACCATCGCTACAGTTTCTTACCCAGCCAGATAACTGCAACGCCACCGCTTGCTCCTGGGTATTCGCGCGAAAACTGACGCCTTGCACACGTCCCTGAATTCGGAAACATTTTCGTAGTTTGCTCATAGTAGTCTAGGGATAACGGATTAAGAGTCTAAAGTTCTGCGGGCTTCACTCAGCAATCCCGCAACCAGCACATTGGTCATTGCAGAAAAAGATTGTTCAACGGTTTTTTCATCCTGCAGTAAAAATTCCGGTGGCCAGCGCCCGGATAAACAGGCAGCACGATTTAAATGATGTTTGGCGAGCCCGGTAATGCCATGTGCCATAGACCAACAAGCGAATGCACCAAGGCCTTCATTGTAAAGCGACGCTGGAATTCCATGCTTAACGCAAAGCGCTGTAATCGCGCTGCGCAATTCGGCCTCAGCGGCCATGGAGGTTTCCATCACTTCATCTGTGACGTACTCCTCGGGAATATCACAGTTAACAATCACCTCAAACAACTGCGCATGCTCAATTGAAAACTTAAAATACGCTATGCCCAGACTTCGAATGCGATCTTCAGGTTCTACCGCGTGATTGGAATGTACGTTAAGATATTTAGTAAATTGCCGTAAACAGCGCATTTTTACCGCAACAATCAGTTGCTGCTTGTCGACAAAATGATTATAAACCGCAGTTGGTGCGACGCCCACTTGCTTGGCAACTCGTCGCAAGGACAACTTCTCGGCCGGCTCATTTCCCAAGAGTTCAATATAAGCGTCAACAAGCGCCTGCTTGAGATTGCCGTGGTGGTATTTAGAACCCGCTTTTGTCGAATCTTGCAAAATAATTCCCACTAAAATAAGTATTTAACTGTTGCGTTAATGGAGTCATTGTTCTGATACGGGTACAGAAGTTGCGAATTGTCAGTACTGGTGTATATCACGGCAGCCAGCCCCAACTCCCAGGAATCACTTAAATCATAGCTGGTATCGGCACGAACGATGGAACCTGCAGATACGCCACGCTCCAATTCCAGTGAATAAAACCACAACTGATTGGTTAATCGCTCGTTGAGCGCCGTTTGACGCACTCGAAAAACCAAGCCGGTTTGGGAAAGTTTGGATTTCCCCAGCCCCTCAGCTTCGTATTGTTGCAGCGCATAAATATTGTTGAGCTCAAGGCTGATAAGCAAATCATCAAAACCGGAATACTCGCCAACCAGCGCACTACGCCATTGGTCTTGCTCAAGCGCCAGAGGAGCAATACCGGTATCAACCATTTGCCCCCAATGATAAGCGAGCTCCCCCTTAAGCAGCCAGCTGCCGAACACGCGATTCGCAGTCGCCCCGGCCATTTGGATGCGCGCCTGACTAAAGCTTAAAGACGGGGCAGCATTGTTACTCTGCTGAAAATCAACAACACTGAGCTCGTTGGCATTTACATCAGCAGCAGCAAACGATATATCCCCACCGTTGAATTGGCGTTCCCACCGCACAGCATATTCATACCAGTCTTGCGGATCTTGTACATGAATATTAATCCCCGAATCTTTCAGGGTGATATAAGGGTAGAAATCGTCTTCGGATTCGGCATAACGATTATGGCCGGCCCGGTAACTTACCACCAGCGACAATTTACCATCCGCCGCAGGTATCGAAGCCAACACTGCGGGAATTTGCTCACGAATATCCTGCAGTTCCGCCTGACCGGGGGCACGAGAATCAATAGGGCTTAAAACATCGGTTACTGCAAGCCCTTCAGACTCTCCCCAGGTAAAAATCTGGTGCCCGGCTCGAATCCACAGACCGTTGTCAAACGTTGCATCAATAAAAGCGTCTTTCAAACGGAGGCGACTGCGATCCAATCCCCATTCGCCCTGCCCCGACTCCCAACGATACCAGTCCAACTCCGCTTTACCGCTCACTTGCCATTGCAGGGAATCACTGGCGGAACCTCGCAATTCCATGAAGGCGTCGGTACGCATCTGACTGATACCAGCTTCACTACGCTCGAACGCATATTCTGCCAACGGCGCATCAAGGCCGTATTTCCCGATCGCAAGTACATAGCCCCGGAACTCCACTGGCGAGTTGTCATCGCTTGGCAAGGTATCAACATTAATTTGCACACTACTAAAAAAATCCTCGCCTGCATTGGCAAACTGGGAAAGCCCTAACAGTATTAGAGCAACCAGCGATTTTTTCAAAATCAGATCCCCCGTTGCATCGCTTGCGTATCAAACAAGCTTTCGTCGACACCTTTGTTGTACTCGATATTGTTAATTTTAAATACACTGCTGTGTTCGCGCTTATCACGGCGAGTAGTCACCATTTGCAAAGTCTGCGCGGTCCAGATTCCGTCTATTTCATTAATATCTGTCGCGGAAAAATATTTTGTACGCTTACCCTTCTCCACTTGAATCACGGCTTTTACAATCATATAGATATCCTTCCTCACCCAGGAAACCGATTCTGTGTACCCGGTATCGTCGATGACACTCGCATTTATCGGTGTCGACTTGATAACCCAACAATCTTTTCCATCGACGGGATCACTGGGGTTTTCCATGGAGTAGCTGAAATCTGGATAGTCGAGCCCATTGATATCTGCGTAGCTAAAGTCGCTTCCCATAAAGGCACCAGATTCGTCCGAAGAGGCAACCCGGTTAATTTTTTGGAGCGCAGGCAAAAATAACCAGGAGTCATCTTCTTTTGCATCGTCTTTCCAGTCGAACGACATATAGGCTGTATTTTTAACATCAGATGGTGAGCGAAAAAAAAGGATGGACTTATCCACTTCGTCATTTTCAATGCTATACATTTTTAACTCTCGCACACGCTGTCGATCGCGTTTGTCGATTAGCACCAGGGTACCATCGGAGCTTGAAGTATCGCCGGTATAGCGATCGTCGACTTTCTTCATTATTTCGGCCGCAGTCTCCGCCCAGGCAGAATGAATCATTGCCACCAACACAATAAAACCAATACCGTTCTGAATAAATTTCATTAAATCAGGCCTCCTTTCACATTTAGATTTGTGTTGCCAGGGAATGATCGCTCGCAGATTGTTGGTTGCTTTTCTGTTGTTCTTTATTGTCGGCGGGAAGGGTTTCATTATCGCCATCCAACAAATACAGCAAGGCGGGCATAAATAAAATATCGCCAATTAAAGCCAGAGACATAATCATTGCGGAAAACAAGCCCACATAAATATAGGATACAAACGAACCGAGCAGCATTACCGAAAAACCACTTACCAATACAATCGAGGTTAATATCACGGCTCGTCCGGAACTGTTCATCGCATACTGAACAGCTTCAAACACGCTGTAGTGGCGGCGTCGTAACAGTAAATAGCGGCTCATTAAGTGGATTGAGTCATCAACTGCAATACCTATCGTCATAGCGCCGACAATCATGGTTCCCAAATCCATCGGAATACCAGCCATTGACACTAACCCCCCTGTTAATAGCACCGGTACGATACTGGGTACTAGCGCAATAACGCCATATTTAAACGATCGGAACAGCACGATAAATGAAAGGCCGATAACCAAAATCGCAATACCAAAAGAACGGAACATTCCGTTATTAACGTAACGGTTTTGCGCATTGGACATTACCAAATTACCGGTTAGCTCCAAATTTAAATCGCTAAATTTGCTGGCAACGCCATCCCGTAATTCATTCATTAATTGCGTTAACTTGCTCTCGTCCATATTCAGAACAGGCACCCTCACACGCAGGTATTGTTCATCAAAATCCTTCAGGTCTGAAAGGTCCTCATTAGGGCCAGTGTTTTCGTAAAGCAACAAGAACTGCGCAGCCATCTCGCGGGAAGTGGGCAATTTATACCAGGCGGTATCATCAGAATGCAGGGACTGGTTTATTTGCTTGTAAAAGTCCAACAAAGATGTGGGTTTACCGGTTTCTTCAAAATGTGCCAACCATTGCTGCAAATCGTCAACACGCTGTAATAATGCCGGATTTTTGATTCCGCCCGGCTCGCCAGAATCTACTACAACTTCCAGGTTGCTGATTCCTTTGAACACATCATTGAAGTAGTGCAGATCCTGATTCATCCAGCTATTTTTTTTGAAATAGTTAACAACATTAGCGTCCACCCGCATATGTGATACACCATAAAGGCTGAACAACGTGACCAGCACGCCCAATACAGCTATCGATTTACGTTTATTAAACGTAAATTGCGGAATATGTTGAGTGAGCCAATTGGTGAGGCTTTTGCCTTCCTGATGCGAAAGAATCGTTTCATTGTCGCTACCGACATCATCCGGAGACACTTTGCGATTACGTGGCAGCCAACTGATATAACTCAGGATTGCCGGCAAGGTTGTCATACATAAAACAAATATGACCATAGGAGCTATCGCCGCCAGTACGGCAAATTCCCTCACCGGTTTTAATTGTGTGACAGAAAGTGCGATGAAGCCCATTGATGTGGTAACACAGGTAAACAACACCGCGTAGTACAAATCATCTATAGTTTCGCGGGCAGCATCGCGTGGCGCTTTTCCGCCAAACCGGAATTGAAAAAACTCCACAAGCACATGAATACAGGTTCCCATACAAAGAATTATTACCGTGGGAATGAGCGCTGAATTCACTGCGGTAAACGGCCATTTCAACCAACCCTGCAAAGCTGTGACCAGTAGCATAGTGGTAATAATCACGACCAGAGGTACCAGCGTTGCAAACACGGAACGGAACATCGCAAACAGAATTAGTACCATAATCACCCCCATGGTGGGGTTGATCCACGCCATATCGTTTTGTGTCAACACTTCGAAACGCTCACCTATAACCGGCATGCCCGAAAGCCGTATGTGGTAACCAGCTTCGCGATAGCCGTGTTTCGCGATGAAATCCTGTAACTCGTGCACAAGCTCCACTTTGTGAGTGTTTTCGCCGGGTAAATAAACATTTCGCGCAACGATTTGTGTGTTTTTAAAATCCCGGGTAATCAGCGTTTCGAGCGCCAATTTCTCACCAGACATAATTTCTCGCGCCTGATCGAGTAATTTCGGATTTTTCTCCAGAGCGTCGATATCTTCGAACAGATCATCGGTGGCCATTACACCATCGTCATCATGCGTATACTGATATTTGCTGAGCGATCGCACCTGCGTGACGTGGCGGTGATCTTCGAGAAATACGGTCATTTCATCGATCATGCGCAGGGTTTCTGCGGTAAAAACATCCTCGTCCTCCGCGCGAGCAGGAATACCAACCACCAGGTACTCCGGGTCGCCAAACTTATCGACAAGATTGTTGAAGGATGTCAGGTGAGGGTCGTGTTCCACGAAATAACTTTCGTTGGAGCTGTCGTGGTAAAGCCGATTAAATGACAGGGGGGCGAGAACGATAAGCAGTAATGTTGCGACCAGTATCGCAAAGCGATTACGGATAACAAACGACGCCCAGCCGGAACTAAACTGGTTCATGCTAAAACTCCTTTTTTGTATCACAGAACCGACGCAAAACTCGCGTCGCCACGGGCTTGGAATTCTATCTTTACAGCGCTGAATCAATCTCGATATTTACAGCGTATATTTACGGCGTAAATATATGTGTACAGCACTAACATTGCAAGATAGTAAGAGGAAAAAAGTCGTCGAACTCCTTCAGCGAATTGAATTCATGCAGAAGACGCCATCATTGTAACGCGTTGATTTCCTGTTTAAAGTGAAAACCAATTACCTGGTTACATTTAATACATCATGTATTATCAGGCGCTACGGGTTTGTAAGTGTTCACATTGATGCGCAGTATACCGCTTTGTGCCAGTGACATTAAAACTGCGCGCTTGCCAAGTTAAAGCTTCACAAAAGGCTCAATCAATCTCAAAACTCAGTGTTGCAAATATGAGCATGGCAGCGCAACGCGAGGTCTGAATGAACTAAACTTAGTAAACACAGCTACCTTAACCCGGGGGTTAACATGTCTGACCACGATGAAACCAAACTTGCTCAGATGTACGAAAAAATCGCGGCAAAGGCCCGCGAACTTTTCGAGGAATCCAGTGAAAAAACACTCAGCTCACTTGAAAAAGCCCTGGAAACAGCCCGGCAGCAGTTTGTAAAAGCTGGTGAAATTACCCAGGCAGAGAGTTCACACCTTAAGTTTTATTTACGGCGAGACTTGGAACAGGCCGCCAAACATTTTTCTGAATTTACTGAACAAGCCAAAATCCGCCTACAAAAAGATAAGTTACAGGCAGGATTCATGGATTTAACGGCGCAACTTGCGCACGGCGCCAGCGATTTGTTCACCCGCCTAGCGGAGTGGGCTGAATCTGGCTCGTCTTACCACACGGGTCAAGTGACAGCGCCAGGTGTGCTGCGCTGTATTAAATGCGACAAGGAAATGCATTTTAAGAAAACCGGGAATATTCCACCCTGCCCCGGTTGCCGTGCCACAGACTTTATAAGAGTTAGTAGTTAAGTGGCTGCAGACTCCTAACACGTAACGGTTACGGATGATGCGAGCAGGCCACTCAACAGAAGTCAAATCATCGCTTACGGGCACCCCAACCACCAGCAGGGCTCATTGCGGTTGAACTCCAGAATGGCGTCCCATTTGGGAGAGCTTTCTTGCATTAAATATTCCAATGCCCCCCAGCTCCCCCACTTGCTTGGTGTACTGAAATCAACAAAATAAACGTGTAATTCACCACCGCCATTTTTCCATGCCTGGAATACCTGACGGTAAATATCGGTTATGCGCGGGTCGCGATTTATGGCGATATGAAAATCTATAAAGTCTTGATCATCCTGCATTAAAAGCCCATTGGCGCTGATATGCTGACCGCCTTCGTAGGCTACCAATCCCAGACCAAACTCTTCGGCATAAGATGACCAGTAGGCCATTTCCTGTTGAGTCTTAACAGCAACACCCTGGTAATCTTCAAGACCCTCGATAGTGCGTAACTCTGTACCGGAACTCATCTGGGCAAAGGCCTTGTCCAGCCCACCATCAGACTCCTCGAACCATGCCCGTAGTGTCGGTTCGTGGTTGGGGTCGGAAGATGCGCTGCGCGGCCCAATCAAGCCCGCGCTGAAATAGGTGGTAAGACCCAGGTAATCGATGCCATGGGTGTAACAGGGTTGATTGCCCTCCGCAACCCAAAGTGGGCACTCCACTGCACCGTTTTGCAAACCGTGATAGCCAGTTTGCACGCCTAGAACGCATTTGACCCGACTGGTTTCATCAGTAAAAGGCCCGAGTTTGAAGCCATCGCAAATTTGCGCGGTGCGCATCCCGTGCCATTGCATGAAGGCGTTACCAACTTCACCCCACCGTGCCCGCCCGGTGGTATTGGCGTATTGCGCCTGCTCATACCCCCAATTCCAGACTTCATTACTGTGTTCTACGTAAACCGTTAAGTGATCTGCAAGCTGCTGCTTCACCATTGTGGCGAAGTTTGTAATATAGGTCTCGTCTGCCAAATGGGGAATATTGAACCAGGGATTTGCATCCAGAGTATTGGCAAGTTGAATCATCACCTCTAGCGGCACGCCACCTGCAGTCCAGGTGCGGTCTTCTGGGAGCGAGCGCTCAGCCCAAACAGATTCGGGGTCATTATTGGTTTTCATCCAATCCATAAAGCGCACG
The DNA here is from genome assembly GCA_007827375.1 of Alteromonadaceae bacterium 2753L.S.0a.02. NCBI lineage: Bacteria > Pseudomonadati > Pseudomonadota > Gammaproteobacteria > Alteromonadales > Alteromonadaceae > Alteromonadaceae bacterium 2753L.S.0a.02. The sequence goes on from VISH01000002.1 coordinate 4,192,561, forward strand.
GTATTGAACTCGGTAAGACTCGCAACGAAATCCGGATTAAAAATTTCTCCCGCTTCATAGGCGTCTAAGTAGCGTTCTGGAATGATGCGGATATTGCGCAAATAATCGCTGCTATCAACGCTCACGATTTTTAAAAGGTTCGACCCTGAGCCCACATTTACAACATCCCTACCGGGTGCCGATTGCGCTGCCACTTTACTGGCTGACCAGCTGTACTGAATTTCACCCTGCCCCTCGTACATAACAATAACCCGAGTGAAGGGCATCGCCTGCGTAGAAGGCGGTGTATAGAAAACCGTGCCCGCAGTTTGATTTGTTTTCAATTCGGTGACCCAGCCGTGCTCGTCAACAGTGAAACCTTCCACGCTGTTGTCCCAGTCTTTCCAGGAGCGTGATTGCTTCATAAGATCGACGAAGGGTAGCTCGGTAGACCAATCATTAATGCCAGCCAATCCCATTCCAAGAGAGCCACCTCGACTGCCCACAACGCCGCTTGAACTGTTACTGCTAGAAGAACTGCTACTGCTGGAAGAACTGCTACTCGAACTTGCGCCGCTAGTGCTCGAGCTACTCGAAGAACTGCTGCTTGACGAGCTACTACTTGTCGAACTGCTACTCGACGAGCTAGAACTGGATGATGAACTTGAACTGGAGCTCGAAGACGAACTTGAGCTGGCACTGCTTGATGAAGAGCTGGATGAACTGCTAGAAGACCCTGGCCCTGGCGATTCTCCATTATCACCGGAAACCAAACCGTCGCCGCCCGACGAACCACCGCAACCCGTCAGCAACATCGCATACACCAGAAAAAACGCCACAAATACAGTTCGCATCCGGCAACTCCGAAAATAGTAAAGAGGAATTTGACGCTATTGTGCCTGCGCTGTACCGCAGAAATCTGTGAGCCAGTTTTTTAATTACTAAAACGAATTAAGACAATTGTAAAAATGAGAAAGCGTCGAGCTCGGGTGTGATAACTGTTGTTTCGAATGCAAATTAAAAAAGACGAGTACCCCCGTTTCTCTGGAACTTCTGTCCCCATTTACGGCATCTAGTGCACGCTTGGGTAATTGCGCAAGGGATCGAGTATATCTTCCTGGCCATTCGTTTTAATTTCCAGTGCCAGGGCAAGCAGTTGCCCTAACTCCCCCTCAGGAAATCCCTTTGCAGCAAACCACAGCAAATAGTGTTCGGGCAAATCGATAAGCACCCTGCCGCTGTATTTGCCAAAGGGCATTGGCATATTAGCCAATTTAATTAACCAATTTTTATCGAACATTAATCGCGGAAATTATTGAATTGAAAGGGTTGGCCTAAATTGGCCTCGCGTATCAGTGCCATTACTGCCTGAAGATCGTCGCGTTTTTTTCCGGTTACTCGCACTTGGTCGCCTTGAATCGCGGCTTGAACTTTAAGCTTGCTGTCTTTAATAAGCTTTACCAGTTTTTTTGCCATGGGGGCATCTATACCTTCAAGAAAAGTGATTTTTTGGCTAAAGGTTTTCCCCGAGTGGATGGCATCCCCTACTTCCATGGTTTCTGGATCAACTTTGCGCTTAATCAGTTTATTGCGCAATATATCGACCATTTGCTGGAGCTGGAAATCGGCTTCGGCACTCACCGTGGTCTCGTTGGCGGCCCACTCAAAACTGGCTTCCACACCACGGAAGTCGAATCGAGTTTCCAACTCCCTCTGTGCGTTCTCCACGGCGTTACGTACTTCTTGGTTATCGATTTCTGAAACGATATCGAAAGATGGCATGAATTTTCCCTCTTGTTCCCACTGACATTCGTGGTTAATTTTGCTTTCCGACAACACATAATGCTGATAGCTTGCCGGAATCTGGCCGCTATTGTCGCCGCAATGGTTGCGCCAGCGCAAACCGCGCGGCACAGATGCTTGAAAAATGGCCTTGCACACCATAACTTACAAGTTCGCGCTGCAAAACGCGGGCTCCAGCCGTTATGGGGGCCAAAGTAATAACTACAATAGGAAAGGTTATATGCAAATAAATATCTCCGGACGCCATGTTGATATCACCGATGGTATACGAGAGGCCGTAGACCACAGCTTCGCTAAAGTCCAAAATCACTTCCCCCACCTGGATGCTCTATCCATTATCCTCACCGTCGAAAAACACGAACAAAAAGTTGAAGCCCAAACCCAGTTCCTCGGAGCGGCGGTTTCCGTTCACGCCGCCAATAAAGACCTCTACGTAGCCATTGGCAATACCGCAAAAAAGCTGGAATCTGCGCTTGGCCACCGCAAGGGCGCAGTAAAGTCGAGCATCCACGAGAAACCAAACGAAATTTAAACCGTTATAATTAGGGGAGCCATCTCCCCTAGTGAGACGCCAACATGCCTAGTGAAAAGCTAAAATCTCTGCTGACCGAGTTAAAAGCTGAATTAAAGCAAACCGCAGAGCCCGACAACGAAGTTTTGCGACTGATGCAGACGCTAGACACTCAGCTGCAAGCCGTGCTAAACACCCAGGAACCGAGCGATGCGTCCATCACCGACACACTCGCGGCTCTGGAGTCGCGCTTCGCGGTCAACCACCCTGTGGCTGAGCGCTACATACGCGACCTGCTGGATGCCTTGAACAAAATGGGTATTTAGGGCACTGTTCTGCCTTTGTGAACACACTCGCGAAGGCCTATGACTGAAAAATACCGCACTGTAAAATCTTCGCAGGTTATCCTGAAAGAACTGATGGTTCCCTCATACGCCAATTTCGGTGGCAAGGTGCATGGGGGCATTATCCTCTCGCTCATGGATAAAATCGCCTACACCTGCGCCGCCAGCCACGCCAAAAGTTACTGCGTTACCGCCTCGGTAGACTCTGTGAACTTCCTCAATCCTGTTGAAGTGGGCGAATTGCTAACGCTTTACGCGTCGGTAAATTATGTGGGTCGCTCATCCATGGAAGTGGGTATTCGCGTAGAATCAGAAGACTTCAAACGCGGAGTGTGCAAGCACACCAATACATCCTATTTTTCGATGGTCGCGCTCAACGAAGATACCCGTAAACCGGTAAATGTGCCGGGACTTATTCTCGAGAGCGAAGCTGAGATCCGGCGCTTTGTAAAAGGCAAATATCGCAAGCAGGCAAAACAGCACTACCGAGAAGAGATGGCTGCACTTGGTGAAGAGCTAGACTTCACCCGCGAGGCTAAGCGCCTAAACAAAGAAAACTGCAAAATTAAGCTGCCAAAATTTTAGACATTTGTGATAACTCAGCGCTGCCAATCAGCCAGACTTAAGCAGTAAATGTACTAACACCTCAAGAGGCACCTTTATGACGAGCAAGCTGCGAACGATCAGTAAACCCCGCTGGCAGCTCAGCGAAAATCAAGTAACCAGCGAAAGCCTGTACTTATCGCGGCGCAAGTTCGTCACCACATCAATCTTGGCGGGCTTTGCCAGCTATCTGCCAAATTACGCGTTCGCCAAAGCGCAATCGCTTGCGGAGCAACTTAAATCCGCTAAGCGCACCCAAACTCACCAGGAAGAACTGACCAGTTTAGAAAATATCACCACCTATAATAATTATTATGAACTGGGTACCGATAAATCTGACCCAGCCAGGTATGCCAAAGCACTACAAACCGACCCCTGGAGTATTGTCGTTGAAGGCGAATGCAACAACCCGGGCAAACTCCATTTTGAAGACCTCGCAAATTCGCAAATTCTGGAAGAGCGTATCTACAAATTACGTTGTGTGGAAGCTTGGTCGATGATCATACCCTGGGCAGGCTTCCCGCTTGCCAGTCTGCTTAATAAATTTGAACCTAACAGCAGCGCTAAGTACGTCGCTTTTGAAACCCTTTACGACAAGTCGAAACCCTTACCCGGGCAAACCCGTAAAGTCATAGACTGGCCTTACCGCGAAGGGTTGCGCATGGATGAGGCGATGCATCCCCTCACCTTTATGGCCGTGGGGCTTTACGGCAAACCATTGCCCAATCAAAACGGTGCACCTATCAGGCTGGTTGTGCCCTGGAAATACGGTTTTAAAAGCATCAAATCCATTGTAAAAATTCGCTTTACCCAAACCCAGCCTGAAACCAGTTGGAACATGCTGGCCCCCCAAGAATACGGCTTTTATTCCAATGTTAACCCGAAAGTCGATCATCCCCGTTGGAGCCAAAAAAGGGAGCGCAGAATCGGTGAACTGTTTCGGGTACCTACCGAAATGTTTAATGGTTACGAGCAGGAAGTTGCCGGCCTTTATAAAGGCATGGATCTGAAAAAATACTACTGATGAATTTTCTGTTCTGGCGCATCGCAACTTTTATTGAGCTGCTATTGCCTTTTGTTTTACTGGTGGTCAACTTTTTCAACGACAAGCTCGGTGCCAACCCCGTCGAAGCACTCACCCATGAAACTGGCAAATGGGCCTTAATCAGCTTGCTCACAAGCCTGACTGTCACGCCTGCAATGCAGCTCAGCGGCTATAAAAAGCTGATGCTGTTGCGGCGTATGCTGGGCCTTTATGCCTTTTTTTACGCCAGTATGCACTTTCTGATTTATTGGGTATTCGATCAATCCCTGTCGCTTCAGTACCTCTGGGAAGATATTGCCGACCGGCCCTACATTACGGTAGGTTTTTTCGCCTGGTTACTTCTCATTCCCCTCGCTGTAACATCAACCCAACGCTGGCGAAAAAAACTCGCACGCGCCTGGATTCGCCTCCACAAACTGGTATACATCATCGCAATACTTGCACTGGTGCACTTCATATGGATGATCCGCGCCGATTACTCTGAAGTTATCTGGTATGGAATTTACCTTGCCATTTTGCTTGCCTACCGGCTAGTGCGCACTTACTCACCTCAGCTTCACTTTCAAAGACGTTAAACGCCTGAAATATAACGCTATTACACATTTATTTGATCGAAGCCGGTAGACGAGGCGCTCGCTAGGTATATCTTACAACTTGGACGAAACCCTAGAATATAACTATACAAGGTAGTTATTCAGCTTGATTTTGGTATAGATATTATGAATTTACACGGCGTAGATTTGAATTTGATGGTAGCGCTTAACGTACTGCTTCGGGAGAAAAGCGTTACTCGGGCCGCTGACTATCTCGGCATAACACAACCGGCCATGTCTAACGCGCTCAAGCGCTTACGACAACTGTTCGATGACCCACTGTTGGTGCGCACCAGCGAGGGTATGAAACCCACCGAGCGCGCCAAGGAGCTCGAGCCACAAATTCGGGAACTGCTGATTCAGGTTGAGCAAGTGGTACAACCCGTAAGCGACTTCAAACCCAAAGACAGCGAGCACTTTTTCCGCATTGCTGTAACGGATTACGCAGAATCCACGCTTATTCCTGAAGTGCTCAACTGCTTGCGCGACACCGCTCCCAACCTCACCCTCGACATTCTCACCCCCAGCGATGTGAGTTATCACGATGTTGAACAAGGACATGTCGACTTTGTAATTAATCGTTTCGATGAGCTACCACAATCGTTTTACCAAACTTTGCTTTGGCGCGACAGTTTCACCTGCGTGTACTGCCGAACCAACCCGATTGCCGAAAACTTCAATCTCGATACCTACCTGCAAGCAAACCACGTTTGGGTGAGCAAAACCGGGATGGGCGTGGGGGTAGGAGTTAACCCGGAAGACGTACAGCGTCTGGGTTGGGTTGATGCCGCACTTAACCGCATCGGAGAAACGCGCCGCATAAAGATCTATACGCGTCACTATCAAGCAGCGATGCGAATGGCAGAACAACGGGACTTGGTATTAACCATACCTACCAAAGCTGCCGAACTCATGAAAGACAACCCCAGCATGTGTTTCGATGAGCCGCCATTTATCATCCCGCCCCTCGAACTGACAATGGCCTGGAGCCCCTTATTACATTTCAATCCGGCGCATCAATGGTTGCGACGCACCGTTGCCGATGTTGCCCATAAACTCCAGGACAAACGCATCCACCCTGCCTACGAAGGCTATACCACCCAAAAACTCGACAAAACATCCGCCTAAAAAAAAGCCCGCTTCACTGCTGAGGAGCGGGCTTTTTATTCGTGTTTGTCCACCACTTGGGGTGCGCTAATCATTAATAATCGACGTAAGTAACGAGATGCAGATTATTGAGGTCTTGTTCATCCTGGCTGGATAACAGCGATTTTGCTGCCTGATAAGATTCATTGGCTTCATTCAACTCTCTGAAGCAGGCTCGACGTTCTTCACCGCGAGCAACTGAGCAGTATTTACGCAGCTCTTTGTAACTTGCTACAACTGATTTTGCTGAAGAGATTTCTTGATCGGAACCGGTGTCCGCATAAGTTTGCGCCGTGACCAAAAGTAAAAGTGCAACTAATACTCGCATGAAATAATACCCCCTCAATGTCGCCGTATCTGACTGACTGTTGCTAACACGCTGCACGAATTAACAACCCCGCAACTCGTTACCGCGAGTAACATTATACGCATAAATCAACGAACGTGAACGAAGGCAGCGGTAAAAATCAAAATTTGTACGAGTAAATCAGTAACAAATCACGTTTTTTTTCGTTTAAAACATCCCACAGAATTAAACAAACTGCATGTGGCATATAATTAATTTTTCAAAAAAGAAAGATACAACGCCATATCATTCTCGATTAAAATCACAACGCATGCACAGTATTATTCACTGCCGTCAACACCATCGTTTATTGGGGCCTTTTTACAACACAAGCATTACCAATTCATGACCGTTTTAAAACCAATAAATCCGTGCGAGAAATTATCAATAGCCAATAGGATAAAACCCGCGGATCAGAATAGTCGATGGCACTGAGAATTTTCGCGCCTTAAAAAATAAAACGCTTGCATGATTTTTCAAACACACAATTGCACCAACGCGCAAATGATTAAGATACAATGGCGGCAAAATTTATTCTCAAAAAATGCATAACACATTACCTGAATTAAAAATTTTCAGTCTTTAGGAGGAAGAGATCATGAAAGTTTTATTTACTACTTTATTGCTCGCGTTATCGGTTTCAGCGGCAGCAAACCAATATGTATTCCCGAAAGAGGGTCAAAGCGAAGAACAACAGGCCAAAGATGAAGCCAGTTGCGACGACTGGGCATCGAAACAAATTGGAGCAGATCTCGCCACACTGGAAACACAAAAACAGCAGAAAATAAACGAAGTGCTTTCCGCTCCAGCGCCAGACACCAAAGGTGTCGGAGCACGAGGTGCGGCAAAAGGGGCAATTGTTGGATCGTTGGCAGGTCGCGATAAATTGCGTAATGAAACAGCCGCCGCCGGTGCTATTTTGGGAGCAGCTTCGGCCAAGAAGCAAGCGCAAGCTCAGGCAGCACAAGCGCAATCACAAGCGACAGGCGCTGTTGAAGCGGAATTCGAAGCCAAAAAGACCGAGTATTTCAAGGCCCGCTCGGTGTGCCTGGAAAGTAAGGGCTACAACGTCAAATAACAATTTTCTAATAACTACAATTCGATACCAGGTAATAACAGGCCATAGCATTGGCCTGTTTTTTAGTATTCGCGCATCGTTTGACCCACAAGTTGAAGATCCTTCGTTCATTAAATTCTTACCGAAACACCTCCTTAGAACCCTAAGGCTTTACGCTAAACGCCAGCTAAACGAGCCATCTGTCGAGCAACGCAGCTCACCTGAATCACAGCTATAGTTAATGGCACGTGATATGTCTTCACAGGTGACAGGCGATGGATCAATCTGCACAAATTGAACAGCTCCAGAATCAGTTGGAATTCAGCCAACAAACAGCGTTTTCAGCAATGACCACCAGTAGTGATCTAGGTGTGGCCATGCAGTTTATGAAAGACAGTTTCGCAGTAGAGAGCTACGACGAACTTGCTTATCGGCTCATTGATACTCTCACAGGCTTTGGTTTACATTGCTGCGTTGCGCTCGATACTCATGCGGGTAAAACTTTTATCTGTGATTCCCGCGATAAAGTTGAGATGACACGAAGTGAAAGTCTTATTCGCGAGCATGCCTTGGATGGCCGTATTGTTGAATTTAAAAATCACATACAAGTCAACTATCAAAAGTCTTCATTACTCGCACGCTATGAAAATATTGACGAGAATCGACTGGGGCAACTGCGCGATATATTAGCGCTGCTGATGGACGGCGTAGAAGCCCGAGTCGCAAGCCTTATTCTTTCTGAACAAGCCCGCGAAGCACGTCAATCGAAGGATGAATTTTTTGCGCTGATGTCTCACGAACTTCGCACGCCATTGAACCCAATTATTGGCTTCACAGGGCGCATGGAGAAATACATTGGGCGCGGTATTGATGAGAAATTTGGGCCACACATTCGCAACATGAAAAACTGCGCAGAGAGCTTGTTGCGGTTGCTCAACCATATTATCGATCTGGCAAGCGTCGAATCGGGAAGTATCAATTTGCACAAGCAAAATTTCGATGTCAAAGAAGCCATAGATCGAGCCTGTATTAAAGTTGAAGCGATCGCCTCCAATAAGGAAACGGATGTTGTCAAAGATTGCAACGGGGGAATCACTTTTTATGCAGATATCGCGCGATTTATTGATATTTTAATTAGTGTGCTCAGCTACAGCATTAACGCTTCGCGTCAGCATACCGTAACCATTCGCGCGCTTAATACCACCCACAATATTGAAGGCGAAACCTGCGAATATTTAAAAGTGATCGTGGAAGACGATGGCGAAACCTACTCCGAATCTTACCGCACCAAACTATTTAGCAATATCACCGAGCGCAACCTGGGTTCCATTTATGAATCCAACGACCTCGGTATCGGCTTGTTCCTCACTAAAAAACTCATTGAAATGCACGATGGCTGGATTTCGTTGATGCCAGTTGAAAGCGGGGGCAATCGTTTCGAAATATATTTCCCGGCCTATTGCCTCACTAAAATGTAATTAACTTCATGCTCAAAAATGCCAGTTGCATCGTGAGACCTCTATAATTTCCTTGCTCGCATAAAAAAGCCCGCGCCGAAGCGCGGGCTGAAAGTCAACGAATTACATCACAGGTTGAAATTCGTTAACACATCATCCTTGGCAGTGTCGTTAAACAGTATGACCGTTTCTGCCACACCGGCTTCTCGCACCCAGCCGGCACGTACCAACGTTTCACCACCAGGCTCAATCAGATTTTCTTCAAACACAAAGCGATGCGTTTCTTCCTTGTCCACCATGGCCATGTGAGCCACCTCTTCCGGAACCTGGTAGGAAATCACCGGTATACCGCCAATAGTGGTACTGGTGACCTCGCCACTGGCGACATAGGTCATCGGGTCAGCACTGCCATCGTAGTGTTTAAAGTACTGAATGTGTAAATCACTGCCGCTGGCGGTACCGTCGCCGGCAACCAGGAAGCCCTGAACACTGAAGCCGCCCATATCATCGGCTGCTTCGCCGATCCACAACGAACCTACCGCGCTTCCCGCCAACTCGCTGACCGTATTGACGATTTCATCGAGGCTGGTTGCCGGAACCGGATCGAAATCGCCACTGCCTGCGGTCGATTCCTCCCAGGTAACCGCAACCACGTTGTCGCAATCCAGGTTATCGGTAAACCACTCGTCGTAGTCGTCGTCGCACCAGAATCCATAGACGTCATTCTGTTCCTGAACATGGCCCACATATGCCTGAGCACCTGTGCTAAACACCGGGCTTCCACTAAAGCCTGCGTCGAATTCCGGTAATAACGCTTTCAGGTCAATACCGACGATATCAAAGACTTCCAAGTCCACGTGCATGACCCGGAAATCCACCGCACTGCCATCCAGCGTCTGCTTGATAATCGCAGTTTCACCATTGCCGCTGTCAACAAAGCCATCAACAAGCATCAGATCCTGGGCAGATTGCAAACCGGTACCGGTCAGGAAACCTTCTTCATCGGCCATGGAGGGGTCCATCGTGCTCCAGTTTCCAAGATTGAAATCCCAGGTGGCTTGAACTTCCAATGCACCACTCATGATAGTGCCGTAGTCGTACCACCCCTGATCGTCCACACCATCGCCGTCGCTGTCCCAGGTTTCAGATTCAAACCAAGTGACACCTGTGCTGAACGCCGCTTGTTCAACGACGGGGCCTGGGCCGTTGGCCATCACCGAACCGCTGGCGTTACACTGAACCTGGCCGTCATCGCTGCCGGTAGAATCGGTAAAATTGAAACTGAAGCCGTTGTTTTCCGGGAAGTAGGTGCCAGTACCAGCGAAATTTTCGCCGCCGACCAGGGTAAAGGAGCCATCGGCGTTCATGATGGCCCCCAAACCTTCATCCTCGGGCTCATCCATCACCTTGATAAACACCTGATTGCCCTCGGTGTGGGTCTCCAGGAAGAAAGTACCCGGCTCCGACGCTACGCAGCTACCCGCATCCCAATCGTACTCTTCACTGCTGGTGGTGAAGCTAAGTTCTGCCAGATATACGCCGAAGATCTGTGGTACATCCACATCACAAGCGTCTCCAAGGCCGTTCTGATCGGCATCAGCCTGATCGGCATTGCTCACTAATACGCAGTTGTCATCCATATCAGGTACACCATCGCCGTCGGTATCTTTCGGCTCTGGTGTTGGTTCCATGGTAGGTTCTGTAGTCGGCACAGTGGTTGGCTCACCCGTTGGCACGCCTGTCGGTTCTCCAGTAGGTTCGCCCGTCGGCTCTCCTGTGGGTTCACCGCTAGGTTCTTGCGTGGGTTCGGGAGAAGGAACCACATAAGCGAAGTTTTCCAGCACTGCAGTCGCACCACTGCTGTTCAAGCCTGAACCGCGATGGATTTCGCCCGATGCACGATAACGCCCCTGACGCAAGTAGTTGCCACCGGTCGACGTATCGGGAACAGCAGCGAGAATCACCTGATTTCCACCTTCTACGTCGAAGTCTTTCATGACGCTATCGGGCAAGCTGAACATCAACACCAGATGGGTATCATCATTCATCGGGTCACCGATTGACCAAGTGCTGGTTACGGGGTTACCCGCAGCATCGCTGTATGCCACCAGCGCGCCACCATCCTGGTTGTTGTAGAAGAAGCTCACAGTACCGGCGCTACCTTCAGCGCCAGATACATCGCTACCCTGTAGATAGGCGACCAGTTCACCGTCCCAACCACGACCAACCCAGACACCTTGCCAACCGGCTTCAATACCCTGAGCCGTGCTATGAAGTACATCGGAAATAGTGGTCGCTAATACCGGCTGACCGTCGGTGCCCCAGCTTGCTGCCAACCAGTTGGAACAATCGAGACCGGTCTGTATCCAGTCATCATGGCCACACCAGATGTCGTAAACAGCCGTGCTGCTTTCAGCGGCAATGGCAATGGCACGAACGCCACTGCCAAAGGTTGCGGTCGGGTCTATCAAGCCTTCGTCAACCCAGCCTTCGTCTACCAGGGTATCCATAGGCTTGCCCTCCGCAGAGATCGCATAGGTTGCTACCGACCAACTGTTGTATACGCTGCCGCCGATGGTAGTTTCTACGGCGCTGACCGATTGGGTATCATGTTCCAACATCAAGGCACTGGAGCGCATTTCCCAACCGGCACTTGTGAGCACATAACCATCGTCACCGGAGGTGTCTTCAAACCAGTCGGCCGCTTCCGGGTCGTAGCGGAACTCCGAATCTGCATCCGTGTTGAGCAATTCGTACCAAAACTCGTTGCCGTGGACACCCGTGGAATCCCACCACTCTTCACTGTAACTGGAGAAGAAGCCTCCGTCGCTGCCAGCAGCATTGAACACGTCATAGGGCGTGACTTCAGGCATGGGAGTCATAACCACACTCCACTTGGCATGACAGCTGAAGCCCAGACCATCTGCACCCGCCACAATGCGGTCTTCTTCCACAGAGCCGCTCATGATCCCGGTACTGGCGTTCCGCAATCCCAGGAACAGCACATGGAACTCCTCAGTGGTGCCATCGGGGTGTTCGCCGCCTTCGTGGCTTTCTATCACCACCTGGCCAAGCGCGTTAATGGTGCCCGGTGCTCCGCTATCTCGGCCGGAAAACTCATCATCGGCAAACAGCAATTTGAACTCGGTGCCATTTTGCTCGACGAATGCGACCTCGGCGGTCATGCCACCAACCACATCATCGCAGTCCTCAGCGGCCTTGGCTGCCCAGTCGTCATTGCTGGCTTCCACATCGTTAACATCTACCGTGATGTCGAGCAGATAATAGCCGCCGACCTGGGGAGGATCATCACACAGGTTACCCAGGCCGTCGCCATCCGAATCCACCTGATCAGGGTTGGCAACCAGACGGCAGTTATCGCTGGCATCACCCACACCATCGTTATCGGTATCGCGCTTCAGGGGATTGGTGCCATATTCGGCCTCCTCGCTATCACTCAAGCCATCGCCGTCGTCATCGTCGTCGGCGTTGTTGCCGATACCATCGCCATCTCTGTCTGCAGACTCCGAACTGTTCAGCGGAAACGCATCTTCGCTGTCGGGAACTCCGTCGTTATCGTCATCGCTGTCACAGGGATTGCCCTGACCGTCCTGGTCGGTATCGGTTTGTGGACCGGCTTTGTTGGGGCAATTGTCGATCTGATCACCGTAACCATCGCCGTCGCTATCCCGCGATTGCTCTGAATCATACGGGAAGGCATCGTCGGTATCGGGAACACCGTCGTTGTCGTCATCAAGGTCGGCGTTGTCACCGGTGCCATCCTGATCAGAGTCTTTCGATTCGCTGGCAAGGGTGGGGAACGCATCGTCCGCATCGTTCACACCATCGTTATCGTCGTCGTCATCCGGAGCCAATCCGCCGGAGTCGGCCGCGCCATCACCGTCGGTATCGACATAGTCACCTTCGGGCACACTGGCATCATTGTCATCAGTGTCCTGACCAGCTGGCCATCCATCACCGTCAGCATCAGAAGCTACTGAAGCGTTAGGGTCTAACGGGAAATCGTCTTCCGTGTCGGGTACATTATCATTGTCATCGTCACTGTCACACGCATTGCCCTGTCCGTCTTGATCGGTATCTAACTGGTTGGCGTTTGCGATAAATTTACAATTGTCACGCCTGTTGCCAACGCCATCGCGATCCGTGTCGAGGTATTCCGTGGGATCAGAGGGCAGAGCATCGGCGCCATCTCGCACGCCATCACCATCAGTATCTTTGTTGGTGGGATCGGGGTCATTGACGTCAGCCAGACCATCGCCATCCGCGTCGCTGTCCGCGTTATCACCAATGCCGTCACCGTCCAGGTCGGCACTTTCGGCGCTATTGAATGGAAAGGCATCGCCGTTTGCTGCGCGACTTTCCGGCGTGTTAAGCACGTCATCGCCATTGGTGTGATTGGGTACCTGATCACCGTCGATATCGTCGTCTTTACCATCTCCAATGCCGTCACCATCGAAATCGGATGACTCGGAGGGATCAAGAGGCAGATCATCCTCACTGTCGATAACACCGTCATTGTCATCATCATCATCAATGGAGTTACCCAAGCCATCCATATCGGTATCGACGAAAGGAATTCCTGGGTTATCCGCGTCGCTGTCATCTGGATCCTGCCCCAGCGGCCAGCCATCACCATCAATATCGGATGCATCACTGGCGGAAGGGTCGAGCGGGAAATCATCTTCGCTGTCGATAACACCGTCGTTGTCGTCATCGTCATCGGCATTGTTGCCAATTCCATCGCCATCGGTATCCAGCTTCTCATCGGGATTCAGAGGGAAGGCATCGCGCGTATCTACCGCGCCATCGTTATCGTCATCCGGGTCGGCGTTGTTGCCAACACCGTCACCATCGGTATCGACACTTTCGGCGGGATCATTAGGGAACGCATCGCGGGAATTGATCACGCCATCATCATCTCGGTCGGTATCTGCTTCACCGGCTTTTGCAGTAGTGCCTACCGATCCATCTGCAAGCCTGCTGGTATCGGCGTTGGTTCCGGTAGAGCTGGTTTCTTCATCCAACAACTCCTCAGCCTCTTCAACAGATTTGTCGGTGCCTGGGATGGTGAGGTTTGCCGGATCAGTTTCGACGATTATCGCGGCATCTGAACCGCTGTACCCGCCGAGAGTTTCATCTTCACTGTTCTGACCATCAATAGCGCCATCACTTAAGTCATCGGCCAAGTTGTTCATCACGTCATCAGAACTGCTGCCATCCGAGTTTTGTTGAATCTCAAAAATAATGGCAGCTGCACCAGCAATGGCAGTGCGGTATTGCGCCACCTGGCCGAGCTCTTCGTCGGTATCTGTTTCATCGGTCACCACGGGTGGCGCCTGGAAAATAGCATCACCGTCTTCCATTCCGAAACCAAGTGCCGATACGACTTCGTCGGCCGCATCAGCGAGACCGCCGAGCAACTCTTCGTCCGTTACGCTACCGTCGTCATCCGCTTTTGACTGGGCGAGAGCCACCGCCATACTGGTAAGTGGCGTCACATAGACCGGTTCACCAACGCGATCTGTGGTGATGATGGTGCGCACCTCGGTAATTATCGGCATTTGCTGGGTATTGAGATCGATAGTGTCTTCGTCAGCGGTAACCACTACCAGAAAAGGACCTGTCTCACTGGAATCCACCTCAAGACCGGTGAACTGCGCTTGAGCATCGGTCTCGCCTTCGTCCAACAATTCCCCCTGCAAATTCGCAACGCTGGTATCCAAACGATACAAACGCACAATCGCATTCGCGATGGGACCATCCACAGCCGCGCCTGTGAAGGCTAACGGGGCGGGGGTTGGGGTCGGTGTGGGTTCAGTGGTGGGTTCGTCGGTAGGTTGCATTTCGGAGTTGTTGCCGGAGTCGCCGTTATCACACCCGGAGAGGGCGCCGAACATTCCAAAAGAAAACAACAAGCCGAATGTTTTAATAGCTCGCCAAGAGCGAGAAGCATCGGTTTTGCGCATAAAAAAGTCCTTTACTTTTTTGCGGTTGGTAACAGGAAAAAAGTATAGGTACAGAAACCATGCGCGCCGTATGGCCGATCTGACGGCCACACGTATTAGGGATATCTGTTTGACAAGGGCGTCAAAAAATAGGGTCCCCTTAAATCAACAACTTAGCGGAGATATTACAGATATTCTGCATAGCCGCCAAAATACAATCGGCAATGCCATCACCACTTATAGCGTGACGCGATTAACAAACAGAAATTAAGTTGTATGAAAATTAAAAACGTGTGTTTTTATGACTCTTTGATTCGAATAAACAATTTTGCGAGAAAAAAATTCTAAAGATATTTTTTAATTGGGCACACAAATTTTCACAAACTCAGAAAACGATTGAGCAATACTCGAGTAATATGGTCGTTGCTTTAAGTGCAAAAAACCCGGCTTTGTGACCGGGCTGGATTAGGTTGCACTCGCAGATCAGGACGCTGTCAGGCAAAGGGATTTTTGAGAATTATGGTTTCTACGCGGTCTGGGCCAGTAGAAATGATGTCGACTGTAATACCAACCAGCTCTTCCAGTCGTGCAATGTAGTTCCGGGCCGCTTCAGGCAGTTCATCGACAGCTTTTACACCGACTGTAGATTCACTCCATCCGGGCATGGTTTCATACACGGGTTGAATATCTTCCCAGCCTTCAGCATCGCAGGGGATGCCCACATCTTCGCCAGCACCATTTTTATAGCCGACGCAAATTTTAACTTCACTTAAGCCGTCGAGAACGTCCAATTTGGTGAGGCACATACCGCTCATGCTGTTGATGCGCACAGCGTGTTTTACTGCGACTGCATCGAACCACCCGGTGCGACGCTTGCGCCCAGTAGTTGCACCAAATTCATGACCTTTTACGCCGAGATGCTCACCCACTTCGCATTCCAACTCAGTCGGAAACGGGCCGGAACCCACGCGTGTGGTATAGGCTTTGGTAATACCCAACACATAGTCGAGGTAAAGCGGGCCAAAGCCACTGCCTGTTGCAGTGCCGCCTGCCGTGGTATTCGAGGATGTCACGAATGGGTAAGTACCATGGTCTATATCAAGCAGGGAACCTTGAGCCCCCTCGAACAAGATGTTTTTGCCACTTTCGCGAGCTTTATGGAGTAGATCTGATACGTCGGCGATAAGCGGGCGCAGTTCTTTGGCGAGGATCAGAGCCTGATCGAGAACGGTCTGGTAATCAACGGCTTCAGCACCGTAGTATTTGGTGAGCGCAAAATTGTGATATTCCAGTACATCGCGCAACTTGGTGGCAAAGCGATCTTCGTTAAGGAGATCCCCGAGGCGTAAACCACGACGTGATACTTTGTCTTCGTAGGCAGGTCCAATACCTCGGCCAGTGGTGCCGATCTTAGCTTTACCACGCTTGGTTTCACGGGCCTGATCCAACGCCACATGATAGGGCAGGATCAACGGGCAAGCAGGTGAGAGCTTTAAGCGATCACGTACGGGTACACCCTGTTCTTCGAGTTCTGTAATTTCTTGCACAAGAGCATCGGGAGCCAGCACCACACCGTTGCCAATAAAACAAGTCACATTATTATGCAGAATTCCTGAAGGGATAAGATGCAAAACCGTTTTCTTGCCTTCTATAACCAGCGTATGGCCCGCGTTGTGCCCCCCTTGAAAGCGGGCAACGTGGGTGACCTGCTCAGTCAGCAGATCGACAATTTTGCCCTTACCTTCATCACCCCATTGGGTGCCCAATACGACTACATTCTTACCCATGATTTAAACCTGTATTACAAAAATAATGCGATTAAAGCGCCTCAACAACGAAGCCCTGCTCTTTCTCAACCAGGATGCGATCACACCCCTGATAATCGTGTGGCTCGGTCTGCCCTGACAAACCACTTATTACACGCTCACCTTGAGCACGCAACGCCTGAATGGTCTGCCATATTTCTGGCTTGTTGCACGCAGGCACGAAAATACCAGACGTTGCCTGAGACTGCGTATCTAATGCACGACTGATAACCGACAAGTCTGCCGCGAAACCCGTTGCCGGTCGTGCGCGTCCAAAAGCTTCGCCAATATGATCGTATCGCCCACCTTTGGCAATAGCATTGCCAACCCCCGGTGAGAAAGCCCCGAATACGATACCGGTGTGATAGTGGTAACCCCGAAGTTCGCTCAAGTCGAAGTAGAGTTGCGCGTCCGGGTAGCGTGGCTGCAGAGCCTCAGCCAATGCCTTGAGTTCATCCAAGGCCACCATTACTTCTGCAGGCGCCTCTTCAAACACATCTCGGGCACGATCAAGAATTCCGACACTCCCAGAAAGCTTGGGCAACTCAAGAAGCCAATGACGCACATTGCCGTCGGCAACATTTATATTCACCCATTCTTTAATTTCTGTGGCAGCTTTGGCCTGCAACAACGTAAATAAGGTGTGCTCTTGCTCTGCACTCAATTCAGCGGTTTCAGCCAGAGCGCGATATACCCCCACGTGCCCGATGTCGAGATACTGTTTAGGCAAGCCAACCAGCGACAGCACTTCAAGCAACAAACTAATAACTTCGATATCGGCGTCTATACCGGATTCACCAAACAGTTCAATACCCACCTGCAAAGGCGTGCGCGAACCCAGCGCCACATTGGGCCGGGTGTGCACAACATGCCCGGCATAACACAGGCGGTTGACACCTTTGCGCTTCAAACTGTGGGCGTCCATTCGCGCAGCCTGCGGGGTGATATCCGCGCGAATACCCATGGTCTTGCCGGAAAGCTGGTCGGTAACTTTAAAAGTGAGCATCGCAATATCGCCGCCTGCCCCTGTGAGTAGGGAGTCGGTAAATTCAATCATTGGGGTAATCACATAATCGTATCCCCAGCGCTGAAAAACATCGACGAGACGCCGCCTCAACAATTCCACTTTTTGGGCTTCGTCAGGCAACATTTCATGTATGCCATCTGGAAGAAGCCAACGGTCTACCTGTTTCATAGTCAACCCGTTATATTTGTTTAATCACTTACTTACCACACACCAGGATCATCAGCTTTAGCTTATTTTACAAACCATAAGAGCGCCGCTCCCAACACCATGCTCAGCAAGCCAATAAGGCGCAGAGACTTGTCGTCTATACGTGCCAGGGTTGCCACCAGTTCTCGCCAACGATTGGGGTACAGGAAGGGCAAAATGCCTTCGAGAATCAACACAAGGCATAGTGCTTTAGCCAACTCTTCCCACATGAAGTGATATGCACCTAAGAATAAAATTGCGGTTGGTGTAATAGGTTTTCCAAAGAAACCTATTGCGAGCATTTACTTTTCAATATTCGCAGTTTCACTTTGCAAAGCACAACTGATACAGGTCTTTCGCAAACGGAAATCTATACGAGTAGTCACTGCCTTTCTTTTTTTGAATGCCCACGATTTACAAGCACCGGTGTCGCTTGCAAGCCGTATAAAAAACCAACCTTAAGAACGGGACCCGTAGCAGTTTGCGTGGGTTTCTCCCGCTGAACACAAAAAACCGGCTCTGGGAGCCGGTTGCGAATTTTACCACGATTTAAAAGGCTAAAACGATCACTTACCCTTGGAGTCTTTCATATATCTGAAGAACTCGCTGTCTGGATCAACTAACAGGATATCCTGTTTGCCACTGAAGGTTTTTCGATACGCATTGAGGCTACGTACAAAGGCGTAAAACTCCGGATCCTGGTTGTAGGCTTGTGCGTATATTGCCGAAGCCTTGGCATCGCCCTCACCGCGGAGCAGCTCAGCATCCCGGTAAGCCTGGGCTTCGAGAATGGTTCGTTGGCGATCTGCATCTGCGCGAATGATTTCCGCTTGTTCCTTACCTTTAGAGCGGTGTTCGCGTGCCTCACGTTCCCGCTCCGCCGACATTCGACTGAATACCGGGCCACTCACTTCCGTTGGCAGGTCGATACGCTTAACGCGCACATCCACAACTTCAATGCCGAGAGATGATTGGGTAAATTGGTTGAGTTGCTTGGTGAGATCTACCATAAGCTGATCACGCTCGCCACTCACAACCTCCTGCAGAGAGCGTTGTGCAAACTCATTGCGAAGCCCTTCATTAATACGCTGTTCCAGCAATCGCTCGGCACGCATTTCCTCACCGTTGGTGGCTGTATAGTAGGTGCCTACCTGCACAATTCGCCATTTCGCAAAGCTGTCGACCATCATGCTTTTCTTTTCGACGGTGAGGAAACGTTCAGCTCTCGCGTCCAAGGTCAGCACACGGCCGTCAAATTTACGCACCACATCAACAAAGGGCCATTTCAGATGTAGGCCAGGGTGAACGTCGCCATCATCGACTTTACCCAAACGCAACAATACGGCACGCTCGTATTCCTGCACAATATAGAGTGAATTTGCTCCGACAAAAATCACCAACAGGGAGGTGATAAGAACAATAAAAGCTCTTCCCGACATGATTATCTCCCCTCGCGTCGACGTGCAGTGTTGGATGATTCGCGGCGCAATTGATCCATGACTTCATTCGCTACCCGATCGATATCCGATGAACTCAGGCTACGCGCCGATACCTGTTGGCTACCGCTAACGATTTTATCCAGCGGCAAATACAGAAGGTTGTTACCGCCTTCAACATCCACCATCACTTTCGAAGCGTTTTCCATGACTTTTTCCACCGCATCGAGGTAAAGGCGCTGACGTGTAACCTGAGGTGCTTTTTTATATTCTGCGAGCAGATACTCGAAGCGTTTCGCCTCACCTTCTGCCTGCGCGATCACCTGTTCTTTATAGGCGGTCGCTTCTTCAATAACCCGCTGAGCGGCGCCCCGCGCTTCTGGAATGATGCCATTGGCATAGGCCTGGGCCTGATTTTTGTAACGCTCTTCGTCTTCACGTGCTTTGATAACGTCATCGAAGGCGTCTTGCACTTCGCGGGGAGGATTGGAATCTTCAATATTCACTTTTTCGATTCGAATTCCTGTTTGGTAGTTATCCAAATAGGCCTGCAAACGATCCTGCACTTCAAAAGCCACCTGCTCGCGGCCTTCGGTAAGAACATCGTGCATCAGCGTCGAACCGGCTACGTGTCGCAACGCGCTGTTGGTAGCCTGTTGTAAGCTCGCTTCTGGGTCGCGTACGCGCAACACGAACTCTTGAGCATCACGAATGATGTACTGAACCGATAATTTTATATCGACGATATTGAGATCCTTGGTGAGCATCTGCTCTGAGGTCGACCACAGACGTACCTTGGTGACATTCACCGGGTAAACCTTATCGATAAGCGGAGGGTTCCAACGGAAACCGGGGCCTTTGGTTGTGTTATACACACCAAAACGAAGCACCACTGCCCGCTCCTGTTCGTTGACGATTCCCATGCCCATAAATCCGTAGAGTAAACCGCCAATGAGCAGTGCGATAAAAATCAGAACCCAGCCGAACCCGGAACTGCCGGAGTTTTTTCCATTAAAGCCTTTATTGCCGCCGAACAGTCCGCCTAGCTTTTTTTGCAAGTTTTTGATTGCTTCGTCGAGATCAGGCGGGCCATCATTACCACGATTTCCGCCTCCCCAGGGGTCTTTATTATTACCACCCGGTTCATTCCAGGCCATAGGAGTCTCCGTTAATTGAAATTGATAAAAGGATATTGAGGTGTTCGGCTATTTTTCAATAGCCCGAGTAAGGAAACCTTTTGTTATTTTATACGGCTAATTGTTGAATTTCGGTTTGTGGTTGTTCGCCGAGGATATCGTCGAGTTTTAATTCCTCAGCTGCGAGCATACGATTGAGATCTGCCTGCTGAATTCGAATTTCCATTTCACAACTACCGTCGCTAAGGTAGTTTTCACTCATTACGGCATTGTGACGGTAGAGTCTGGCCCGCAGACTGCCCATGTGAGCCGCGAGATACACAGGATTGTGAAAAATATCGTCGACAAGGAGTTCAGATACGGCTTCGAAGAGCAGGTCTATACCGGTTGGATCATCGCTTGCCGTTGCCGCAGACAACCAAACCGCACTGGGGCGCCCCTGCTCATCTCGATCAATTCTGGCGGGCATATCTCCCAATAAATCGATTTTGTTGTACACCAAAAGACAAGGCAATTCGTGTGCTTCAATTTCCTCTAGCACCAGATTCACCTGCTCGATATTGCGTAGCCGTTCATCATCAGCAGCATCTATAACGTGGAGCAACAGGTCGGCGCTGGCGGCTTCTTCCAATGTTGCACGGAAAGATTCCACCAGCCGATGCGGCAGATTACTGATAAAACCAACCGTATCTGCTAAAACAGCGGGCCCCACATCAGGCAAGCCGATGCGCCTCATGGTTGGGTCCAGGGTGGCGAAAAGTTGATCTTGAGCGAACACACCCGCATCGGTAATCGCGTTGAATAATGTGGATTTCCCGGCGTTGGTATATCCCACCAGAGACACTGTGGGAACTTCGGCGCGACTGCGGGCACGACGCCCCTGCTCACGCTGCTTGCGCACTTTTTCCAGGCGTTTGCCGATGGTTTTAATGCGGGCACGCAACAGGCGTCGGTCTGTTTCCAACTGGGTTTCACCCGGACCGCGCAAGCCGATACCACCCTTCTGCCGTTCAAGGTGGGTCCAACCACGAATCAGGCGGGTTGACATGTGCTCCAGCTGTGCCAGTTCAACCTGCAATTTACCTTCGTGGGTCCGCGCGCGTTGCGCGAAGATATCAAGAATTAGGCCGGTACGATCCAACACCCGACACTCAAGCGCCTGCTCCAAATTTCGTTCCTGGCTGGGAGACAACTCATGGTTGAAGATAACTAACTCGGCCTGATGCTGTTTCACCAGCGACTGTAATTCTTCGAGCTTGCCAGTACCGATGAAATATTTGGGGTGAGGGGCAGATCTCTGGCCGGTTAACATTTCTACCGGGTCGCCCCCGGCTGACAACACCAGCTCTTCAAATTCTCTTGGATCGTCTGTTGCAACGCTTTGTGGTAATTCCAGATGAACCAGCACTGCCAGCTCACCGGAATCTGGTCTTTCAAAAAACAAATAGCTCTCCGATGTAGCACATGAAGTTAACTACGGGTTGGGACTGTCACTAACGGCTTAGCCTCCGTTTTCCATGTCGTCATTCCCAGAGGTTTCGGGATTGAGCATAGGCACTCGCACAGGTCGCGACGGCACTACCGTTGAAATTGCGTGCTTATATACCATCTGACTTACGGTGTTTTTGAGCAACACAACAAATTGGTCGAATGATTCAACCTGCCCCTGAAGTTTAATTCCGTTTACCAGATAAATGGAAACCGGAATACGTTCTTTGCGTAACACGTTCAAATAAGGGTCTTGTAAGCTATGCCCTTTTGACATGGTAATTCTCCTTATAAGGATTATAAAAATAATAAGTAAGCACTAACCTTCGTTCCACTAAGCCATGTAAAACGTCGACAATTCTTCGTTTCAGTTAGTGTAAGCGTACTTTAGTAACAGCGTATAAATCGAATAATAGCTGGTGATGCCGATTTGCGCCTGATTCTATCCAGAAAGAACCATTATTGTGCACGCACAAAACACCCCAAGTGCTACGACTCTACACCATTATATGGGCGTTTTGTGTAAAAAACTCAAGGCTTTATTCACAATTTCAACGCTCTTCAGGTTTTTTCCATCTTCCTGCTGCGTGTATATCCAGCAAAGATCTGGCCATCCCCGAAGCCATGTTAATTGGCGCTTCGCTAATTGACGTGTCGCTGCAATTCCCTTGGCTTTCATCTCCTCGAAGTTCAAGGTGCCATTGAGGTACTGCCACACCTGACGATAGCCAACCGCGCGAATCGCGGGCAATTCTTCTGATAGATCCCCACGAGCGCGCAAAGTTTTAACTTCATCGATGAAACCCAGTTCGAGCATTGCCTCAAATCGTGTCGCTATCCTTTCGTGTAATACGTGACGCTGCCGAGGTGCGATGACAATTTGTTGCCAATCGTACATTTCCGCCAAGCCCGGAGTGGAGGTGGCGCGAAACTCACTCATTGTTTTTCCAGAAATGCGATGCACTTCAAGAGCCCTACCGATGCGATGGGAATGATTGGGGTGCAATTGTGCCGCTGTTTCAATGTCGATTTGCGCCAGCTGGGAGTGCATCGCCGGCCAACCATAGCGTTGCGCTTCCTGCTCAATTTCCGCTCGAATTTTAGGATCTGAAGCCGGCATTTCAGAGAGACCGTCGCGCAGGGCTTTGAAATACAGCATGGTGCCCCCCACAAGCAAGGGCGTCTTTCCCGCTTCGAGAATCTCTGCAATTTCACGGCGAGCGTCGCTGCAAAAATCGGCTGCGGAATAGGGTTCAACCGGATCTCGAATATCAATCAAACGGTGTGGCGCGACGCGTAATTCCTCGCAACTGGGTTTGGCGGCTCCAATATCCAAGCCTCGATACACCATGGCGGAGTCAACGCTAATGAGTTCAGCGTCGATTTGCTGATGCAGTGCAATCGCCAAATCTGTTTTGCCAGAAGCTGTGGGGCCCATGAGAGCAATCACACGAGGCTTGTCGTCAGACCTGTACACCTTATTGGCCCCGCAAAAAGAGCTTATCGAGTTCCGCAAGACTGAGCTGACTCCACGTCGGCCGTCCATGATTACACTGACCACTGCGTTCGGTAGCTTCCATATCCCGCAACAAGGCGTTCATCTCGGCCAGGGTTAGGCGGCGATTCGCCCTCACCGAACCGTGGCAGGCCATAGTCCCCAGGATTTCGTTAATATTTTGCTGAATTCGTTGGCTGGAACCGTATTCAATAAGATCAGAAAGTACATCTCGAACCAACAGTTCTACGTCAGAGCGATTCAATATAACCGGGATCTGACGAATCAATAGACTCTCTGGCCCGGCACGCTCAATCTCGAATCCCAGATTGGTAAAAATGTTGGCAAAGCGCTCAGCCTGGTCAGCTTCTTTTTCACTCACGGCCATAGATTGAGGCACAAGCAAGGGTTGCGATTGAATCTTTTGCGCCTGCTGCTGTGCTTTCATGCGTTCGTAGGTGATACGTTCATGAGCCGCATGCATATCCACTACAACCAAACCAGCCGCATTCTCAGCCAATATATATATGCCTTTGATTTGTGCGATGGCAAAACCCAGGGGTGGCAGCTCTTCAGTTTGCTCCGGATGCACAGAATTTTCTGCTGCAACTACATCACCTCGGTAAACAGCAGGCGCTTCTCTCACCCGGCCAGCAGCAGGTAATTCTGACTGGCTTCGCTCCTCACGATGCGCTACCGAGCTGTAATTGGGCACACCAACAGGCGACATTACGCGACGTTCTCCGAGACCCAGCGAGGATTGCTGGGGCTGCGCTTCTACGTGCTGCGTTACCCTTTCGCTCTCGCCTACGTCTGCAGTGGGTCGCACATCGGCGAGAGCTTTGTGCAGGCTACGAAACAAAAAATCATGCACCAGGCGACTGTCGCGAAATCGTACTTCGTGCTTGGTGGGATGCACATTGACATCCACGTTTGCCGGGTCCAGTTCCAAGAACAGCACAAATGCCGGGTGACGCCCATGATAGAGCACGTCCTGGTAGGCCTGACGAATCGCATGGCTAACCAGTTTGTCGCGAATCGCGCGGCGATTCACATAAAAGTGTTGCAGGTCGGCCTGGCTGCGTGAAAAAGTGGGTAGCGCAACCCAACCCCACAAGTGCAAGCCAGCCCGTTCAATATCCACGTGCACTGAATTTTCCATAAACGTCGGCCCGCAAATTTGCGCAACGCGGCGCTCTTGCTCAGCACGGGTTTGTGCGGGGCGCCAACTGTGAACAACACGTCCGTTGTTTTTTAAAGTGAAGCCCAGTTCAAAGCGCGACAATGCCAGGCGCTTTAGAACATCCTCAATTCGACCATACTCGGTTTTTTCAGTACGCAAAAATTTACGTCTCGCCGGGGTATTGAAAAACAAATCTCGCACTTCGACGCTTGTACCTTGTGGATGCCCTGCTGGGGAGGTTTTCGCCTGCATTTCTCGCCCTTCCACCTCAACTTTCCAACCCATGCCCTGTTGCTCAGTACTGCTGGTGAGCGCCAGGCGAGCGACAGAACTGATACTGGCCAGGGCCTCACCGCGAAACCCCAAAGTCACTACAGCTTCAAGGTCGTCCAGATTGATGATTTTACTGGTGGCGTGTCGGCTTAGCGCCAATGGCAAGTCTTCTTTGTAGATACCTGAACCGTTGTCACGCACGCGAATTAATTTAGTGCCGCCGCTCTCTACCTCAACATCCAATTGGGTGGCGCCAGCATCAATACTGTTCTCGATAAGCTCTTTAATGACTGAGGCGGGACGTTCAACAACTTCACCCGCAGCAATTTGGTTAGCGAGCCGCGGGCTTAAGGTGTGGATTTTATTCATCAGGACGCAGGAATTTTTAGAATTTGACCAATTTTTATATCGGCATTTTTTAGGCCATTAAGGGCTTTTAGATCATTAACCGACACGCGATACCGATTGGCGATGCCAATAAGCGTATCACCTTTGGCAATGGTATGGCTAAGCGCTGCGGTACTGTGTTTTTTCCAGGCCACGTAGGTACCCGCAGGAGGGGTGTCATTAAAATAGCTTTTAACACCGTGGAAAATTGCCGTTGCGAGCTTTTTACGATGCCCAAAGGTGTCGAGTTTGTTGGCTTCATCCGGGTTGGATATGAAGCCTGTTTCGACCAAAATTGACGGTACATCGGGCGATTTCAACACAGCAAAGCCCGCTTGCTCCACCTGATGTTTGTGCAACTTGGTTACCTTGCCGATCTCGCCAAGTACCCGATCGCCCACATCCAGGCTTCGCGCCAAGGAAGCTGTCATGGACAAATCAACCAGTACCCCCGCCAACATATCGTCGACATCGTCAAGGCTCACACCTCCCACACCACCAATTAAGTCAGCTTCGTTTTCTTTTGATGCAAGAAAGCGCGCTGTTTCTGAGGTCGCGCCGCGGCGTGATAGCGCGAACACTGATGCCCCTTTGGCTTTGGGGTTTTTAAAAGCATCGGCGTGAATGGATATAAATATATCCGCACGTACCTCGCGGGCTTTATTACGACGGCTTTTTAAGGGAATGTAATAATCACCGGTGCGCACCATATGGGCTTTATAACCGGGTTCCGCATCAACCATACGCTGCAGCTGCTGACTGATTTTATAAACAATATCTTTTTCGCGAATCTTTTTCGGGCCAAGCGCACCAGGATCTTCACCGCCATGACCGGCATCGATCGCAACCACGATATCGCGCTGGCCTTTTTCAATATCTGTAACCTGTGCAACGGTTTTAACGGTTTCTTTTTGCGCATCGTACAAATCAATAACCAATCGATCGTGCTTATCGCCGTGTTTGGCCAACACGAAACTGCGGGGTTTAATTTCGGCGCTCAAATCAAGTACTACCCGCAAGTCTTTATTGTTGCGTTTACCGTAACGTAACTGTTCAATTGGCGTATCGGCAAAATCCAGATCATCGGCGTTGGATTTGATTTGTGAATCAACAATGTCGATTACCAACCTCGCAGGGGATTTCAGCGGGAAAATTTTGTGGTCTACCGGCGCACTTAAATCGAAAACAAGACGCGTATGATCGGGCGCTCGCCACAATCGCACACTGTTAATATCGGCGGAATACACAAAACATGAGGGGAGCAAAAGCAGCAGACTAACAAGGTAGCCTAGAATTTTTTTTGTTGTTATGCGGGTTTCCCCCACTGACCTTTCCTCGATTTACAACGTAAGTTGAAACGCTTCTAAAATTGATTTTCCCTTGTCGGTTGTTGCAGCCAAGGTTAAACGGCGACCACGCCCCTCAGGTAATACCTTAGCGATAAAATCCGCTTCAGGCAAAAAACCTTCGCCCCGACTCGGCCATTCAACCAAACATATTGCCTGTGGAATAAAATAATCGCGAATGCCTAAAAATTCCAGCTCTTCTGGGTCTGCTAAGCGATACAAGTCAAAATGGTAAATATTGGCCGCATCCAATGAATAAGGTTCGACCAGTGTATAAGTTGGGCTCTTAACCGCGCCTGAATGACCAAAGGCCTGTAATATGCCACGACACAGAGTCGTTTTACCTGCGCCGAGCACGCCATCCAGGTAGATAAACGCCCCGTCGATAAGACTCTTTCCCAGTTGCATGCCTACCGCCACTGTGGCCGGCTCGTCGTTCAGATAAATGCTCAGCTCTACAGCCATTAATTAAGCAGCTCGCGAATATAGGGAATCAAATCGGTAGCCAACAAACCCCGCTGCCCTGAATCTTCAACAGCCAGATCAGCAGCGTCACCGTGAGCACAAACCCCGAGCCCGGCAGCTTCAGACAACCCCAAGCCCTGAGCTAATAAACCACCAAGTAATCCGGAAAGCACATCTCCCATCCCACCGGATGCCATACCGGGGTTACCAACATCGGCGAGTAATATCTCGGAACCATTTGCAATCAAGGTCCCTGCGCCTTTAAGCACCACCACACCGCCATATTTATTTTGAAGAGCCTTTGCTGCTGCGAAGCGATCGGCTTGGATTTCATCACGAGTTATTCCAAGCAAACGCGCTGCTTCGCCAGGGTGCGGCGTCAGTATCCAATTGTCGCGCTGGGGTTTGGGTATCACTCGGCCTTGAGCAAGTAAGTTAAGCGCGTCAGCGTCGACAATCATCGGCAGGCCCGATTTATTGGCCTGCTGCAACATTTGCTCAGACCACGGGCTGGTTCCCAGCCCCGGCCCGACAACCAAAATAGTCGGACGCGCTAGCAAGGGTTCCAGAGCCTGTCCAGAGGGTACGCCCGAAACCATAACTTCAGGCAATCGCGCCAAAATCGCCGACATGTGCTCCGGCCGGGTTGCGACGCTGGTTAGGCCGGCACCACTGCGCGTGGCCATCTCCGCGGCCATTGCTGCGGCACCGCCGTACCCTGTATCACCGCCGATAACGAGCACGTGACCAAACTGCCCCTTGTGGGCATCGGCTTCCCGTTCGGCAAGGTAGCGACGATAGTCACTCAAAGCGATACGAATTACCTGTGGTTTGATGCGTTCTACCGCGTCAAGATAGTCACTGTCGCGAATGTGTGAGGTTTGTAAATCATCAAATATCACTGTGCCTGAGAACGCAGGCGCACGACCACTAAGTAGCCCCTGCTTCAATCCAATAAACGACACTGTGGACTCCGCTTTCACAGCGCAACCAAGCACCCTTCCCGTGTCACTACAGATACCCGACGGCACATCCACAGCGAGTACTGGCAGACCACTGTTATTAATTGCTTGTATAACCATGGCAAACTTATCACGCACAACACCATGCAACCCTGTTCCGAGTAATGCATCGACGATAACTGTATCGTCTGAGCACTGAAATTCCACAGCATCCCCCACAAGAGTTACCATTACGCCCTCTTGCAGCGCATACTGATATGCCTTGGCGGCATCGCCTACCAGTTTTTCTGGCGGCGTCACAGCCAAAACCTCAACAGCAAAATGACGCTGCGCCGCCAAAGCAGCGACAACATAGCCGTCTCCTGCGTTATTGCCACTGCCGCAGCACACAATAACTCGGGCGCACTGTGGCCAGGTTGAAGTAAGAACCTCAAACGATACCCTGCCAGCACGCTTCATTAGCTGAATGCCGGGGACACCACCAATCTCTATGGCTGCGACATCCAACTCGCGGACCTGAGCAGCGGTGTACAGGGCTTGCGGTAATTTCGAGGCTGTCATTGTGGGCTTCCCAGGTAAAATTGGCGAAATTATACGTGACTTGCGAAAACCACCAAAGCCAAAATATAAACGACCCTATGATCAATGAACAAAAGCTAAGCGAAGTTGCCGAAAAAATTCAGCAATGGGGAAAGGAGATGGGTTTCCAGCAAATCGCCATCACCGATGCAAACTTGAGTAGCGAACAACAGCGACTTCAAGCGTGGCTCGATAAAGGCTATCACGGCAGTATGTCGTGGATGGCACACCATCAGGATAAACGCATACAACCCTCTAAATTATTACCACATGTAAAACGGATTATTTCGGCACGTATGGATTATCTGCCACCGCAAACGCAGCAGATCACTGTACTCAAATCACCTGAGAAGGCTTACGTGTCACGCTATGCACTCGGAAGGGACTATCACAAATTAATTCGCAAAAGACTGGCAGTTGTTGCCGAGCTTATTCAACAGGCCTGTAAGGGATTGCCACTAGAGCAACGACCGTTCGTTGACAGCGCACCTGTTCTGGAACGACCTCTCGCAGCAAAAGCAGGTTTGGGGTGGGTTGGTAAACACACGCTATTAATTAACGAACACGCCGGTAGCTGGTTTTTTATCGGAGAAATATTCACAAGCTTGGCACTACCTGTTACTGCGCAACTGGCGAAAAATCAATGTGGAACCTGTGAGGCATGTTTGCAAGTATGCCCAACCGATGCGTTTCCAAAACCTTATGAATTGGATGCGCGCCGCTGTATTTCCTATCTCACCATCGAAAATAAAAACGCCATTCCGGAAACGTTTCGTGAACCTATCGGCAATCGGGTATTCGGGTGTGATGATTGTCAAGCTATATGCCCGTGGAACAAATTCGCGAAACCCACTGACGAAAGCGATTTTCAACCGCGTCACGGCCTCGCAAATAGCGACCTGCTTGAATTGTTTCAATGGGATGAAAAAACTTTCTTAAAAAATACTGAGGGATCAGCGATTCGGCGCATTGGTTATGAACGCTGGCTGAGGAACCTCTCTGTTGGCTTGGGAAACGCGCCGCCTAGCGAAGCCATTATCGCAGCCCTTAACGCGCGCCGCTCCGAGAATATTTCTGATATGCTCAACGAACATATTGATTGGGCCTTGCAACGACAGCGCAACCCGCGACGTCGTAAGCGAAAAATAAAACGGCAAACATCGCAAGATTGATGTTTGCCGTTATTTGATCAGGGAATCGGAAAATTAATTACCTCGTGGCTCAATACCGCCCTTTTGATAAAATTGGTTAACTGAGATTCCGTTATTACCCAAAGGTGTATCCTGAGACAGGCCCACAAATTGCCCGCCAAGTTTCCACAGGGATTTCTCAAACAAACTGTATTTTGCCTGATCCCAAGTTGCCCAATCGTAACCAATTAAACCACCTGTATCACCGGAATTGGGGTTGATGCACCAGAAGGTATGATGAATCTTGTGATCGACCATGAAATCACGCAACTCGGTCATCCAGTGTTGATTACGATCACCATCCATATGACCGCCCCATTCGCCAATTAACAATGGCGCTATGTTCTGGTCATGCAAATAGAACCAGTTGTCGTACCAAACATCTGAAAGCAGCGTGTAGCGGTCAAAGCCGGCATAAAACCAATCCTGATCCCATACTGAAGGGCCGTAATCATGGGGTGAATATACGATTTGATTGCCAGAAACATTTAAGGGGTAATCTTTAACACCGCGCAAATTGCCACCCCACCACGTACCGTAATAATCGTGCTCGTCGTTGGATTCCCAATTCACGCTGTCGCGCGGATAAACTTCAACTCCCTCGACCAGAATCAGCACATTAGGGTTAATCGCTAAAATACGATTGGCGGCTTCTTCGGCAACCCGCTTCCAGTTGTTGGGGTGATTGGAATTATCCCAGCGGGCCGCCGCCGTTTCAGCATGAGCCTTACCGTGGGGTTCATTTTCCAAATCAAACGCAATTAAGGTATCGTCATTTTTGTAACGCGCCGCAATCCACTCCCAGGTTTCATAGAAGATAGCCTCGGTAATGGTACCGTTGTACCACAAGGGCGCCACGTGACCACTGTTATCCGCCAAGGCACTGTGCACATCCAGCATCACCTTCAGCCCCATTTGATCGGCTAATTCCAAAGTGCGATCGAAAATTTGCAGGGAATTTAAGCCATCCAATTCGGGGTTCGCCCAGGTATTTACATTAACGGGTTTATATACACCATTCATCCATTCATAAATCAGCTCTGTGGAAATGGGAACGCGAAGAATGTTAATACCATGATCAACGATATCCTGCATAAATGTTTCTTGATGAGCCGACCACAATCCGTGGAAGACGCGTTCGGTTGCATTAAAACCAAACCAATTCGCACCGGTTAACCATACTGCACGACCGTTTTTATCCACAATCGAATTTCCATCGACGTGCAACCAATCGCCGCCTCCTGAAGTTGAGGTACTGGAACTACTGGATGAACTGCTCGAGGAGGAACTGCTGGATGAACTTGAAGAGGAACTGCTCGAACTGCTGCTTGTTGAACTGTTACTTGATGAGCTACTGCTTGACGAACTAGTAGAAGATGAGCTGGAAGAACTGCTCGAGTTAGAGGAACTGCTGGAACTTGAAGAACTGCTGGAACTGGATGAACTGCTCGAAGAGCTGCTGCTCGTGGAGCTTCCCGATGTAGAACACAAATCCCCGGTAACATCGGGTATTTCGGCATTACCGGTACCCTGCATACCAAATTCCGCATGACTGCCAGGCGCCAAATTACCATTCCAGCTTAAACTGCTCGCTGAATAGGGGTTGTTGCCAGATAGAGACGCGTTCCAGCTATTGGTTAGGCGGTCAGCACCGGCGTATTCCCAGGCAACCTGCCAGCCATTGACTGTGCTTGCCGTGTCATTTGTGACCGTTATGATTGCTGTGAAACCGTTTGGCCAGGCATTAGTTACAGTGTAATCACAGGCAGCATGCACTGCTGCGCCGTTGAAAAATAACGTGGCCGCGGCAAGGCTGGTGACTAAACCACGTAATTTAGCTTGTTTTTTAATAGGCATAATTATCCCTCATGAAGAGTTAGAGCAGAATAACTCATAGTTATTTTTAGATTTATTGTCTAAGAATTATTCAGAGCGCAGACCCGGGCAGGCCTTAGGTGAGAGCAAAAAATTATTATTTTAATTGCACAGTATCATTGTCTGGATGTGCCCAGATCTGCGCTTATGTTAACCCTCTAACGAAGGCTGAATTTGATTCTGAACAAGTTTTGATGGGGGCCGATTAACACTAAATCTCGGCAATTTCGAGCTTGTATCAATTTACCGTCACGCTTCTGGCGCGATAGGAAACGGCAGCGAGCATGCAAGCTAAAAAAACATAAACGGCAAGCGCCAGAGAAAGCTGACTTAACGAAATGCCACGATCAATTAAAACACCAAATAACACGGGTGATAACGATGTTGACCAAACCCCGAACGATGTTGCCATCGAGCGTATAGTACCAAGACTGGCCGTTCCATATATTTCCGCCCAAAGCGAACCGACAATAGGGCCAGTACTCCCTATCGAAACTCCCAGCAGCGACAACACGAGAAATACCAGGTAATCACCTCTTAATAAAAATATCGCTATCATTGCCAGCAGCAACGGCAGGTTGTAAATCGCGAGCAAACGCGTTGCTGTGTAACGATCGACCGCCACCCCAGCGGCAATTGAACTTATCCAATGAACAATACCGTAGGCAACAAAACCCAGCGCAAATACTTCGCGGCTCCACTGGCGCTGCTGCATAACAAAATCTTGATGTATGAATATGCCAGTAACAAGAAAAGGCGCTGCGATCAGTGCTGGCAAGAATAGCCAGAAACGCCGGTCTGCCAAAACTAACAATCTCGCACTTGTCGTTTTAGTAACCTTATTTTCATTGTTCGTAAGCTGCGCCGGATCTATCTCAAAACCATCCGATCTGGCGCGCTGTAATAAAAAGTGGAACATGGGAACAAAAAATAATACTGTAAAACCGGCAATAAAAAGCCAACTGTTATGCCAGCCTACCCACGCAATTAACACTGTTGCCACAATGGGTAAAAAAATCTCACCCACTGGGACTCCTGATGCCGCGATGCTTATGGCTTTACCGCGATTGTTAGAAAAACAACGCGCCATCACCGTTATACCGGTATGCGGCAGCATCCCCTGGCCGCAAAGGCGCACTAAATAAAATGCCACCACCAGCACAATAAAAGAATTGGCAAAAGTAAATAACACAGCGGCGCAAGTCAAACCGATCGCCGCCATCAGAGTAAAGCGTGCTAGTGGCAAAGTGTCTATGTAACCACCCACAAACATCAAACTGCTTCCGGCAAGGAGTGTTGCGATGGAATAAATCAAACCGTAACTGGATGCGGAGAGCGATAGCTGCTGCTGTATTGCAGCCCCATAACTTCCAAGAAAAAAAGATTGCCCAAAGTTACCCATAAACACGGCTAGAAAACCGAAGAGTAAAATAAACCTGCCCTGAGATAAAAAACCAGACAATACCACCATAACGCCCGCCAAATCATGAGGCGCGCATTATATCCTACTCTAGAATAACGACGTGAATACTAGCGCGAGAAGTTTGAGCCAGAGCGGTAACATTGGGGTAGAGCACCCGCCCTTAAATTCGAGCGAGTGTCATTTTTGCGTAAGCCACTAATGGCGAAGTTCGAGCATCGCGCTGGTGTTAATAGAACCATCGACCTCAAGTAACCCAAATTGCGATTGATCTGCGTTGGCAACAACTACCATGGGATCCTGAAACAAGGGACGTCGTATAAACGCCAGTTGCCACCCAAAACTCTCCATATGCCGCAAAGACATGCTTTGATCTTCGTTGAGGTACTCGGAGAGATTGTAGGGAATAGGCTTACTGCGATTACGTCGCTCGCGCTTCTTTGAAACGCCTGAGGGAGCAGCGCTTTCTTGTTGACTGTCGCCTTCGACTACGGAGTAGCCTGGCACATTTGATTGAAAATTTGATTGCATAATCGTCTCATTCCTTCGAGCTACATCGGGAAGCTCACACCACAATCTGACAACATGTATTGTGACCACACACCCTGTGTTATCACCACAGATTGTCAATAAGCTTCGACCCACATTGAAGTTAAGTCAAAAATTTCTCTGATCTATAAAAAACTCTATTCATGCAGAAGTTGCATAAAGAATAACCGGGTACATCCTACACTGCAAGCTGGTTCTATAAGCAGATTTTCGCGCCAATTGTTATATTTTGTAACTCTTAGAGTTATTCTTTTTGATCGATATAAATCTAAGGTTTTGAGCAATTTCAGATTTATATTCTGAACAAATAGTCCAGATAAACGCGCGCTATGTGGGTTACCGAGGGATTTCTAACGCAAAGTGGTGTTACGAGAAAACTCATTTTACAACA
Source organism: Alteromonadaceae bacterium 2753L.S.0a.02 (assembly GCA_007827375.1). NCBI lineage: Bacteria > Pseudomonadati > Pseudomonadota > Gammaproteobacteria > Alteromonadales > Alteromonadaceae > Alteromonadaceae bacterium 2753L.S.0a.02. The sequence goes on from VISH01000002.1 coordinate 4,226,604, forward strand.
ACACTATCTATTCACCTTGGATAAAACACTCCCGGTAAAACGCCAATTCAGCAATCGACTCACGAATATCATCGAGCGCTAGGTGAGTTCCCTGCTTACTAAATCCAGCACTCAAACCAGGCCTCCAGCGCGCAGCAAGCTCCTTCAAAGTGCTGACATCAAGGTTACGGTAATGAAAATAATCTGCCAGACGCGGCATATATCGTTGTAGAAAACGGCGATCCTGACCGATAGAGTTTCCGCACATCGGCGATTTCCCTGACGGCACCCACTGGGCGAGAAAGTCCAATGTCGCCTGTTCTGCGATTGTCGTGGTTATTTCGCTTTCCCGGACACGCTGCGTTAAACCCGATTTACCATGCTGCGTTGTGCACCATTCATCCATTTGCTGTAGCACCAAATCGGGCTGGTGAATCGCCATCGCCGGCCCCTCTGCGAGGATATTAAGTTGCGGGTCAGTCACCACGGTCGCAATTTCGATAATAACGTCTTGCTCGGGAATCAACCCGGTCATCTCGAGATCTATCCAAATCAAATTGTTTTCGCTGCTAGTCATAGGCTTTTCCATTACAATGTCGCGTGTTAACCCCAAAGTTTAACAGCTATTAGAAGGAAGATCTTATCAACACGCCGCCCTCACTAACGCCGCACAACCACCTGCATGTCTAAGCAGCGACTTACGCGTCAGCAGTCGCGACGCATTGCCAATCAGCGTGACAATCTTGCCAACAGCCAGGAAAATTCTGAGCTCGAAAATGGCCTTGTGATTGCGCGTTTCGGCAATCAGGCAGATGTTGAAACGGATCGTGGTGAAGTGTTTCGTTGTCATTTGCGTCGCAATTTAGGCGACATCGTCACCGGCGATAAGGTGGTTCTGGAGCGAGGTAGTGAAAGTGCCGTGGTCGCTTCCGTAAAACCCGCCAAAAATCGCCTGCAAAGACCTGACAGCTATGGCAAATTGAAAGCTGTTGCGGCAAATATCGATCAAATGGTGATTGTTATCGCACCTCAACCCCAGGCGCACGCCAATCTTATTGATCGCTATCTGGTAGTTGCAGAAAATCTTGGTGTGACCCCATTATTACTCGTTAACAAGTGTGACCTACTAAGCCCCGAGAACCGCGGGCACATCAACAAAATTAAAGAACAATATGACGCATTAGGTTATCGATTGCTCGAAGTCTCAGCAAAAACTGCGGCGGGACAGGCGCAGCTTAAAGAGAATCTCGCAGCCAAAACCAGCGTGTTTGTCGGTCAATCTGGCGTTGGCAAGTCGTCTCTGCTACAAAAGCTTTTACCGCATGAAACGTTAAAAATTGGCGAGCTCTCGGAACAGGTTAACAAAGGGAAACATACCACCACACACGCCGCCCTCTACCACTTCCAGAACGGCGGTAACTGCATTGATTCGCCAGGCATTCGTGAATTTGGCCTATGGCATTTCACGCGCGAACAGGTAGTAAATGGATTCTCCGAGCTGCGTGAAATAGCGCAACACTGCAAATTTCGTGATTGTACACACAAAAATGATCCGGGTTGTGCCATTCGTCTGGCCCTGGAGGAAAACGGCATTTCGGAAGCACGGTATCTGAGTTTTCTACGTATAATCGATACTTTGGATGACGTTCAAATCAAAGCACCAGGATATTAAGGAGTTGACCATGCCCGCGCCCCTACTACCCCTGTTATTGGAACCCAAGCAATTGTCGGGCTTTCTCGAAGAGCGCACCGCAACCCTGAACGACACGGAACAGCAAGAAAATAACGAGCCCCCGGCGCCAATGTGTGTTGTTGATGTCTGCTCTGAACAATCTTACATGGCTGGCCATATTCCCGGGGCTGTGCACTTCCCCATTCAAGGCATGATTAGCGGCTTGCCACCGGTGCCTGGCAAGTTACCGGGACTTGCGCAATTAACTCGTGCATTTTCCCACCTTGGGTACAGCCCAGACACACATTACGTTGTTTATGATGATGAAGGCGGTGGCTGGGCCGGACGCTTCATTTGGACGCTGGATGTAATTGGCCATCGACACTATTCGTATTTAAACGGTGGTCTCCTCGCATGGCGTAAAGACAATCTCGACACTGAGCAAAGTGATAACGCCGCGACGCCTACCGAGCCGGCGCTGACGATTCATCCTGAACCTATTGCTGAAATTCCACACATCCTTGCCAACCTTCAGGAAACTGACTTTGTAGTTTGGGATGCACGTTCCCCCGAAGAGTATCGCGGTGAAAAAGTACTGGCGAGCAAAGGTGGCCACATTCCAGGGGCCATCAACTGCGAGTGGACCAACCTCATGGATTCCGACAATGGCTTCAGAATTCGTGAAGATGCCGAAGAACGCCTGGCACTGCTGGGCATTCGCAAAGGTCAGAATGTCGTAACCCATTGCCAAAGCCACCACCGCTCAGGCTTCACTTATCTTGTGGGACGCATTTTAGGCTTCAATATTAAAGGCTACCACGGTTCGTGGGCAGAATGGGGAAACCACCCCGATACGCCAGTGGAAGAAGCCAGCCTGTGAGGGATTTTTTATTCATTGTTCTGCAGTTTGTGCTGCCACATCACGGCGTATCACGACTCGTCGGCTGGTTTGCTCAATCCGAAATCAGCTGGCTCAAAAATTTTTTAATTTCAAAATTCGCGGCGCACTTCCAGGTTAATATGGAAGAGGCTATCGAGCCGAAATTAACCAACTATCGTAGTTTTAACGAATTCTTTTGCCGCGCTCTAAAACCCGAGAGCCGGCCACTGGAATTAAATGACAAGGCTCTACTGTGTCCCGCCGACGGCGCAATTAGTCAACTGGGAGAAATCAATCAGCAAACGGTATTTCAAGCCAAAGGCAAGAGTTTCAACCTGCGTACCTTGTTAGCGGGAGACGCAGAACTGGCACAAACATTTGAGAACGGCTCTTTTTGTACCATTTATCTTTCCCCTAAAGATTATCATCGTGTACATATGCCAATGTCGGGCAAACTCTTGCAAATGACTCATGTACCTGGAGCTTTGTTTTCTGTTAATCCCACCACGGTAAACAACGTCGATAATTTATTTGCCCGTAACGAAAGAGTGGTTTGTCATTTCAAAACCGATATTGGAAGCGTTGCAGTAATTTTGGTGGGAGCAATGATCGTTGCCTCAATAGATACCGTTTGGGCCGGAGAGGTAGCCCCTGTAGGTCGCAAACCTAGTCACTATTACTACAACAACAAAACCATTGAATTGCAACAAGGCGAGGAAATGGGACGATTCAAGTTGGGCTCAACGGTGATACTCGCCACACCTCCCGGCGTAACCCAATGGTTTGATCTTAAAGAAGGCGATAAGGTGCGATTGGGACAAACCATTGCAAATCTGGTTAACCCGCAGATCACCGATTAATTAAACCCCGGTAACTTCAAGCCTTTACGCTTAAACAGTGACAACAAGCCTTTCCCTTGTTTACGCTGAATATATTCATCGCGGATACCAACGACATCAACATTGTAAGCACCCGGCTGAAGATCCTGTAGAATATCAATGCGCTCAATTTCCGATGGGTGATATTTACCGGAATCCAATTTTGCCTGTTTTTCTTTTTCTTCTGCGGCAAGATCAATCAGCTGATATTGATGCAACGGGTTCTTGTAAGCATCCAATACCACCATGACAACCGGCTTAAGGCGGCGTTCGAAATTTTGCTCAACCACAACGCCCACTTCACCGGTTGACAGCTCCACAAGTGTTCCTGTGGGATAAAGCCCAATGGCGCGAATAAACTCGACCACCAGCTCTTCCTGAAACTCGATTTCACGCAACTCATAGAGTTTTGCCACCGCTTTGGAGGGCGATACCGGCAGCGCTTCGCCACGGGGGTTAATCGTCTCATCGTAAAAGGTGACTATTCCGGCAATCTTACCCAAGAGTGGAATTTTATCGCCACGTAAATGCTGGGGAAAACCACTACCGTTAACACGCTCGCAGTGCGTTTTTACTACCGAGGTTACACGTGGCTGCACATCCGGAAGCTTCCGCAAAATCTCCACGCCGTAATCAATAAACTTTTCAAAGGCTTGTTGCTCGGTGGTATTTCGGATTTTTACCTCGAGCAGATGTTTGGGCAAACGGGTTTTGCCAATATCCTTAAGTAACACCCCCATTGCAAGTACATCCAAATCCGCCTTGGGTAAACCAATGTGGCGCCCGAAAAGAATAGCCCACACGGCTGAACGCACTGCGTGTGAATAGGTGTATTCATCCTTTTCTCGCACCCGGCTCAACCAAGTGAAGGCATCCGGGCTACGCAATACGCTATCAACCATCTGGCTGGCGACGCGTTTAGTTTCATTGACCGGAACGTTGTGATGGTCGCGATTCACTTGCTGCATTACTGCGCTCACCGCGTTATAAACCTGCTGATGCAACTCCCGAGCAGGCTCCATTTCCTTTTCTAACGGTTGTATTTCTCGGTATACATCTCGGCGTATTTTAAGGGGGGCGACATCAGCGATGCGCGACTGTCGCGGAGCTCGCACCTGTTTACGATTGGCATTTTTTGAGGTGAGCCTGCGAAGGTCGGTTTTGACGGGAGCAGAGCCTTTAACAACATCGATGTAGACAAAGTTGCAATGAACCTTCAGCTCTTTGATCTCATCCAGATCGCGGATGTAAAAACCTTGCAAGGGGAACGGTGTCTGTGTCCAGGGGCGATCCAGACCAGAGACAAACATTCCCACAGTCAACTCATCGACGTCGACTTTGACTTGCTTTATACCCAAGATTAATCCTCAACAGGTGAGAGAAAAAAAGTAAACCAACGGATTGCGAAATGCGGTAACTGGCAGCCCCTCTCTGCCAGCATATCGAAACTCCGAATGAAACTACGGGGAGTTTGCTTAAATTCGCCTAATACGCAGAAATTATAAACGAGCCAGCGTCTAATCGGTAAATCTAGTCGATAAACGGAAAAACGGTCACGGAAAGACTGGAACTTTCGCGAGCTTTAATAACGGGGAGGCATAACAAGAGTCAATAATTGATGATTCAGTGATTATGTTGAAAACTGCATTATTCGTGGTATTGCTCTGACAGCTCGTGCACTGCACGAATAAATGCTCCGGCATTCGCCGGATCTACCTCCGGCGTAATGCCATGCCCGAGATTAAACACATGGCCAGACCCGGTGCCGTAAGCTTGCAATATACGGCCGACCTCATCACGTATTGCAGCTTCAGGCGCGTAGAGAATACTTGGGTCCATATTCCCTTGGAGCGATACTTTATCGCCAACACGGGCACGAGCCTGAGCAATATCTGTGGTCCAATCGAGACCCAGTGCAGTGGCATCGCTTGCAGCCATGGCCTCAAGCCACTGCCCCCCCCCCTTGGTAAAGAGAATGACCGGGACTTCACGTCCCTGATGTTCGCGAATCAATCCGCTAATGATTTTCTGCATGGGCTTAAGTGAAAACTCAAGATAGGCATCATGAGCCAATGCCCCGCCCCAGGAATCGAATATCTGAACAGCTTGCGCTCCAGCACGAATTTGGGCATTTAAGTAGTCGGTAACAGAAGCAACCAGCTTGTCGAGCAACAGGTTCGCGACCTCGGGCTGGCTGTATAGCATTGCTTTAGCGCGACGAAAATCTTTACTTGAACCGCCTTCAACCATATAGGTCATTAAGGTCCACGGACTTCCGGAAAAACCGATTAAAGGCACCCGGCCATTGAGCTCCGCGCGAATGGTTCGCACTGCGTCGAGTACATAGGTCAATTCATTTTCGGCATTCACCACCGGCAAAGCTTCAATTTGCGCCGCAGTAGTCACCGGATTGCGAAACTTAGGCCCTTCGCCCGTTTCGAAATACAAGCCCATCCCCATGGCATCCGGTACCGTGAGAATGTCAGAAAATAGAATGGCGGCGTCGAGGGGATAGCGTTCCAAAGGTTGCAAAGTGACTTCACAAGCCAGATCGGGGTTGGTGCACAATCCCATGAAATCACCGGCACGGGCGCGCGTGGCACGATACTCGGGAAGATAGCGACCTGCCTGGCGCATCATCCAAACAGGGGTGATATCGACGGGTTGTTTCAGCAGAGCACGAAGAAATCTATCGTTTTTTAACGCTGTCATGGTGCCAAATAACCCCTGAGCTTTAGCTTAAAGAAACAAACAACTATACATCAAGAAATTCGAGAATTCCCTCGGCAGCCTGACGCCCCTCCCAAATTGCGGTAACGACCAGATCAGAACCGCGCACCATGTCACCACCCGCAAAAACTTTTGGGTTGGATGTCTGGAATTTGTATTCCTGCGCTTCAGGAGCAACAACTCCACCCCAATCATTCACTTTGATGCCTTGTTTCTCAAACCAGGGGGCGGGACTAGGGCGAAAACCAAAGGCAATCAGCACAGTGTCTGCGGCAATAACTTCTTCACTACCGGGAATTGGCTCGGGCCGGCGACGACCATTTTCATCGGGCTCGCCCAACTGCGTAGTAACCACCTTAACACCTTCAACGCGCTCTTCACCCACAATAGCGATAGGCTGCCGGTTAAATAAAAAGTTAACGCCCTCTTCTCGGGCATTGGTAACTTCACGGCGCGAACCCGGCATATTCTCTTCGTCGCGACGATAAGCACAAGTAACACTTTCTGCGCCCTGGCGAATAGAGGTGCGATTACAATCCATGGCTGTATCGCCACCACCCAGTACTACCACCTTGTGGTTTTTCACGTTGATGAACTCACTTGGATCTTTTTCAAAACCCAGGTTGCGGTTCACATTGGAAATCAGGAAAGGCAGGGCATCGAAAACGCCTGGCAAATCCTCCCCCGGGAATCCGCCTTTCATGTAAGTGTACGTTCCCATACCCATAAAGACGGCATCAAATTCAGCAAGAATTTCATCAATAGTGATGTCTTTCCCCACTTCGGTACCAAGACGAAATTCCACGCCCATTTCGGTAAAGATTTCACGGCGCTTTTGCATCACCCCCTTCTCGAGTTTGAACTCAGGAATACCAAAGGTAAGCAAGCCACCAATCTCTGGATGTCGATCGAATACGGTGGGTTTAACACCATTGCGTACCAGAATATCTGCGCAACCCAGCCCTGCCGGACCGGCCCCAATAATGGCCACTTTTTTATTCGTCCAGTTAACCTTGGACATATCGGGTTTCCAACCCAAGGCAAAAGCAGTATCTGTAATATATTTTTCGGTATTACCTATGGTGACTGCACCAAAACCATCGTTTAGCGTGCAGGCGCCCTCGCACAAACGGTCCTGGGGACAAACGCGACCACAAACTTCAGGCAGCGAGTTAGTCTGGTGACATAAATCTGCGGCCTCCATAACATTCCCCTCAGACACCAATTTCAGCCAGTTGGGAATATAATTGTGAACCGGGCATTTCCACTCACAATAAGGGTTGCCGCAAGCAAGACAGCGATGCGCCTGCCCCTGAACCTGGGATTCGGTGAAAGGCTGGTAAATTTCCACGAACTCCACCTTGCGGGTGTCAATGTCCTTTTTTTCCGGATCTTGACGACCGACATCGAGAAACTGGAAATTATTGTTGAGTCTTTCAGCCATAAAAATCAGCCCTTTTTTTCACCGGCGACCATGACACCGCAGGTAGTCCACTATTCAGATCGTTGCTTAACGCTATTTAACAGGTTATCCAAACTCGCTGCTTTTGGTTTCACCAACCAAAACTCACCAATAAAATCTGCGAAATTATCTAGGATATTTTGGCCCCAGGTGCTTTCTGTCTCAGCAACAAATTCTTCGATCACACTACGAAGATGCACGCGGTGCGCTTCAAGTGCTTCAGTATTGATACGCGTAATTTCCACCAGTTCATGGTTGTATTTATCGACAAAGGTATTGGATTGATCAAGCACGTAAGCGAAACCACCAGTCATACCAGCACCGAAGTTAACACCGGTGTCACCCAATACAGTGACGATGCCACCCGTCATATATTCACAACAGTGGTCACCGGTACCTTCAACCACAACGTGTGCGCCGGAGTTGCGAACTCCACAGCGCTCACCCGCTCCCCCAGCGGCGAATAACTTGCCACCGGTCGCGCCATAAAGACAGGTGTTACCCATAATACTGGTTTTTTGACTGGCAAAGCTTGAACCCCCAGGGGGGCGAATCACGAGCTTGCCGCCGGCCATACCTTTACCGACATAGTCGTTAGCATCGCCTTCCAGATACATCTCCAGACCGCCCGCATTCCACACACCAAAACTCTGCCCAGCAATGCCTGTTAGCTTCAATTTAATCGGCGCTTCTGACATCCCCTGATTACCGTGCCGCTTGGCGATCTCGCCGCTGATGCGAGCCCCAATTGAGCGATCGCAATTGGTAACCTTGAACTCAAACTCACCGCCTGATTTTGCCTCAATTGCCGGCGAAACCTCAGCGACCATCGCCTCGGCCAATTCACCTTTATCAAAGGGCTCGTTTCGAGGCTGCTCACAGCGCTGCGGCTTGGATGCCAGCAGGTCATCAGTATGCAGTACGGGCGATAGATCCAGCTTTTTCTGCTTGGCGGTATTGCCCTCAATACACTCCAATAGCTCCACCCGACCAATCAGATCATCCAATGATCTCACGCCAATGCTGGCCATCCATTCACGCGCTTCTTGAGCAACGAAACGGAAGAAATTTTTCGCCATTTCTACAGTGCCAACATAATGATCTTGACGCAGACGCTCCTGCTGAGTTGCCACACCGGTCGCGCAATTATTCAGGTGACAGATACGGAGGTATTTACAACCCAAGGCCACCATAGGCGCGGTACCAAATCCGAAACTCTCCGCACCCAGAATCGCCGCCTTCACCACGTCGAGCCCAGACTTTAAGCCGCCATCGGTTTGCACCCGGACTTTGCCTCGAAGATCGTTGGCCCGCAAAGTTTGATGGGTTTCTGAAAGTCCCAGTTCCCAGGGGGAACCGGCATAGCGAATCGAGGTAAGCGGACTGGCCGCAGTTCCACCGTCATAACCGGATATCGTAATCAGATCTGCGTAGGCCTTTGCGACGCCAGCTGCAATGGTTCCGACGCCGGGGCGGGATACCAATTTTACCGACACCAATGCATCAGGGTTCACCTGTTTCAGGTCAAATATCAGCTGCGCCAAATCTTCAATCGAGTAAATATCGTGATGTGGAGGTGGCGATATCAAAGTGACGCCTGGTACGGAGTAACGCAGGCGCGCAATCAGGTCGTTGACTTTACCACCTGGAAGCTGCCCGCCTTCACCAGGCTTGGCACCCTGAGCAACTTTAATTTGCAATACTTCAGCATTCACCAGATAGTGCGGAGTCACACCAAAACGACCGGACGCCACCTGCTTGATTTTAGAAACCTTATTGGTTCCAAAACGCGCCGGGTCTTCACCACCCTCACCGCTGTTAGAACGACCTCCAAGGCTATTCATGGCTTCTGCCAAAGCCTCGTGAGCTTCCGGGCTCAGCGCACCCAGAGACATGGCGGCAGAGTCGAAACGACGCACAATACTCTCAACCGGTTCAACATCATCCAGGGGAATTGCGGTACCCAGTTTCAGCTGCAACATGTCCCTGAGTGTTGCGGTTGGGCGATTGTTCACCAGTGCTGAGTAATCACGCCAAGCAGCGTAATCGCCGGTTTTAACCGCACGATGCAGAGTTTGCACAATGTCTGGGTTGAAGGCGTGATATTCCTGGCCGTGGACATATTTTAGGAGCCCACCTGGCTCAATGGGCTTGCGACTTTTCCAGGCAGATTTAGCAACAGCCTTTTGATCCGCCTCGAGGTCGGCAAACTCAGCCCCCTTCAAACGACTGGCAGTGCCGCTGAAGCACACATCAATCACTTCTTCAGAAAGACCAATAGCTTCGAACAGCTGCGCGCCGCGATATGAGGCCACTGTTGAAATGCCCATTTTCGACAGAATTTTCAAGAGCCCCTTATCGAGACCCTTGCGATAATTTCTAGCGGCATCGGCATATTCAACCAACAGCTCGCCAGATTTGATCATGCGCTCGATAATGTAGTAACTCAGATAAGGAAACACTGCAGTGGCTCCATACCCAATCAGCGTAGCGACATGGTGGGAATCCCGCGCAGTGCCAGTGTCGACAATGATGTTAGCGTCGCATCGCAAACCTTCACGAGTGAGGCGATGGTGGACCGCACCTGTCGCGAGCAAGGCATGAATGGGTAGTTTGCCTTCGGTAATGTTTCTATCCGAGAGCACTATCAGCGTTTTGCCACTTTTGACTTCAGCAACGACTTTCTCAAGCAACAGTTCGATAGCCTGTCTTAACCCGATGGTCACTGCGTCGTAATGCAGATCGATTTGAACCGCCTCGTACCCCGCCCGATCAATAGCCATTAAGGCTTTAAATTTAGCGGGCGAAAGTACCGGGCTGGTAAGTATGACTCGGTTGGCATGGTCCTCGGTTTCATCGAAAACCGATAGTTCACGCCCGATACAAGTCTCCAGCGACATAACGATCGCTTCGCGCAACGGATCAATCGGTGGATTGGTGACTTGAGCGAACTGTTGCCGAAAAAATTCATAAAGAGAGCGATTTTTTTCTGAGAGTACCGCCATGGGCGTGTCATCGCCCATCGATCCAACAGCCTCCTGGCCTGCCTCAGCCAGAGGACGAAGTACTTGATCACATTCTTCGAAACTTGCTTGGAACAGTTTCATACAAGTCGTGATTTGCACATCGCTAAAGTGATTCTCTGGGTGCTCGCGATCGAGTCCACTCTCTACTCGAAACGCCTTTGCCTTCATCCATGCCTGATAGGGTTTGCCCGACTTAAGCATTGTGTCTATGGCTTTGGTATCGTGCAATTCGCCGGTTTGCGTATCGACGGAAAGGATCTGGCCGGGGCCAAGTCGCCCCTTGGCAACAACATCTTCTGGTGCGTAATTGTAAACGCCAATTTCTGAGGCAACAGTAATGATGTCGTCCTTGGTGATCACCCAGCGCGAGGGTCGTAAGCCGTTGCGATCCAGTGTACACACCGCATAACGACCATCAGTTAAAACGAGACCGGCCGGGCCATCCCAGGGTTCGATATGCATTGAGTTGTATTCATAGAACGCTCGGAGATCGCTGTCCATGTGCTCAACATTTTGCCAGGCCGGCGGCACCAGCATTCGCGCCGCGCGATGCAACTCCATACCACCGACGAGCAGCAACTCAAGCATATTGTCGAGGCTGGAAGAATCGGATCCAACGCGATTCACGAGTGGCACAATATCTTCCACATTAGGTAACAGGTCGGTCTGGAATTTTTTAGTACGCGCCACCGACCAATTACGATTTCCCATGATGGTGTTGATTTCACCATTGTGCGCCAACATTCTGAAGGGCTGCGCCAGTGGCCACTCGGGGAGTGTATTTGTAGAGAAACGCTGGTGGAATACACAAATCGCTGTCTCTAAACGCTTGTCAGCTAAGTCCTTATAAAAAGAAGGCAGATCGACCGGCATCATCAAGCCTTTAAAGGACAGCACTTTATTACTGAGGCTCGAGATATAAAATGACTTGTCCTGAGCAAGGCGAATTTCTGTTTTGCGTCGAGCAACGAATAATTTTGCGCCTAACTCTTGCTCACCCAAACTGGGCGCATTCACCAACAAATGGTAGATCGACGGCAGGGTGCGCAACGCGATTGGCCCCAAACACTCGGAGTCTGTAGGTACCTCACGCCAAGCGAATTCTGAAAAGCCCTGGGCTTGCAGCTCTTCTTCAATAACAGATTTCGCCGCATCGGCTTTCTCGGCATCCCGGTTGAGCATAATACTGCCCACACCATAATCTTCAGCCAGATCAAAATCGAGCTCTTCTTTTGCAATCGTTCGCAGAAATGAATCAGGTTTTTGGATCAATAGACCACAACCATCCCCTGTTTTCCCGTCGGCAGCTATACCACCTCGGTGGGTCATGCAGGTAAGCGCTTCAATGCCGGTCTGCAGCAACTTATGGCTGGGCTCGCCTTTGAGATGAGCTATCAGACCAAAGCCGCAATTGTCTTTAAACTCATCCAGACGGTAGAGGCCTGTATTCGTTGAATCATTCATTTTTTTCATACAATTCGCTTGATCAGTTGAGCCCAACAAGGCACCAAAGCCCGAGGCATGCATAATTTGATCCGCGACGAGGCGTATCTTGAATTCAGTCTCAGAAAATACGGCCGATGAGATTCTCGACCAGACAAAAAAGCCCCGATTATGGGGCTTCTGAGAATAGGGCGCAGAATGTTAACTGCAACTCCTTCTCATAGCAAGAAAATTTGCTTTAATCGGAAGAAATGTCCCGCAAAATATCGCCAATAATCTCCTAAAATCCTCTATTTTCTGCTATTTCACGCTTAACATCCAGCATCGATCTAGGCCATGGCCCGCCTTTTCGTTGCTCAGCAGGCAAAGATTCCCGCGCCAAAAGAGCCGTGTCCTTTGAGTCGTATATGCCAGCAACCACCACGAACAAGCGCCTGCCATTGCGCTCAACCTGGTAGATATAGAGGTCCTTTCGATTAGCTTGTCGCATAACATAAGATTGCAATGCAGGTTTTTGTGACGCCGCGAGAACCTGCAGGGTGAACTCCTTATCCCCCCGCGACATGAGGAATGCTTCGTCATCGTTGAGCTCTGAACTTCCAGCCTGAGAGGTTATGGCACCTGCTGGCGCTTTAGTCGGTTCTTGAGTTGCGAGCACGATCGGCGGGGCCGATATTGGAGTTGGGGCCGGGGTCGGCGTTGTCGTAGGCGTTGGTACCGGTATTGACGTAATGGCAGGCAGTGGACTTGCTGCAAGCGGCTGGATATCTGTGACCGGTGCAATAGTGAGCGATTTATCTAAGGAATTGGACACGCGCTCCTTTGATGGATTAATCCCTGTAGATTCCTTGAAAATCTGCTCCGAATTTGCAGCACTATCCCTATTCGAAATGGGAGCGTCTCTAGGGCGGGGCTGTGTTGTGGGTTGGGCATCCCCTATCGCCGCTACAGGAATGGTAACCGTGTTAGACCCAGCGCCCTTGTCACGCACCAAAATTGCCCACACAAGCACCGAAACAAGTAATACCATAGCAATAACATGACCGAGCGGTACGCCCTTTAAAAAAGCTAATGCAGGTAACCCCAAAGAAACCGTGTCACGCTTGTCCCGCTTCTGAGCCAACCTTAAGGAGGCTCCGGGATTTCCCAGCGTCTGCCCCCAAAGCCGGGTAATGTCGGATTTATTTAAAAGTGTTGCACTTGCTCCGCCGAAGCGTGCCGACATTAGAAAATCGGCAAGTTGCGCTGCAGTCAACGCTGGCAAAGCAAAGTCGTACACGGGAATATCGATCAGCTGCAACGCATCCATTCGATTAACCAATCCGGGCTTACTTGAAAAAACCAACTGCAGACCATACCCAGAGCTGTCGTTACCCTGCAATAAACTAATGACAGCGCCAAGTGCAGCATCGTCCAAATTATGGGCGTTATCGAGCAGTAAAACAGCTTTTAACTGTTCGCTGGCGAGTTGCTGCGCAAAGTGCCTCACTTGCGCCAACAATTCACCAGCGCCCGATTTTGGCACCACTTTAAAAGCCGTGAGCACCGCAGCCAGCGCCTGGGCAATTCGGGTATATCCACTGAGCTCAATGTGGGCGCAGAAATCAACTTGTTCAAGCTGGTTTGCCAAATGGCGCAGCAGAGTCGACTTCCCCATGCCTGTATCACCAACAATAACAGGCAGCCCCTCCCCAAATTGCACCAAATGTTGTAATTGCTCAATAAGACCCGCACGTTCGGGCGTGTTGAAAAAGGCCACCTCCTCCACACCGCAGTCATGCAGGTGAATTTCAGCATCACGATAACTGTTATTGGGGTTATCGGAATCTGCCATGACCTTCCTGTAAACGAAATTTGTTGAAGAGTTAGCGACACAGATCGCTAAGCAGACGGTGTAAACACGATATATCAAAGTCACTGGTCACAATCGCTTTACCCAACGCGTGCAACAGCACCAAACGCAATGTTCCGTCCAAGACTTTTTTGTCAACCGACATGTAGCTCATAAAGATATCCGGCGTCATCCCCGCTGGAGGCAACACAGGCAAACCAGCCCGAGAAATCAGCTCAATTGCTCTCTGGGATTCGCTTTTATCGAGCCAACCCAGGCGACACGATAGATCGCACGCCATCACCATTCCGGCTCCCACCGCCTCGCCATGCACCCAGCTGCCATATCCTTGATGTGATTCGATTGCATGACCAAAAGTATGCCCGAGATTTAATATTGCTCTAATGCCAGACTCGGTTTCATCGGCCGCCACAACTCGCGCTTTGGTAGCACATGAAATTTCGATTGCATGTGCCAACGCGATACTCTCTCGTGCTAAAAGTTTTTCAAGGTTATCTTCCAACCAGTTAAAAAACGATACGTCCGCTATGAGACCATATTTGATGACCTCAGCAATACCGGCGATTAATTCTCGTTCTGGAAGGGTTTCAAGCACCTGCGTATCTATGACCACTGATCGGGGCTGAAAAAAGGCGCCAATCATATTTTTGCCGAGCGGATGATTCACACCGGTTTTGCCGCCAACAGACGAGTCAACCTGTGATAGTAGCGTCGTTGGCACCTGCACAAAGTTAACACCACGCTGATAGCAAGCTGCCGCAAATCCCGCCATGTCGCCGATAACTCCACCGCCAAGCGCGACCAAAGTTGTTTTGCGATTGTGTTTTTTTTCAAGCAGCGCATCAAATATCAGATTTAGCGTAGTGAGATTTTTGAATTGCTCACCATCGGGAAGTACCACTTCATCAACTTTTGAAAACGCCCCCAACGCTTTTCTAACAGTTGTCATGTACAACGGTGCTACGGTTGTGTTACTCACCACCATCACCTGATCAGTGGCAACATAGCGCTCGAAAAATTCCTCTGTACCAAGAATTCCGTCACCGATGAAAATGGGGTAGCTACGCTCGCCTAAATCGAGATTGAGAGTTCGTACTGACATAATGACCTGGGTGTGTGGGAGTGTTTATTGGCATTGTATAGAAGAACAAAACGCCCGGCACGCATTAAGCCACGGAGATTGATAGATCGCGCCTAAAGCACCCCTTCGCGCGAAAGGTAGTCGTGAATATTTTGCACAACGAATTTTGGACTACGTCCATCAGTAACTAAGACATAATCCGCCACATCGCGATACAGGGGATCTCGCGTGTTGAACAGTTCGACAATTTTGGAGCGGGGGTCGTCCACTTGCAGCAGAGGTCTTTTTTTGTCTTTATAAGTTCGATTGACCAACTGTTCGATACTCGCAGTGAGGTAAACCACGGTTCCCGAAGATTTTAAAAGCTCGCGATTTTCCGCTCGAACAACTATGCCGCCACCAGTGGCAATGATTGCATCTTCCGCATGAGTGAGATCTTTCAGCACATTGGTTTCGCGGTCCCTAAACCCCGTTTCCCCTTCCACGTCAAAAATCCAGGGAATATCTGCACCGGTGCGAGACTCAATCACCTGATCGGTATCGAGGAAGGCCGCGCTCAAGCGTTGTGCAAGCATACGGCCAATGGTAGATTTGCCGGCCCCCATGGGGCCGACCAGAAATACGGGGTGGAGCACAACTACTCAATAAAGTCAGAGTTCATGATGCGGGGGGTAATAAAGATAAGCAGTTCGCGCTTGTCTTCCTGACTAATATCGTATCTAAATAATCGGCCTAGCAATGGGATGTCACCTAACAGAGGTACCTTCGATTCGCCCTTGCGTGTTTCAGTCGAATAAATCCCGCCCAGCACAACGGTATCACCATCTGAAACCAACACCGACGTATCAAGGTGAGTGATATCAATGATTGGAACTCCGCTCTCCACGCCAGTCACGGAATCCTGATCGATTTCCAGATCCATAATTATGCGGTTGTCCGGCGTAATTTGCGGGGTGACGTCCAAACGTAACACAACCTCTTTAAACGAAACTGTAGTACCACCACTGGCAGATTCTTCCTGAAATGGCACCTCTGTACCTGACTGGATAGACGCTTGTTGCTTGTCCCCTGTGATAACTTTTGGTTGTGAAACTATTTCTGCGAAGCCCGAGTCCTGCAGTGCAGACAACTCCATACCAATCATAAAATTGTTACTTATCACGTTCCAAGCGAAAGAACCAACGGGATTGAACACGCCAAGATCTACAAATGTGTTTTGCGGAAAGGAATGAGCACTGTCTGCTTCGCCATCACCATCAGAATCTGTAAACGCTCCCGTGATGCCCCGTTCTTCTGCGTAAACACTTTCTAGAGAACCAGTGAATTCGTGTATATGACTTCCAGAGCGGCTAGTTTCCACCGCATCACCCGCGATTCTAAAACCAAGCTCTTTACGGAAATCAGTATTGGCGATAACAATGCGCGCTTCAATCATTACTTGGCGTACTGGAATGTCTATGCGGTCCACTAATTGTTTGAACTGATCTATCTTTTCTTCTGTATCCGTTAGGATAATTGAATTGGTACGCTCATCTACAATGGCTTGCCCACGATCAGACAGGATACTTCCCGTGGAATTGCGTTCCGAGCCAGAACTTCCACCACCACCAGTTCCACCACCAGAACCATTTGATCCCTGATCCATAAATAGGTTGAATAATTCTCTGGCGTTTGCGTAGCGAATTCGAATGTATTCAGTGCGTAGTGGTGCCAGCTCCTGAAGCTGCTTCTTGGTTTCAATTTCCTGCTTTTCCCGCTCGGCTATCTCTGCGGCAGGCGCTACCATCAATACGTTACCAACTTGGCGCTTGTCCAAGCCTTTGGTTTTTAATACCAAATCCAAGGCTTGATCCCAGGGAACATTATCAAGCCTAAGAGTAATACTTCCCGACACCGTGTCTGAAGCCACCAAGTTCAGTTCGGTAAAGTCTGCGATTAATTGCAGCACCGAGCGAACCTGAATATCCTGAAAATTCAGCGATAATCGCTCACCAGTGTAAGCGAAAGCTTTTTTCTTCTCTTCGATCTCTTGGCGAGTCAAAGGCTTCACACTAATAACATATTCGTTATCAGCCTGATAAGCCAGATAATCATAATCACCCGACGCATCAATCTCCATTAGCGCCGCATTACCTTCGGTTCCAGAAGAAATCATGCTAACCGGTGTTGCGAAATCAACCACGTCGAGCTTGCGGCGCATTTCTGAAGGCAGGTTAGTATCCATAAAGCGGACAGAAACACCCGATGACACCTCTTGCACATCAATACTGATATTCGGGTTCGACAAGGTAACAATCACCTTGCCTTCTCCAGATTCACCACGCCTAAAATCGATATTGCGGATTACAGAACCTGAATCGTTTGCGAATGATTGACTCGACCCAGAAATCTGACCGGTATCAACCACACTGTCTCGCTCAGAATAACCAATGCCTGAGGATTCCTGTCCAATCTCTACAATGAGCGAATTACCATCAACGCGCGATGTAAAAGGTACCAAATTGTTTAAATTGACAATGAGGCGGGTTCTACCCCCGCCGGCCACAACAACCGCGCTGGAAACTTCCCCGACAGACATGGGATATTTCTTTTGTGACAAGGCGTTGTCGACTTCTGCGAAGTCCAAAACTATGCGGGCAGGTTGATCAATGGTGTATCCCTGCGGTTCGACCACATTCCCCTCGAAACTTAATCGTAGTTCAGCGCGCTCCCCCGGCAACTCCGAAAAGGAGATGTCCGTTAAGCTACTCGCGTTTACCGTGCCTGATAAAACCAGTGCACCAATGAGTAGGATTTTTACTTTGTTTTTTAACATGTGATTATTCCTTCTCGGATAAAGCGAGAACGCTTGGTCGTTCTACCCAGCCATCAAGACCATCGGATACGATTTCTACAATTTCGATTTTTGCTTCAGTAGTTTCGACAATTTTGCCGTGATTTTTCCCGATATAATTGCCATCGGTAACCCAGTTGATCATGCCCGCTTGATCACGGATCAAAGCCCACAAAGTACCGCCCTTTTTAAGCGTGCCAACCATCTGCAAAGAGGTCAAATCGAAACCTTCAAGGTATTCTTTTTCGCGATTGAAGTCCGGCTTAACATCACTGCCGGATTGGGCATAAATACGCCTTTCAACATCCACAGGCAAATCGAACGGACTTCTTAACCTGGCGGCACTGTATACAAACGCCTCATAAGGTCGAAATGAGGGCAGTGGCTCAATCGCACCAGCGGGGCGCTTTTTAACCTCATTTATGTAGGCTCGCAAATCGGAATCATCGCTAAAATCACACCCCCCCAGGAGTAGTAAGGTAGCGATTAATACTGTAATTCTACGTGTATAAATCATTACTGTTCTTCCTGGGACTTATAGCGGTAGGTTTTCGCAATGATATCCATATTAAGCGGGCTATTTGAAGCCGCACCCTTACCAGGGTTTGACTTAACAATTTGGAAATCATGCAGAGTCACAATTCGTGGCATGCCTGCGATACCGCTTACAAAGGCACCAAATTCATGGTAACCACCGGAAACCTTGATTTTGATGGGCAATTCAATGTGAAACTCTGTTGAAACTTCGTCCTGAAGCGCAATACTGTCTATGGACAGGCGACTTTCCACACCTTTATCATCTATATCTTCCAGCAATCCAGGCACTTCCGTGTCGGTTGGCAATCTGGACACCAGAGCGCCAAATGATTCTTCCATTTCCTTCATCTGCGCGCGATACCTATCCAGGTTTGCCGCCTCATACGCCTTCTGCTCGAAAGACTGCTTTAAAGTCACCTCTTTCTGTTTAACAACTTCAAGCTCGCGATTCTTTTCTTTGACCATGAAGAAATAACCCGCAACAATAATCGCTGTTGCAGCCAACGCTGACAGAATTATCCGCACAGCCACAGGCCAAACACCCACACGATCCCAATCGACATCATTGATATCGAAATTCTGAAGCTGCTCCATCATTTTGTTCAAATCGGCCATGCTATTTTTTCTCCTCAGCTTCAGACTCAGGAAGCACGGCTAGTAATTCCATTTTAAAAGTGCTGGCCTGCTCACCATTTTCCGGTGATGCAACCACTGATCGCAGGTTGGGGTCGGAAAACCATTCTGACTCATCCAACTGACGCATGAAGGTTGATACCCGATTATTGGACTCGCTCACACCATCGATAAATATCCGATCACCACTTTTTGATAGCGAGGTTACAAACACACCATCTGGTACGGCGCGCGCGAATTCATCAAAATAATGCACGATAATAGAACGCTTACCTTCAAGGTCTTGAATCACCTTCATGCGATCGAGCAATTCGCGACGTTTTTTCTTAAGATCCTTAATCTCCGCAACTTGCTTTTGCAGCAGATTAATCTCATTCTGGAGCGTATTGTTGCGCGTATTTTGCGAAGCAATTGCACTGTCAACAGTCTGAATCCATAGGTAAGCTGCGCCTACTGCCAGTAAACACACGCCTCCCAGTTGGGTAAGAAATTCTTTTTTCTTTTCGCGGCGGTATTCCTCGCGCCACGGTAAGAGGTTAATCTGAGCCATGTTATACAAAGCTCCTTAAAGCCAAACCAGTGGCAATCATGAGTGAAGGGGCATCGTTCGTTAACGCAGTAGCATTTACACGCGACGATACCGCCATATTGGCAAAGGGGTTTGCGACTGAGGCCGATGTGCCGAGTTTTTCTTCGATCAAACCCGCCAGCCCTGTAAGCGACGCAACGCCGCCGGCCAGAACGATATGATCGACATCGTTGTATTGACTGGATGAAAAAAAGAATTGCAGTGAGCGGGTAACTTGCTGAACCACTGCGTCTTTGAAAGGCTCTAGTACTTCAGGTTCGTAATCGTCGGGCAAGCCACCCTGCTTCTTCGCGAGACCAGCCTCCTCAGTCGACAACCCGTAACGGCGTTGAATTTCTTCTGTTAACTGTTTGCCACCGAACAGCTGTTCACGCGTGTAGATCGTTTTGCCATCCACCAGAACACTGAGCGTTGTCATGGTGGCACCAATGTCAACAATGGCAACCACTTGCTCTTCTTGGTCTTCGAGTTGCTCCTGAACCAAACCAAAAGCACGCTCCATAGTGTAAGCTTCGACATCCACTACCCTAGCCCGCAAGTCGGCCAGTTCCAGCATGGAAGCACGGATATCAACATTTTCACGGCGACAGGCGGCGAGCAATACTTCGATTTGATCAGGGTTTTTGGCAGAAGGCCCAAGAATATCAAAATCGATGGCTACTTCTTCGAGCGGATATGGGATGTACTGATCGGCTTCCAGGGATATTTGCGATTCCAGAGCTTCTTCGCTCAAATCACCAGGCATTTCAATGACCTTGGTAATTACCGAGGAACCTGGCACGGCGACGGCACACTCTTTGATTTTGGTTCTGGAAGACTGTACGACGGCCTTGATTGCCTGAGCAACAGCCTCCACATCATTGATGTTTTTCTCAACAACCGCATTGGGCGGCAGAGCGCGGACAGCATAGTTCTCGACCCTGTAGCCATTGCCCTGCTGGCTGAATTCCAACAACTTTACGGTTGTCGAACTGACATCCAGACCGAGCACGGGTTTCTTTTTTTTGTCGAACAAACTGAGAATACCCATTTTTCTATCTATATCCGCAACTTAGGTTATGTTTATGTTATAGCACTTTAAGTATAGGCTGCAACTGGATACTGCATAGGTAAAGTGTGAAAAAGGTCTTATAATGACGAAACCCATCCCAAACTGGCCCCTTATTCTGAATTACAATACTTAGATGAACTTTAAGAAGCCCTATTTTATAGTAGCTTTGTGGCTACTTTTGGCCGGTATCGGCACTACCATGTGTGTACTTGCCGGCATGTACCTATATCTCAGCCCCCAGCTTCCCCCAGTCGATATTCTGCGTGAAGTCAAACTCCAAACGCCTCTCAGGGTCTATTCCAGCGACAATAAGCTGATCGCAGAATTTGGCGAAAAACGCCGAACGCCCGTTATATTTAGCGAAATCCCTACCACCTACGTCGACGCGCTACTCGCCGCCGAAGATGACGACTTCTTTGAGCATAGTGGGGTTTCCATTAAAGGGTTAATGCGTGCCGCCACACAGCTGATCACTACGGGTCGACGCGCTTCTGGCGGCAGCACTATCACCATGCAGGTGGCCAGAAATTACTATCTTTCTCGTCGTAAAACCTTTGCTCGCAAATTCAATGAAATTTTATTGGCATTGCGAATAGAACAGGAATTAAGTAAAGAAGAAATTCTCGAACTGTACGTGAACGTAATATTCCTGGGTAATCGTGCCTACGGTATTAAAGCGGCAAGTCAAGTGTATTACGGGAAACCCCTTAATCAACTTAGTCTAGCCCAAATCGCTATGATAGCTGGTCTTCCTAAAGGCCCCTCGACAATGAACCCCATCGCCAACCCCAGTCGTGCCGTCGAGCGACGCAACTGGATTTTGGGGCGCATGCTGTACTTGGAAAAAATCAACGAAGCCGAGTATGAAGACGCAATTGCAGAACCGGTCACTGCGGAATACCACAGCAGTATCGTCGATGTGAATGCGCCCTATGTTGCAGAAATGGCTCGTTCGAAAGCCATCGAACTATATGGCCTGGATTCCTACACCGAGGGATATAAGGTTTATACGACTATCGACAGTAAACTGCAAAACAAAGCCCAGCAGGCCATTATTGACGGTTTGATGACCTATGACAAAAGACATGGTTACCGTGGTCCCGAACAACAGTGGGAACCGCTACCAGATCTCGTTCAACCAGAGACACCCACACCCACTTCAGATGCAGCCAAATCACCGGAAACCAAGGTAGCTAATGCGATCGACTACAGCAGCATCGACCTTAGCGAGTGGCTGGAAAAACTGGGCGTAATTCCAGAGTATGGTGGACTGCGCCCGGCTGTTGTCATCGGCGTCTCTGAACAGCAAGCTACTGCGCTACTGGCGAATGGCGAACAAATTACGCTTTCATGGAAACAAGGGCTCTCGGATGCCGTCCCCTATATAAATGAAAGCGTTGTAGGCTCGAAACCAAATGCCGCGGACGACATAGTCGCAATTGGCGATGTTGTGCGAATTCGAGATGGAGAGGAAGGCCCACTTCTCGCACAAATTCCCGAAGCACAAGCCGCTTTGGTTTCACTAGCTCCCGACAACGGTGCTATCCGTTCTCTGGTTGGTGGCTTTGACTTCAACCAAAGCCACTTCAATCGCGCAACACAAGCGAAAAGACAGCCTGGTTCCAACTTCAAACCCTTTATTTACACTTCGGCGTTGGAAAATGGCATGACGGCTGCGACGATTATTAATGACGCCCCGTTTGTAGTAGAAGACGCCACACTCGAAAGCACCTGGCGCCCACAAAACGATGGAGGGCGCTTTGATGGACCAACTCGACTGCGTCGCGCACTCTATCGCTCCAGAAATCTGGTGTCGGTGCGCATTTTACGAGAAATAGGCATATCAACTGCGATTAGCGGAATGTCTCGATTCGGCTTCAACGAAGCAGAACTACCCCGAGACCTTTCCCTGGCCCTGGGTAGTCAGGGACTGACACCACTGGAGGTGGCAACAGGCTACGCGGTGTTTGCCAACGGCGGTTACAAGATTCGCCCCTACCTTATCGAACGTATTGTTGATAACGACGGCGATGTTGTATTTGAAGCCATGCCAGAAACAGTTTGTCGCGACTGCGATACGGTAGAACTCGCTCAAGTGGAGACGCCTGACGAACCGGAAAATTATGAATCACTAAATTCACCATTCGAATTTAGTGGTGATGCCTTCGAACTGCCCTTCCCGATAAAACAACTACTCGGCGTACTTCAACCAGCCGATTACCCGCACGCAGACAAAGTCGTAGATGACCGCGTCGTATATATCATGAATTCGATTTTACGTGACGTCATTCGCAAAGGCACCGGAGTGCGCGCCAAAGCCCTGGGTCGAAGCGATCTTGCGGGAAAGACCGGCACCACGAACGGCCCTAACGATGCCTGGTTCACGGGCTTTAACACCCACCTTGTCACCACCACCTGGCTTGGCTTCGATCAATTTTCCCCCTTGGGTAACCGCGAATACGGTGGCTCGGCAGCCTTGCCTATCTGGATAGATTTTATGCGCACCGCGCTCGAAGGGATTCCGGAAAAAGTACGACCGCAGCCTGAAGGTATTGTAACGGTGCGTATCGACCCCGAAACGGGCCTACGAGCTAGAGCGGGTGACCCCGATGCAATTTTTGAAATATTTCGCGCTGAAAACACGCCACAGGAAGCTGGTGAAGACACGTCAGGGGTAACGTCACCTTACGACGATGAGGCGACCATTACCGAGGAATTATTTTAGTTATGCTTGCAACGGCGGGCTTTTCTGGTAGTATGCCGCCTCCAAAATCCCGGTACGCCGGTACAGTAGACTCTAAACAGCGCGGTTCCGTGCCAGACAAAAGATCGGGTGGCGGTTCCCTAATAGCCAGAAACGGCAAGAGGCAATCATGAAAGCAGATATCCAACCCAAATACGGTGAAATGACCGCCACTTGCAGCTGCGGCAATGTAATCAAGACAAAATCCACGCTCTCCAAAGACATCCATATTGATGTTTGCTCTGAGTGCCATCCGTTCTATACCGGCAAGCAGAAGGTCTTGGACAGTGGCGGCCGTATTGATCGCTTCAATAAGCGCTTTGCTCGTCGCGGCAAGTAATAGCCTCAAAATCACCCATAAAATACCCGCTTATCGCGGGTATTTTTGTTTTAGCTCACACCTCATCGGCGGGTGTATCATCTCCGCATGACAGCTAACGAAATCTCTGAACGTTTTATCTCGGTCGCATTGCCTGTCCCCCTGAGAACGACTTTCGATTACCGGCTGCCCGACAACTTTGTCTGTAAAGATGCTGTCAACCTTGTTGGTGCACGAGTGCGCGTCCCATTCGGCCCACAGGAACTCATTGGGGTTATCATATCCAACCATCACACCCCGAGCTTTGCACCCGATAAAATAAAACCCGCTTACGAAGTCCTTGATGACGAACCGCTGTTACCCAACGAACTGCTCAAATTGTGTTGGTGGGCTGCAAATTACTATCATCACCCAATCGGCGAAACCCTAGCCTGCGCCATCCCTCAAACACTGCGAAACGGGAAACCAACAAAAGCGTTCATTAAAGCGTGGGTGGCAACGCGAGACGCCAAAGGTTTGCCTCTGGAAGCATTGAAAGGCGCCCCAAAACAACAACAAATTTTGCAGATAGTGCTAACTCAACCTTCGCTCACAGATTTGGATGTGCAAAGGTTAGCTCTCAGCAGTAGCGCACTTGCGTCCCTCGAAAAAAAAGGCTTGCTGGAACGGACTCAGGTCGCAATCTCGCCAACAATCAGCGAGCCCACCCAGTTGCTCCGTCAACAACCCTTGGCGTTGAATGAAGAACAAAGAGTCGCGCTGGATCAAATTAGCTTTCACCGGTTTGCCTGCTATTTACTTGAGGGAGCAACCGGAAGCGGCAAAACCGAAGTCTATCTCCAGGCCATTTCACGGGTACTGCAAGCAGGGAAACAAGCGCTGGTACTTATACCCGAGATAGGATTAACGCCACAAACAGTACGCCGTTTTGAGCAGCGTTTTTGCTGCAATGTGGCGGAACTTCATTCCAATATCAGTGATGCCAAGCGTACAGAAAATTGGTTGGCAGCCAAACATGGTCGAGCACGAATCGTCATCGGCACTCGACTCGCGTCACTTTGCCCAACAAAAGATCTTGGGATAATCATCGTCGATGAGGAACACGACATCTCCTTCAAACAGCAGGATGGCCTGCATTATTCCGCAAGAGATCTTTCCATCTATCGGGCCAGATGTTTGGATATTCCGATCATGCTTGGGTCTGCAACACCATCATTGGAAAGTTTTTACAATGCGATTTGTGGTAAATACCAGCACTTGCGATTAACGCAACGCGCGGGAGACGCTCGACCTCCAGAAGTGCAGCGTATCGATTTGCGGGAGCAAATGCTCACTGCGGGCTTAAGCAACCATGCGATTGAAACCATCGAGTCTACTCTCGAAAAACAACTGCAAGTGATGGTTTTTGTTAACCGCCGAGGTTTTGCACCGTACCTCCTCTGCCACTCTTGTGGCTGGAGCGCGGTATGCGCATCTTGCGATGCCAGCATGACGCTCCATCACACACCTTACCATTTACACTGCCACCACTGCGACGCCCAACGACCAGTCTATCGGCAGTGCCCATCATGCGGCAGCCCGGAATTGAACACGCGCGGCCAAGGCACTGAACAAACAGAACAATGGCTAGAAAGCAGGTTTGCAAAAACACCCATAATACGCGTCGACAGGGACTCAACTCGCAATAAACACGCCCTGCAAAACCACCTCAGTAGAGTCGAAAAAGGTGAACCCTGTATTTTGATTGGCACCCAAATGCTCGCCAAAGGTCATCACTTTCCCAATCTAGCCTTGGTTGTGATTGCAGATTGCGACCAGGGCTTGATGAGCTCAGACTACCGGGGCGCAGAGCGTATGGCACAACTGATTATGCAGGTCGCTGGCCGGGCCGGGCGTGGCGAAATGAGAGGTAAGGTGCTGCTCCAAAGCCACGCCCCCGATCACCCCCTCTTGGAACTGCTACTCGCCAAGGGGTATCACATGTTTGCGCGGCGGCTGCTGGATGAGCGACAAACCGCATTTCTACCGCCGCTCAGCTATCAATGCGTTATACGAGCCGAATCCAAACGACCGGAGAACGCGACTGATTTTTTGAAAATGTGCCGAAGTGTGATGACTAGTATTCAACAACCTTCGAAACAGCTGCAATTCCTCGGGCCAATTCCAGCACGTATGGAGCGAGTGAATGAACGCTTCAGGTACCAATTACACATCACAGCAGGAAATCGTAAAACACTGCAGACGCTGATTAAGGATGGGTTAAAGCAGATAGACCAGCATGCTCTCTCGAAGAGAACACGCTGGTCGATCGATGTAGATCCTTGTGAACATTGAGCAAGACAACGTTGAAATTAATAAATCTCTAGATTTCTAAATCACCACATGGTGGCAGCAGACCGTCAGGGAAATCATCAGGATCGGGACAAATGTAAATAAAAAAGGTTTTCCATATTGTAACAGTCGTGGAAGCGTCACAATCGCTGTTCGGACATGGCCCATCATATCGACCGTTACCCTCGTCCCTCACCCCGTTAGAATTCGAGTCCACAAAGAATTCGTCTGAGTCAAACGCACCATTACTATTGGCATCCAAGTATGCCTCACCGAGGTCAGCAAAGGTTTCACCATCTTCGTAAATGTTGTTGCCATTGGAATCAACAAAAAACTCAGCACCGTTTGCATACGCTAGTGCCGGAATAGCTGTATCGGTGGTATCGTTGGGTAGGATCAGCCCCGCACCTGCAGTACTCAGCCACGTCGCCGCACAAGCGCCATTTTCTACCGTACATGAGGAGTCAATAGAACCATAGTAAGGGGACCACAGACTAATACGGGTGCCGCTAGACGCATGGTTACCGAACTGATCAGATGCGACTACAGCAATTTCAACAGTCTCCCCCACGTAGGTTGCCGTGCGTGCTTTATATTGTTCGGCTCCAACAGCGAGGTAACCAAACACAGGAATCCCTGTTGCTATTGTAATGTCGTTGGATAACAGGCGTGTATCTGTCCCAGGTATTTGAGCGATCACGTGTACTACGGTACTGACGGTGCCACTTGCAACGGTGATAGATGCTAGCCCCTCAACATCTGACGCAGTTACAGGGTTACCACGAAGTTCTACTCCGCCAACGGTTGTGTCTAGGGAAAATTGTACCGAGATTCCAGCTAACGGCTCATTTGCCGTATTAGTTACCTGAAATGTCACCACGCTGGCTTCATTTTTACCCTGTCCTTTTAAACTAATGGCATCGGGCGTGGCAGAAACAAACTTCAACACAATGATGCCATCATCAACAGTATCACCAGAGTTACCCCCAAGATTGGGGTTATTGGCTGGCGCACCACCGCAGCCTGCCAATAACAGGGCAAACACTGTCATAAGCGCGAAGGTTTTCGTTATGTGTTTTTTAGAAACCATAGTATTTCACTCTCAGGTTTAATCCGCTGATTGTCTGGCCGGGCTGAGATAACAAGGGCTGTTCAGATCGCAAGACAAATTTTGCTTGGTTAGAAGCACTATTACTCAATAACTTTAGCAAACCGTCTGCGCGACAAGGCGCAACTCCGACCACTAGGCGCTTTAATAACCTCGATAATAGCTTAGAACATGGCGCTAAACCAATAAAAATATTGTAAAAATTCTGTTTCAGCAACCATCTTGTGATACGCTTGCCATAATCCTCCTGGTGGGATACCCGGGTTGCGGCTGGCGCTGAATCCATCTTTATAATTCCCTATTCAGTAACTAACTTCTCCCGAAACAAACTTCAGAGACGAAATGGCGCAAAACTACTCTCGCAGCAATCGCTCCGGCAACCGTCGTAAATCCAACGAAGCCCGGGTGCCTGCTTGGGTCTGGCTATTCACTGGCTGTGTTGTAGGCGCGTTTATTATGTTTTTAATGCGCTTATCTGAACTGGACCCGGTGCAAAAAGTCGCAGAGAGCCGGCAATCAAAACCGAGTCCTAAAACCAGTAAAACGGAACAAAAGCCCAGCCAACCTAAGTTCGATTTTTATGAACTGCTAAAAGAAACCCGTGTCAGCATTCCTGATATCTCGCCGGATGAAACGGATGCAGCAAGTGCTCATAAACCGAGCGAACCGGATTTCGAATACATCGTTCAGGTAGCCTCCTTTAAGAACGAGCAAGATGCCGAGCAACTCAAAGTAGAACTACTACTTCTTAACCTTGATGCCCGAATCGAGCAGGCACGTATCAAACAGGGAGAAACCTGGAACAGGGTTTTAGTTGGGCCGTTTGACTCCCGATCTTTGCTAGCAAAGGCACGTAGCACCTTGGTGGCAAATCACCACCAGGCACTGGTTTTGAAGCGTCCCAAGACAGCCATCAACTGAGCGTATCAAGTCACAAACTTCACTTGAATTTACGTACCCAACCCCCACAATATCGTCCTCAGATGAGTCTAAATTAAAGGACAGGTTTTGGAACAATATCGAGGAACCACCATTCTTTCCATCCGCCGAGGTAATACGGTTGTCATCGGCGGTGACGGCCAAGTATCACTGGGCAACACCATTATGAAAGGCAACGCGCGTAAAGTGCGACGGCTGTACAAGGACCAGGTTATCGCGGGTTTCGCCGGTGGAACTGCCGACGCTTTTACATTGTTCGAGCGTTTTGAGGCCAAGCTGGAAACTCACGGCGGGCAACTGGTGAGAGCAGCAGTGGAACTGGCGAAAGACTGGCGTACCGATCGCGCTCTACGGCGCCTGGAAGCCTTGCTCGCTGTCGCCGACAAGGAAGCATCACTTATCATTACCGGTAACGGCGACGTAATTCAGCCTGAAAATGACCTCATCGCTATTGGCTCCGGCGGCCCCTTCGCACAATCTGCGGCCCGCGCATTGCTCGAAAATACCGAGTTGGCAGCTCGCGATATTGTCACAAAAGGTCTGACCATCGCTGGCGATATTTGCGTTTACACCAATCACAATTTCACCATTGAAGAACTGGATTACTAACGAGTACCGGTTTGATCACCAAGGTTTTCCCATGTCTCAGATGACACCCCGTGAAATCGTCCATGAACTGGACAAACATATTGTTGGGCAACACGACGCAAAAAAAGCTGTCGCAATAGCCCTGCGTAATCGCTGGCGCCGCATGCAGGTCGATAAGCAACTGCGCAATGAAATCACTCCAAAAAACATCCTCATGATCGGCCCCACCGGGGTGGGTAAAACGGAAATTGCAAGGCGCCTCGCGAAACTCGCCAATGCCCCCTTCGTAAAAGTTGAGGCCACGAAATTTACCGAAGTCGGCTATGTAGGCCGAGATGTGGAGTCGATCGTACGCGACCTTGTCGACCGATCCATCAAATTGTACCGTGAACAGGAAATGGCCAAATGCCGCCATCGCGCCATGGAAGCCGCTGAAGATCGCGTTTTGGATGCTCTGTTACCTCCTGCGCGCTCCGAAAACGAAGTACAACACGAAAGCTCAACTCGTCAGATCTTCAGAAAAAAATTGCGTGAAGGAGAACTTGACGATAAAGAAATTGAAATTGAGGTTGCCGCTACGTCCGTAGGAGTGGAGATCATGGCTCCCCCGGGTATGGAAGACATGACCAGCCAGTTGCAGAACATGTTTTCGAGCATGTCGAGCGGTAAAACGCGAAAAGCGAAGCTGACCGTCAAGAAGGCGTTTAAAAAATTAACAGACGAGGAAGCTGCCAAGCTCATCAATGAAGAAGAGCTAAAAACCCAGGCGATTGATGCTGCAGAACAGAATGGCATTGTGTTTCTCGATGAAATCGACAAGGTCACCAAGCGCGAAAATTCAGCCGGAGCAGACGTTTCTCGTGAGGGGGTGCAACGCGACCTTCTGCCCCTCATAGAAGGCTGTACGGTGAGCACCAAGCACGGCATGATTAAAACAGATCACATCCTGTTTATCGCATCCGGCGCATTCCACCTGTCTAAACCTTCAGATCTGATTCCAGAATTGCAGGGGCGCCTTCCCATTCGGGTTGAGTTGGAAGCGCTTACACCCGCTGACTTCGAACGCATTCTTACCGAACCCAATGCCTCGCTCACCGAGCAGCACCAAGCACTACTTGCCACTGAGGGCATTTCAATTCGCTTCACAGATGACGGTATCCGCCGCATTGCAGAAACCGCATACCACGTCAATGAAACCACCGAGAACATCGGTGCCAGGCGTTTACACACGGTGCTCGAGAAGCTATTGGAAGAGGTATCTTTTGGCTCCGAAAACCCGCAAACTGACGTTGTGATAGACGCAGCTTTTGTCGACGCTCAATTGGGCGCTCTTTCCAACAACGAAGATCTCAGCCGCTATATATTGTAATGCAACCAACCACCATAAAATTGCATCGTAAATCCAAAACCCTGGAAATCAGCTGGGGCGACGCTAACTATCAGCTTAGCGCCGAATATTTGCGGGTTTTTTCTCCCTCAGCTGAAGTTACCGGCCACGGCCCAGGGCAGGAAGTCCTGCAACTCAACAAACAGGATGTTGCCGTTAACGGCGTGGAACCGCAAGGTAATTACGCGATCAAATTGCTGTTCAGCGATGGTCACGATTCGGGCATCTATTCCTGGACTTATCTAAAGGAGCTCGCAGAAAAGCACGACCAAAACTGGCAGGCTTATAAAGCACGCGTTACAGCGCACCAGCGTTCGCTCGACGAGCAAGAGACCAGCCCGGTTAAATGGATTGATCCGTAGCACCCGCAAATACGGTACAATTCGGGGATTACCTTGTGGGGGAATTCCATGTCTGACGAGCCAACCACTCATTTCGGTTTCGAAACCGTCAAAACCACTGAAAAGGCCGAACGTGTCGCCGGAGTTTTTCATTCAGTAGCAGCCAAATACGACCTAATGAACGACGTAATGTCGGGTGGCATCCACCGTATCTGGAAAAAATTTACCATCGAACTCAGTGCTGTACGCCCGGGTAATTCTGTGTTGGACATCGCCGGAGGAACCGGTGACCTCACCGCTAAATTTGCGAAGCTTGTCGGCAATTCTGGCCAGGTCATTTTGGCAGATATTAACGAATCGATGCTGAGTGTCGGCAGAGACAAACTTACCGACAAGGGTATACTTGGCAACGTTTACTACGCGCAAGCCGATGCCCAATACTTACCCTTTCCCGATAACACCTTCGACTGCATAACCATAGCTTTTGGCCTGCGCAATGTTACCGACAAGAATCTTGCCTTGCGGTCTATGCAGCGCGTGCTTAAACCCGGGGGCAGATTATTGGTGCTGGAATTTTCCAAACCTCAAAACACCCTTCTTGAAAAAGCCTACGACCTCTATTCATTCAACGTCCTCCCGGTCATGGGCAAACTCATTACACAAGACTCCGAAAGCTATCGCTACTTGGCAGAGAGTATTCGCATGCATCCCGATCAGCAAACTCTGAAGTCCATGATGGAAGAAGCCGGTTTTGCCGAGTGTCGCTATTACAATATGACCGGAGGCATAGTTGCGCTTCACAAGGGAGTCAAGCCTTAAGCCATGAGCGAAGCAACAAACGCGAGCAGTGGAAACTTTAACGAAATGCCTTCCCTGCTAGCACAGCTATTACAAGAAACGGTAAACAAGGTGTTGCGCTATGATCCTGGAACAAGAGCCGCACTACAAAAATTGCCGAGTGCACCTCTGGCAATTATCAGTCAGCAACCGCTACTAACCCTGTATATAAAAACGCGCGACGACCAGCTTGAGTTCGGAATCCACAACAGCGAGCCAGCAGCGGTGGAGCTTAGTGGCAAACTCAGTGACATTATTTCTCTGGTATTTACCGCCAAAACCAGCCTTGCGAACACCGGAGTAACTGTTAGAGGCAGTATTGGTTTGCTCGCGGATTACCAGCGCTGTTTCCAAAATATTGAAATCGATTGGGAAGATGCTCTTGCCAGAGCTATTGGGAGTTTACCTGCACACCAACTCGCGACTTTTGGGCGCAATCTATTTAATACCTTGTTGCCTGGTCGCACACAGTCTGCAGATTGGTTGCGTGATTTTATAGTCGAAGAACTGGAAGCCGTTCCCTCCAATGCCCAACTTGAGCAGTTTAGCCAGGAACTCAATCGCATACGCCAGAATACCGATCGCCTGCAACTCCGGATTAAAAAACTAATACATCAACAGCAGCAACAGTAACGAGAGACTGCGTGGTTCAATTTTTTCGTTTGCTACAAATTATTCATACTATCGGTCGCTATAGGCTCGATGAACTATTACGTACTCCCTACAGCCCGCGAACCCTAAAAATACTGTTGTTATTTTTTAGGCTTTATCCCAAAGTCGATGCTCCCCGCGGTCAGCGTCTGCGTTTGGCCTTTGAGGAATTAGGGCCTATTTTTGTGAAGTTTGGGCAACAACTTTCCACCCGCCCCGATTTACTGCCTCCCGATATTGTGGTTGAACTCGATCACCTGCAAGACAACGTAACACCCTTCGAAAGCGAAAAATTTATTGCGATTGTTGAGAAAGCACTGGGTAAGCCAATTAGTGTGCTTTTTCTCGAATTCGACGAAAAACCACTGGCATCAGCGAGCGTAGCTCAAGTGCACACTGCTGTTCTACCGAGCGGAGAAAACGTGGTAGTTAAAGCCGTGCGTCCGGGCCTGGAACCCATTATTGAAAAAGATACAGCCTTGCTGCGGTGGTTTGCGGAGTTGGTTGAAACATTCAGCAGCGAAGGACGTCGCTTACGTCCCGTCGAAGTGGTCGATGAATACCGCGAAACAATTTTTGATGAATTGGATTTATGTCGCGAAGGTGCCAACGCAGCACAACTGCGGCGCAACTTTGAAAACTCCAATATGCTCTATATCCCTGAAGTGTATTGGGATTACACCCGTCAAAATGTGTTGGTTCTGGAGCGTCTCTACGGCTACTCTGTTACCGATCCGGTTAATTTGCAAGCTCAAGGTATCAATCTAAAACTATTGGCCGAACGCGGTGTGGAAGTTTTTTTCAAACAGGTTTTTGAACACAATTTTTTTCATGCGGATATGCACCCGGGCAATGTATTCATATCCAAAGAGAAGCCCCATGACCCCAGTTACATGGCCGTTGACATGGCCATTGTCGGCTCCCTTACCCGTGAAGATCAATACTATTTAGCGCGCAACCTGCTTGCAATGTTCCGACGCGACTACCGTCAGGTGGCCGAGCTGCATGTGTTAAGCGGTTGGGTTCCCAAAGGAACATCGGTTTCCGGATTCGAAGCAGCCATTCGCGCCGTTTGTGAACCCATTTTTGAAAAGCCTCTGAAAGAAATCTCTTTTGGACAGGCGCTAATATCACTGTTCCGTACCGCGCGTCGTTACCAAATGCCTGTACAGCCGCAACTGGTATTGCTCCAAAAAACCTTGCTGAATATCGAAGGTTTGGGTCGCCAGCTCTATCCTGATCTCGATTTGTGGGATACCGCACACCCCTACCTGGAACGCTGGGTTCGCGAACGTTTCCACCCAAAAACCCTGTTTCAGGATTTTCGCTACCACTCTCCCGAATGGATGGAAAAATTTCCCCAGGTTCCTCACCTCATTTTCGATACACTCACAGAAGTTAAAGCTCTGGCAGCCATCGCTCCCGAGCTTAAGGAAGCCAGCCTGGCGCTAAGAGATTCACAATCTAAACACGCTCGACGACCGCGCCAAACAGTGCTGAATCTATTGGCGGTAGCCTGCCTAGTAAGCGGCGGCTGGCTGGGTTTTCGGGAGAATCCACAGCTTGCGCAGTTATCCTTGGAATCTACCCTGTTACTGGTTACCGGCCTTGCGGCATTATTGCTTAAATAGTGACACCAGCCGGAACAGGATTTTCTAACGACGGCTATGAGACTTTTAACCAGGCAAAAAAACAGATATCCCTATCTTTTTTTTGCGTCGCCACAAAAATACTACCGTAAATGTGCGAATTTACTGGCATTTCCGTGGCTCGCATTTCCCTTCGGGAAATGGCGGTGCTTCCATGCACCCCCTATTAACCCGTCAATAGCTATTGACCGCTTAATAGCAACCAGGCAAAAAAACAGATATCACTATCTTTTTTTTGCGTCGCCACAAAAATACTACCGTAAATGTGCAAATTTACTGGTATTTCTATGGCTCACATTTCCATTTAACAAATTAAAAAATTGCAGGTGTAAATTAATTACCTTGTTAGTGCTTGCCTGTATTAGCCAACAGGTATTAGCGAGCTTGGTTATCGAAGGTGTTGACGAAACCCTGGCAGTCAACGTGCGGGCTCATGTAAAACTTGCGCAGGAACCCTGCAACTTGCCAGCCTGGCGAATTACCCAATACCGCCGCGACATTCCCAAACAAGTGGAAGTTGCCATGCAAGCGTATGGCTACTACCGCTACACGCTAAAACAACAACTACAGCAGTCTAATGATTGTTGGCAATTACACCTTGCAATAAATCCTGGGCCTCGCACCCACTTACGTAGAGTTCAGATTACCCCCTTAAAAGCGCCAGAAACACTGATTAAGCCGCTGCGGGAATTAATTGTAAACCCGCCGCTCAAAAGCGGTATGCCACTTCTCCATCGAGAATACGACAATTACAAGTCAGCGCTTCTGGATACGGCCCGGAGTAATGGCTATTGGCAGGCGCAATATCAAAAATCGGAACTGGCCATTTACCCCGAAGACAATGCTGCAGATGCAATCTTGGAAATTATTATCGGGCCTCGCTACGTGTTTGGCGATGCACATTTTCCGGAATTACTTCTAAACCAGGAATTGCTGCAAAGACTCACTGGTGAGGTCCGTGGCACACCCTACTCAGAGGAAGAATTACAGGATATTTACCGACGATTTCAAGGTTCCGACTATTTCAGAAAAGTGATTATCACACCCAGTGTGGACACAAATAGCGACGAATACGTAGTGCCACTCGACTTTGATCTGGCAATGAATGCCAGACATAACTTTGGTGCCGGCGTGGGTTTCTCGACTGACCAGGGGCCTCGTTTACGAGGCAACTACAGAAACCGCTACCTCAACGCGGCAGGTCACCGGTGGTCCAATGAGCTGTTGATATCCGACAAGCTGCGTGAACTGCTCGGTACTTACATTATTCCTCGACGGGATGCAGCTAAGGAATGGTATGAGCTCAGCGTCGGCTATGTGGAAGAGGAATATTCCAGCTACCAAAGTAACACCACATCCACCAGCGCTCGGGCTATTACGGCACTTGCTGAAGACTGGGTTCTGAACGCCGGTGTCAATATTCGAAACGAACGCTACATTATTGGTAGCGAGCCCGATGACCGAAAAATACTGGTAGTCCCTGGAGCGGGAGTGAGTTGGATTGATGCGCGCGAAGAGCCAAGACAAAAATCCGGGTTCCGATTCGAAACCGGCATTACCTTTAGTCACCACTCCTGGGCTTCAGATGTCAATTTTGTTCAGGGTTACGCACGCCTAAAAGGGATAGTATCGTTTTTTTCAAAAGGTCGGATTATCTCACGCATTGAAGGCGCTGGAACGCTCATGGAGGATTTCGACGAGCTACCGCCTTCCGTGCGTTTTTATACGGGTGGCGATAACAGCATTCGGGGTTACGATTACAATTCCATTGGCTCTATCGACGAATCTACTGGCGAAGTTAAAGGCGGAAGCAAGCTCGCGGTTGCCAGCCTTGAGTACGACCATCTCATCCTAAAAAACTGGTCACTTTCCACATTTGTTGATGCCGGTGACGCTTACGACAAGGAACTAGATTTAAAAAAATCTTGGGGCGTGGGTGTACGCTGGTACTCGCCTGTTGGCCCGATGCGCATCGACCTGGCATTTCCGCAAGACAGCAAAAATGATTACCGCTTTCACATAAGTGTGGGGGCCGACCTCTAATGCTACAGCTATGGCGCGTGGCAAGAATTATTCTGCTGATACTGCTTGTGCTTGTCACGCTGGTAAGTAGCACTTTCTATTGGCTCACAATGACTACTCATGGTGCTCGATGGCTGATCGAGACTTCAAATAATTACAGTCCGGTACTCATAAGCACAGAAAAGCTTCGCGGTAATTTACTCGACGGAGTCGATGCCGACTCGGTTGATATCAAATCCAAAAGTGCAACACTGGGTTTCGAAAAAATAACAATGAGTCGCTTTGGTCTGCGCTGGAATCCCAATTTATTATTCGCCGGTAGAGTATCAATAGATCTACTTGCGGCACGGGATGTTGGCGTATATTTGGCTCCTCCCAGCACCAGCGAGCCCCCAACAAAACCGATTACGCTTCCAGCGCTCAAGCCACCGCTGGCTGTAAATGCAAAACAGATTTCGATAGACAATATTCATGTGCATCAACAAGAGAAGCTCTTTGCCGAGGTAGCGCACGTAGCAACCAGCGCAAGTTTTATTGGCGATACGCTAACTATTGACAGCATGCATTTTCAGTACCTGGACGAAAACTACAGTTTAACGGCATCACTTGCTTTTGACACAATATGGCGATGGACAATTAGCCTACCTTCCCACCGCTTGTCAACGCAGGGGGAGTGTCAATCTTCACCAGGTGTCATTTGTAACGCAACCCTCGCCTGGAAGAACCTGGCACATCCACTGCTCGGTGATATCCAATTGCCAAAAGGTCAGGCGAGTCTCGAATATTCTGACAACAAACTCGCTGTGGTCGGAGAAGCACAAGTCATTTACACAGAACTTGATATTAACCTTGCAGTCGACTGTTTAACGGATTTTAGCAATGCATCATCCGTGATCCGGCGCTTGAATGTGCGGCCTTCCAGCGGTGGCGAAATCACCGCCAGCGGAGAAGTTGACTGGAAAGATAAATTGGTCATTAATTCCAAAATAGAAGTAAACAAGCTCGACTTTAATCGTTGGCTACCCGACCCGCAACCGCGCGCAACAATTTCCGGCAGCGCACTCTCTGAGTTGGTACTCGACAACGGTATGATCGCCGCCGACACCAATTTCAAAGTCGCTTCATTGGATTTTGGCAGGGAGCCCCTGCAGGGAAAAATTGTCGCCAAATTCCATAAAAACAAAATTACCTTGCAATCACTTGAGCTCGCCAACAGCTATAACCGCTTGGAAGCGCTAGGTTTTTATGCCATCGACACCCAAAACCTTGGGGCAGATATTTCTATCGATGCCACCGACTTTAAGAAAATTTCGAACGAATATTCTGGCAGTGCCTCTCTGAAAGCGTCTGCATCTGGTCAGTTAAATGCACCCAACCTGAAGCTTTCCGGGCAAGCCAATCAAGTGATGATTGATAATCTTCGTATTGGACACCTGCAATTAATGTTGGATGTCAACAAAATTCCAATTCGCACCTTGGAAAATACCAGCCTTGACGAGCTTTCAATCAGCCTCAACGATTTTCAATTGGATACTTTTCGATTGCAAAATCTGGAGCTTTCAGCCGCTGGCTCGGCAGCCTCACACTCCATTAGAGCCAGCGCCAATAAATTACTTGATAACATTAATATTCCCGTACTGGCACTCCAAGGAAGCCTCACAAAACAGGGAAATGGCAACATCCCACTCAGCAGCAACAACATCGCCTGGGCGATCACGCTTAATGAATTTGGCATTCGAACAAGTGACAACGATAGCAACTGGACATTACCAAGCCCCGCCAAATTGCAGCTCGCAAAAATGGCGACATCGCTTAAAAATTTCTGTCTGAAGCAACATGCGGCGCAAGTCTGTATCAACACACTTGCGCTGGACGAGCTCGCTGCGCTCAATCTGAATGGCAAGGTTGATGGCATATTCTTGGATCGCGAGAAAACCTTGTTTAAAGCTTATTATGAGCAACTGCCCGCAAATTGGCAGACACAAGGTGAAATATCTGGTGACTTCAACCTAACAGCACGATTAAACCCGCAATTTCGTCCTGAAGCTTTTGAATTGGCTACAAACTTTTCAATGCAAGGCGGCAAGATAATTTATTTGGAGGAAGACGAGGAACCACTCGAATATCCGATTAAAGATGCGTATTTTAAATTATCAGGAGATCAGAAATTACTAAGCGTTCACGGTGGTGCCATAATTGACGGTGAGCAGCAATTGCAAATTAAAGGGGAAGTGGCAGATTCACTGGCCACTCAGCCCAATATCAAAATTAATGTTTATGGCAGGCTAGAAACATTGGCTTATCTGCAGCCATTTATTACAAACATTGACGATCTCCGTGGCAAAGCAAATATAGATTTAAGCTATTTAAAAAACGACAGCGAGCCTGATGGTTTGGTACTGGGTAACATTCGGGTACGGGAAGCGGGGTTTATCGTTCCTGCATCCGGAAGCAGGCTGGAAAATTGGCATCTCGACCTGGAAGCCACCAAAACTGCAATTGATCTCAGCGGCGACGGATTGATTGGCAAAGGCAAACTTAGTATTAAAGGTGCAGTTCGCAGTATTGCAAACGGACACTTCCCCTTTAAAGCGAAGGTGGAACTTAATGGCGAAAACTTGCAGCTCGTCGACCTTCCCGATGCAAGCTTTAATGCCAGCCCCGACCTCACATTAGAAGGCGAGAATCTCAACTGGCATCTCGGAGGAAAGCTGATTATTCACAATTCTTTTATGCGCCTACGGGAACTTCCCAAATCGGCCAGCGGAGTCTCTGAGGATGCCGTTGTCCACAGCGATAAACCCATCGAGAAAAAATCATCCCTTAGCTTCACCAGCAACGTCGATATCATCGCCGGGAAAAATATCACTTTTGAGGGTTTCGGTTTAAAAACAGATATCAAAGGTCACCTGAATTACACCCGCGAAGGCAATGGCCAACAACAATTGCACGGTGCACTGTCACTGCCCAATGGAGAATTTAGAAGCTATGGTCAAAATCTCAAAATTGAAAATGGTCAGATCATATTTTCAGGCTCGCCCAGTAACCCCACCCTTGATGTGCGGGCCGCGAGAACCATCAATAATATTCAAGCAGGTATTTGGTTAAACGGCACCGCGAAGCACCCCAAATCTCAGCTGTATTCCTCACCGGCTATGAGCGAGGGCGATATTCTCAGCTACATGCTCACCGGCAAACCGATGGTGGAACAGGGCAAGGGCGATTCCGCCTATGTTGAATCTGCAGCCGTCGCAATGGGATTATCACAAGCCCTGCCAACCATTCAAAAACTTGGCAGTGGCATCGGCTTGAGCGATGTGACAATCGAATCCGATTTTGCCAGTGGCGGAGGGTCTGTCGCTGCGGGCAAACGCCTTAACGACAAGCTCTACGTTAAGTATCAATATGGGTTGGTAGGCGCCGTAGGGCGTTTTATCGTGGAGTACAGCCTCACTGATAACCTCACCGTGGAAGCTGGCTCAGGGGAAATCGATACCGTGGATATCACCTATACCTGGGACTCCAAGCCCCCCTCCAGCGAGACCACCACCCCAAAGGAGACCACTAAGCCAATCCCAATAACCGGTCCCAATAACCAATCCCAATAACACATCTATTTTTTTAGCGAAATTTTCTCGAACAGTCACGAAATTTGCTTAACTTTCAGAGTAAAACCCATGCGCCATTACATACTGCAAGTATTGAATCTTGGCAATACGGCGTATAGCCATTTATAGTTAAAAGATGTGTTGGAAGGAGGATTCTGGATGCCTGTAGAACCACAACCCACTTTTGAACTCACCCTCGCTAATTACTTTCGCGAACGTTTGCAAGTCTTGTCTGAAGAAATCACCCCTAAACCCCACGAAGACACCCTGTGGTACACCGGCAATATGTTAGCCCGCTTCGGCCACAGTCGGGAGCTATTCTGTTTCGACAATGGCATTGTGGGCTTGCGACCCCTGGCGCTACTTTACAAAGATGCTCACGAAACCAGAGATCGCTGGGAGCGCTGCCTAATCCTGAGGCAACTGGGGGACCTCGCGTTGTTTCTCGGTGCGTTATTTCCCGAAAATTACGCACGGCGCGGTATCAAGAAAGATTATTTCGTGGGTATGGGCGGCGGTGCCTACGATTATCTCTCCGAAAATGCCCAGCAGAATCGCCACATTTTTTCGGAGTTGGCAACAATGTTTACGCGAATGTTGGAATTAGTAGAGCGGGTGTGCTGCAAGCAAAACCTATTCGACGCTACAGACATTCTGAATCTATACCGCCGCTGGAAAGATAATGGTAATCCTCTCCTGGAAGAACAGCTTAAAGCGCTCGGAATTTCATTGCCAAATAATAGAGTACTGAATTAATCCGCAGCGATCGCTGTTGGCAAGACCAAATAATTTACAAGGCAACTCCCAGGGTTTCCCAAACAACGGCAAAAGGTACTGAAAGTGAACATGATATACGAACAGTAATCTTGCTGATATTTTTCGTGATCGAGGCCTCAAACGGCACATTTTAAAAAACATAAACACATGGAATTTAAATTAGAATTTGAAATTAGCAGCCAACTTCAGCCGGCAAATAAAATCAAATGCCAGTCTTTTTTACTACGCAAACCCCAATCGAAACCTATTAAACCATTCGTTGTTATGAAGCCTATATTATTAATTGCAAACTAAAGACTAAACACCAAAAAAGACCGGTAAATACGCTGTTTTGCAGTAATGTCAAACCGCCAACGCACATTAGACTTTAGTCTAATTCCAAATCTTATTAGCGAAGCATAAAGTCTCGGAGACAATAAGAATAACCGGGATTTGCGCGCATATTTCCCCCAAGGCGCGTCTTTATTGAGTACCTGTTTTCGCTGCGACACATCTTTAATAAACAGACTGGCGAAAACGCAAAATTACAAAGGTACTTGCTACCAATGGCTGTGTTCAACGCAACAATAACAATCCATGCATTATTTAACAGCCCATGGTACGCAAAGTTATCTGGCCCATATCACGGTATGCTCAAGTCGGCACACCGTGATTGCTGTTGGGCAGGATTTAAAACTAAAACCTCAAATAATGAGTAGCCAACTTATGAAACTACACTCACACATAATGCCATTGAGAGCTACGCTCTCTGTGCTCCGTACAGCAACGGTTTCGGCACGTTCGCTTTCGCGGGGTGTAACACGGTTGTTGTGCGCGTCGACTTTGGCGGTATCTTCCGTCACGGCGTTCGCTGCACCTGACCCCAATTTCCACATTTATCTGATGTTTGGCCAATCCAATATGGAAGGCCAGGGCCAGATTGAATCCCAGGATCAACAAGTACCCAGTGGATTAATGGCCATGCAAGCCGACGACAATTGTACCGTTGGCGGTGCTAGTTACGGCCAATGGCGTACAGCCACCCCCCCGCTGATTCGCTGCTACAACATAGCTCACAGCTGGAATAACGGCGGCCTCGGCCCGGGCGACTATTTTGGTCGTACCATGCTTGAAAACAGTGGCTCTGGCGTTACTGTAGGTTTGGTAGGTGCCGCCTACCAAGGCCAAAGTATCGATTTCTTCCGTAAAAATTGTGCCGCACTGGGTAGTTGTCAGCCTTCTGGCGCAAACGGCTCCGTGCCTGGCGGGCAAGGCGGCTACGCCTGGTTGCTTGACCTGGCGCAACGCGCCCAACAAGACGGCGTAATCAAAGGCATTATTTTCCACCAAGGTGAAAGTGACACCGGCAGCAGCACTTGGCCGAGTCGCGTTAACGAAGTAGTTACCGACCTTCGTAACGACCTTGGCTTAGACGCTAACGAAGTGCCCTTTATCGCGGGTGAAATGGTGCCGGGCGCTTGCTGTACCAGTCACGATGCTTTGGTACATCAAATCCCCAACGTGGTAACCAACGGCCATTATGTATCTGCGTCCGGCCTTGGTTCTCGAGACCAGTATCACTTCAATTCGGCGGGCTATCGCGAGATTGGCCGCCGCTATGCCAACAAAATGTTGGAGTTGATTGACGTATCGGGCAGTAGTAGCTCAACAACGAGCTCCAGCAGTTCCTCAAGCAGCTCATCCAGCAGCTCATCCAGCAGCTCTACCGGCGGCAGCTCTTCTTCATCCAGTTCCTCGTCTTCAAGCTCCAGTGGTTCCGCAACAGGAAACTGTGCTGGCGTGAACGAATATCCCAACTGGACTGCCCGTGACTGGTCTGGCGGCCCCTACAACCACGCCAATGCCGGCGACCAGATGGTCTATCAAAACGCGCTCTATCAGGCTAACTGGTACACCAGCACTGTGCCTGGCAGCGATGCCTCCTGGATCAGCCTCGGTACCTGCAGTGGCGGAACCACGTCCAGTAGTTCTTCCAGCAGCAGCTCTTCCAGCAGTAGTTCTTCTAGCAGCACTAGCTCTTCGAGCAGTTCTTCAAGCACTACAACGACCACTTCAAGCTCCAGCTCTTCGAGCTCCTCCAGCTCTTCAAGTAGCTCCAGCTCGTCGTCAAGTGGTGGATCCTGCGAGAATGTTTGTAACTGGTACGGTACTACCTACCCTCTATGTCAAAACCAAACTACCGGTTGGGGATGGGAAAATAGCGCAAGTTGTATAGGAACTAGTACCTGTAACAGCCAAAATGGCGGTGGTGGTGTAGTCACTGGCACTTGTGGTAGCACCAGTTCATCATCAAGCTCTAGCTCTTCAAGCTCGTCTTCTGGCTCAACTGGCAGCCACAATATCACTATCCGTATGAGCGGCGTAGTTGGTGACGAAAGTGTCAACCTCGAAATCGGGGGCAACATTATCCAAACCTGGACAATCACCACCAGCATGATGGATTACACCGTTAGCACCAATACCGAAGGTGAGTTACGTGTCGCTTTCACCAACGACAGCGGTGACCGCGATGTACAGGTGGACTACATCATTGTCGATGGCACTACCTACCAGGCAGAAGACCAAGAAGACAATACGGGCGCATACAGCGGTAGTTGCGGCGGTGGTTCCTACAGCGAAATGCTGCATTGTAATGGCTCCATCGGCTTTGGTAACCCATTCAGCGGCAGTACCTCAAGCACCTCTTCCAGCTCTTCCAGTTCAAGCAGCTCCAGCTCAACAAGCACATCGGGCGGACGTGAGTACCCTCCTTTCTTCGTGGGTAATATCACCACAAGCGGCAGCGTACGTTCTGATTTCGGACAGTATTGGGATCAGATCACACCTGAAAACGAAGGTAAGTGGGGCTCCGTTGAAGGTAGCCGTGATCAATACAACTGGAGCGGCGTAGACGCTGTTTACAACTACTCTCGCCAGAACAACATCCCCATGAAGGGACACACTCTGGTATGGGGTAGTCAGTGCCCAAGCTGGCTCGGCTCTAACTGTGACGGCGGCAGCCTCTCGGCCTCTGAGATCGCAGCTGAAATCGAAGAATGGATAAGTGATTTCTGTACCCGTTACCCAGACATCGAGATGATCGACGTGGTAAACGAAGCCGTTTCGGGCCACGCACCAGCCGGCTATGCAGAAAAAGCGTTTGGCAGTAACTGGATCACCGAATCGTTCCGCTTAGCGCGACAGTATTGCCCGAACTCCATCCTTATCTACAACGACTACAACTTCATGACCTGGAACACCGATGAAATCATGACTTTGATTCGTCCTGCGATTGACTCAGGTTATGTGGATGCAGTGGGCGTTCAAGCGCACAGCTTGTACAGCCCGCAGATTTGGACAGCACAGCAGATCGAAGACAAGCTGGATCTCATCTCCACTCTCGGCGTGCCGATTTATGTATCTGAGTACGACATCGAAGCCAGTAATGACCAAACCCAGCTGGAGTATATGCAAATGCACTTCCCAGTGTTCTACAACCACCCCAATGTGAAAGGTATTACCCTTTGGGGCTATGTAGTCGGCGCCACATGGCGCAGTGGTACGGGCTTAATCCAGAGCAGCGGTCAAGAGCGTCCAGCTATGACCTGGTTGATGAATTACCTGGGTCGATAACACCCGCTTCCGGCTGGCTGCACAACAGCCAGCCAATGCCACACATGCAGAAAACGTTACAAACGTTGCATTCTCAGGCGCGACCCAAGGGTCGCGCTTTTTTTTATCCGTTACTATTAACCCGGCCATTAAATAGATGATCCTATCTATTTAATTACACGCCAAAAAATGCTGGCGCAAATGTGTGATTTTACGGGTATTTCAAGGGCTTACATTGCCCTGCGGGCAATGGCGGTACTTTCATGCACCGCCTGTTAACTGAACAA
Source organism: Alteromonadaceae bacterium 2753L.S.0a.02 (assembly GCA_007827375.1). Lineage (NCBI taxonomy): Bacteria > Pseudomonadati > Pseudomonadota > Gammaproteobacteria > Alteromonadales > Alteromonadaceae > Alteromonadaceae bacterium 2753L.S.0a.02. The sequence continues at coordinate 4,270,428 of VISH01000002.1, forward strand.
TTTATATTGCCAAGTTAATAGCTGTCGGCTGTACATATCTGCCAGATCACGGTATGGTAAAAAAGAACTCCCCCAAAGAGGCGCAAAAAAATTTGCCATCGTCATTAAATGCGAAGGCACTCACTTCTACACATGCAACTACCCAAATACGAACAATTAGCGATTTTTGCTGATTTTGACGGCACTCTGGTAGACATTGCCCCAACACCAGATAGCATCATCGTGAATGATGATCTTAAAAACCTACTCGTGCGTACAACAAAGCGTACTTGCGGTGCGTGCGCAGTCGTAACCGGTCGCGCAATGCACGACATACAAAATTACCTCGGTGACTGTGATCTTGCCATTGCGGCCAGTCACGGTGGCCAGTGGCGTTTACCTGGGCAGGCGACACAATCCATTGAGCACGCCTGCAATGAATTCGAGCGATACAAAAAAGCGATTACAGGTTTCGCGAGCGACTACAATTTATTGGTGGAAACAAAACAATTTGCTATCGCGGTTCACTTTCGGCAACACCCTGAACACGAACAACACCTCGATGCATTCTTTGAATCGTTACATATTGGGCCTAATTATTCGGTAATTCGCGGCAAAGCGGTTCGCGAACTTAAACCCAAACAGGCGAATAAAGGCGCTGCCATAGAACGCTTTATGGCCATGGCACCTTTTTCAGGAAAAACTCCGTTATTTGTTGGCGATGACGTTACCGATGAAGATGGGTTTCGATATATCAATAGCGTTGGCGGTATCAGCATCAAAGTAGGCCCAGGCGAAAGCCGCGCCCAGCATCGCCTCTCGCATCCGGCAGACGTCAGAAATTTATTTACACAAATTACCGAAGCGTAAAAGTTCGTCATAGTCACAATTAGAATTTAGAAATCGCCGATTAAAAATAGTAGTCTCAAGGGGGCAGGCATGGAAAAACCCAATCTCGAATTAGCATTGATAGGAAATTGCAGTATCGGTGCTCTGATTGATCAGAACGCTTCGGTAGTTTGGATGTGCTACCCGCGCTTCGACGGTGAAGCCATTTTTTGCGCCTTGCTGAAAGACAACGAGCATGCTAATCGCGGCAGGTTTTCTATTGAGCTTATCGATCAAGTATCGTGTCAGCAAACCTATGAGCACAACACCGCTATTGTAAAAACGCGCCTCATGGATAAATTCGGCAACGGCGTTGTAATTTTGGATTTTGCTCCCCGCTTTCATCAATACGGCCGACTGCATCGTCCTACAACCATTATGCGTAAAATGATTCCATTTGGGTCACCACGTATGCGCGTTGTATGTCACCCGAATCACAGCGACGGCAGTGGTGAATTTCAAAAAACCCAAGGCAGCAATCACATTCGCTTCCGCAGTGACGACTACGCGCTGCGGCTAACCACCGACATTTCCGTAAGTGCAATTATTGATGAAACAGTATTTGTGTTGGGAGAGACCAAGTATCTAATTTTTGGTGAAGACACATCAATTACCGAATCCATCTCTGAACTAACCGAGCGTTTTTTAGCTGAGACCGAATCCTACTGGCTTGAGTGGTGTCGCTATCTCGCCATTCCTTTCGAATGGCAGGAAGCTGTTATTCGCGCTGCTATCACCCTTAAACTGAGCTCCTATGAAGACACTGGGGCAATCATCGCGGCAATGACCACCTCCATTCCGGAAGCCGCCAATACTGTGCGCAACTGGGATTACCGTTTTTGCTGGTTGCGCGATAGTTATTTTACGGTGCAATCGCTCAACCGCTTGGGTGTGACCCGCACCATGGAGCAATATCTGCAATATATCGTCAATATTGTCGCCACCATGGAAAATAACAGCCTGCAACCGGTTTACCGAATCAATGGAAAAAAAGAAATGCCGGAAAGGCTGTTAAACGCGATGCAGGGTTATCGTGGCATGGGGCCGGTTCGCATTGGCAACCAGGCCGCCGAGCAAATACAACACGACGTTTATGGTGCTGTAATTCTATCGGCCACCCAAATGTTCTTTGATGAACGAATTCGGCGCCGCGGTGATGAAGGATTGTTCCGGCTACTGGAGCATGTCGGTGAACTGGCAGCGGCGAATTACAACCAGCCGGATGCCGGCCTTTGGGAACTACGCGGCCAACAACACGTACATACTTTTTCCAGCATGATGTGTTGGACAGCTGCGGACAAGCTCGCAAAAATTGCCAGGCGGCTTGAATTATCCGAGAAAGAAAAATATTGGCGCGATCACGCCAATACCATGAAAAAGGAAATTAACGAGCGCGGTTTCAATAAAACCCTCAATGCTTACACCGCCACCTGGGACGGTGACACTCTGGATGCTTCACTGTTGCTAGCCTTCGAATTGGGCTTCGTCGATGCCCGAAGCCCAGAATTTGTCGGCACCCTCGAAGCCGTCGAAAAACATTTAAAACCTGATGGTAGCAAATATTTATTCCGGTACATCACCCAAGACGATTTCGGTGAACCCGAAAACGCATTTACTATCTGTTCCTTTTGGTACATCGATGCCCTCGCAGCAGTGGGCCGGAAAGAAGAAGCGCGCGCACTGTTTGAAGATCTTCTCAAGCGACGTAATTCACTCGGTTTGTTGTCTGAAGACCTCAACCCCGAAACTGGTGAGCTGTGGGGCAATTTTCCACAAACATACAGTATGGTGGGCATCATCAACAGTGCCCGCGTATTAAGCCAACGCTGGGAGACCGCATTATGAGTCGACTGGTAGTAGTATCCAATCGGGTAGCCAAGCCGACCGGCGCCGGAGGTTCACAAGGCGGACTAGCCGTCGGTGTTTTTGCGGCAATGGCAAAAGCTGGTGGGCTATGGTTTGGTTGGAATGGCAAATTGATTAGCAGCCACGAAAATCTTTTGGAAACCGACAAGCGTGAAAAAATTGATTACGCCACAATCAGCCTAAGAAAAACCGAATACAACCAATATTACAAAGGCTTTGCCAATAGTGTGTTGTGGCCTTTATTCCATCATCGTCCGGAGCTCATGGAATATCACCATGCCGATTTTCTGGGCTATCACATGGTCAATAAAAAATTTGCGGATAGCCTGCTACCACTGCTCAAAGCTGACGACATTATCTGGGTGCACGATTACCATCTCATTCCCCTGGCCAAGCAACTGCGCCAACGCGGAATAAAATCGCGCATTGGCTTTTTTCTCCACACCCCCTTCCCCGCTTTCGATTTATTGCGGGCTATGCCAGAGTATCGCGAAATTCTGCGTGAACTTATGCACTACGATCTAATAGGTTTCCAAACTGAAACCGATGTGCGCGGTTTTCGTGAAAGTATGAAACTGGGTTTGAATGCCACCATAACCGGCAATCAGATTCTTTGTGAAAACAAACGAGCGACTGTAAACGCATACCCCATAGGTATAGAAACCGAGGCAATACCCGACTTAGCGCAAAAAGGCAAAGTCACCAAAGATTATGAACGCCTTAAAGAAAGCCTCGGAAATCGCAAATTAATAATTGGTGTCGATCGACTTGATTACAGCAAGGGCATCGAAAATAGATTTTTATCCTACGAAAAACTCTTACAGCATCGTAGCGACTTTTTAAGAAGTCTGGTTTACCTGCAGGTTTCTCCCACTTCCCGCGGTGATGTACAGGCTTATGGCGACTTTGCAAAACGCATCGACCGCATTGCAGGTCATATTATCGGCACTTACGCCGACTTTGACTGGATGCCCCTGCGCTATCTAAACCGAGGCTTTCGTCGCAATACCGTTTTGGCAATGTCACAATTAGCGCGCGTTGGTTTTGTAACACCGCTGCGCGATGGTATGAATCTCGTTGCCAAAGAGTATGTTGCCGCGCAAAACCCAGATGACCCGGGCGTGCTGGTATTATCGAAAATGGCCGGTGCTGCTGCAGAATTAGATGCCGCAGTTATTGTTAACCCTTACGACATAGAATCTGTTGCAAAACATTTGGCTAATGCGTTGGAAATGCCGCTAGATGAACGCAAAGACCGCTGGCAAAAAATGATGGCTGTTTTGCGTAAAAATGATATTTATACCTGGCAACGCAAGTTTCTGGAGGATCTCGAAAAGTCTGCCTCAGCGCAAGCCACTGAAATAAACTCAGAATTACCATCATCTGCGGCGATCAATTAACCCGACCCTTTATCTGATCGGGTTAAACGCATCACCGGGTTAAAAGTATGATCGGGTTAAACGCATAAAATCAGTTGCAAAACGTACTGCTGTATTCATACACAAATTGAGTTTTGGTTTGCGAATTCGAATCTACCCAATTACTCAAACTCTGCATCGCATGAAATGCGGTTTTCGCACGATTAACCACGGCTTTGGTATAATCGGCCGAGCTATCCTCATATTTAAAAGATACTTCCGCAACTACCGGAGCTTGAGAACCACTGGGCACCCCGTTGTACCAAAGCGTAACAGAAATTTCCGCATCGAACTGGCCCAAATCAATATCGACACCTTTGTACACATGCTCTCGAATCGTTAAATTACCGACCAGATCAAGATCCATTGAATTCGACAAATTGTAATCATCATCAAACCCCGGAAACTGATCATTAATATCGTCCATTTTATTAATCGTGCGCGTGTTAGGCGCTTTGGTGGAATGACCATATACGATTTTAAAATCGGTTGTCGAACTGCTGCCGATATCCGATTCCAATTTTTCTTCAGCAGAACCACTGCTGGCGGAGAGGTCTTCAAAATCTGAAATATAACGATCCGGACTGCGAAATTTTAATGTCACTTCGGAGTTACCATTTTCAATACGCTCACGAAACGAGTAGCCAATATTTTTTAGTAGGCAACTGCCACTGGTATCAAAAAATTTAACGTCGCGGATTTTGGTAAGGCTGGCAGAACCCGAAACATTTCTAGAAATAGCACTTTCTACAACAGTCTCCACATCATCCAATAAATCTGCAACATCACTGGATTCTGAATTGTATGCGAACTCGGATGCATCAAGCATTAATTTGTATTCACGGGAAGTGACATCGGGGTTGGCAAATACTGGCACAGCAGCACATAAACAGATACAGACGATAGCTTTGTTCATATTCATCTCCATGAAGTTCGAAAGTCCAGAGGCTATCCTACGCTTGTTAAGCGGCCATGATACAAAAATAAATTATTGTTGATAAAATTATGACAGATCGGCACGCAATTTATTTTTCTTATAAATGCGCCAAGCGCGTGGTGCAAGCAATAAAAAACCCCTGCAGACCTCGGACTACAGGGGTTTCACTAACCAGGAATTGCTTCCTGATTAATACCTTGATGTAAGCACTTATTGAAGATTCAATTCGTAAACCGCTTCGTCGTTAGCATTTACTTCCAAAAATGTGGCGCTTGAAAGTTGTGTCTCAACAAAAGACTTGGCGCGATCCGTATTTGGCACTCGGAATACCACAGTAAGGTCGACAGCACTGTCGATAGTCGCAAAACTCCAGTTGCCATCAGCAGTGGGGGTTACCGGGCTATTATCGCGAATATAGTTCGCAAGTACTGTGCGGTTGGCGTCCGGTGAATTAATCACAACATGATCGCTACCGGTACCCGGGAAAACACCCCCATTGGCGCGGTAATTGTTGCTGGCAATAATGAATTCCTGCTCATCAGTAACCGCCGCACCGTTGAATTGTAAATTAACAATACGTTGCGCGGTTTCGTTAATCACTTCGCAGCTACGGTTATCTCTTGGCGGCTGGCTCACATCGATTTGATAAGTAACCCCATCAATCACGTCAAAGTTGTAAGTGGGGAAGCCCGCATAATCCACCAACTCCTGCTGCGCAGTCGACGCGGTATCGATTTGGAAAAACTGGGAGGCAGAACATTCCAACCAACCTTTTAACTCGGCGCCGCTTACTTTAACCGCGACGAGAGTATTGGGGTAAAGATACAGGTCTGCGGCATTACTCAAGGTTAACTGACCCTTAGCCACTGTGGTAAAACTGCTTTCATCGGCACAAATACCCTCGCGATTACACGCTTTAAAAGGCGCAGCGGCGGAAAGTACGGGTATATCCTGCAAATTCACATCACCCTGAATCAAATTTTCCACGTAAGCTTTTTGTGCGTCGCTTACAATTTGAATGGAAGGGTCGTCTTTAACCAAGGCCAGGAAACTGAAAATATCATCGGTTGATTCACCGATAGGCGTGCTCATGTAATCGATGGTTGCCTGATGCTCTTCGGCCAATTCCGCAGCAATCATTTGGTCTGGCTCAACCACGGCTTCACCGTCAACCGCGATAGGACGGGCTTCGACCTTGCTGCTCAGCACAGTCCACTTATCTTTATCAACGTTGTATTCCAGATTCAAATCGATAATACCCAAGTGGCTGCCCCAATAACCCGGCATAACGGCAGGAACACCTTTAATAGTTCCGGCTTCAACATCAACATTAGGCGTATCTGCAAAGCTTGCTGAAGGAAACACCAAATGGCTGTGGCCAAACATAATCGCATCAATATCGGCAACATCCGCCAAATACCAACTGCTGTTTTCGGCTTTTTCATTCACGTCATAGGCATTAGTGCTAATACCCGAATGAGGAATTGCCACAACAATATCGGCACCCTCGGCTTTCATTTGCGGTACAAAACGCTCAGCCATTGCCTTGATGTCTTTTGTTGTGGTTTTGCCGTCGAGGTTACCCTTATCCCACTGCATAATTTGTGGTGGCACAAAACCAATAAAACCGATGGTGATTTCGTGGCTATCGCCGTCCTTATCTTTTACCGATTTGCTAATCAGGCGATAGGGTTCGAAATAAAGCTGATCGTTATCGGCGTTGTTATCGCCGTCGTCGACAAAAATATTGGCGCTGATGTAAGGAAATTCCGCATCGTTAACACTTTCAGCCAAGTATTCCAAGCCATAGTTAAATTCGTGATTACCGTAGTTGGCGATATCGTAATCCAACAAATTCATCGCCTGATAAACCGGATGAACCTCTCCTGCTTCGATGCCTTCGGCCGCCTGCCAGTCACCCATTGGGCTGCCCTGGATAAGATCGCCATTGTCGACTAACACTGAATTACCAGGCTCGTCGAGTTCATCACGGGCATCGTGAATTAATGTTGCGGTACGAACCAATCCGATTTTCACATCGGTTTGACCACTGTAATAATTGTGGTCTAACACATTCGCGTGAATGTCGGTAGTTTCCATCAATCGCAAATCAACTTTTTTAATTTTGTCATCGCCGCTGCAAGCTGCGAGCAGGGCCGCGGCAATGGAGGTGCTGAGCAGGAGGGTTTGTTTGGTTTTCATGGTGCTTCCTTGTAGCAGTTTAATAAATCAATTGCAGCCGCTGAGCGTTTCAATACTCGTAACTGACTCAATACTGGGATAAGACATGTAAAGATCACGTGTTCCATCCACCTCGATAACCTCACCGACAATGGCAGGATTATTGGCCGGGCTGTATTGCGCCCGTTGACTGGATTCCAGTTTCACGTAAACCGTGGTACTGGAATTTAAATCGGCGAGTTCCAGCGCATAGGGGTCGTTAACACCACCCACGACTTCACCCACAACCCGTAGATCGGTACCCTGGCTACTGGCATAGGCAGTTTCCACAGAAACCGCATCCGGCGAACCGCAACTGCCGCCACCAGAACCGCCACCAACTAAAGTCATGCTGGTGACATATTCAATACTTGGCTGGCTCATGTAGTTATCGCGTGTGCCAGAAACTTCGAGTGTTTCTCCGAGCACGCTGGGGTTATTCACCGGGCTAAACTCATCGCGATAAGCGCTTTCGAGTTTTACGTAAATTGTGTTAGCTGGCGTATTTTCGTCGGCCATCTCCAGCGCATAAATACCGTTAATGCCTTGAGTGATCACACCAATCGCGGTTACATCTGTGCCAACCGGCTCCGCCAACGCAGCCGTAACATTCAAGGCACCACTGGAACTGCTGCCACCCGTCACGACTTGCATGTCTGTAACAGTCTCAATACTTGGCGAACTCATGTAAGCGTCGCGAACGCCGCTAACCAGTAGCGTTTCACCCACGATGGATGGGTTATTAACGGGGCTGAATTCTGTGCGGTATTGGCTTTCAAGTTTTACGTAAATGGTGACCGACGCATTATTTTCGTCAGCCATTTCCAACGCGTACTGACCATTAACTGCTTGAGTGACAACGCCCTGCACCGTCACACTGCTGCCGTTGGGTAAACTCAAGGCACTGGCAACGCTGATGATGGTGCCGCCGCTGCTGGAAGTCGTTGTTGATGAAGAGCTGCTGCTACTGGACGCTGAACTGCTACCAAGGCCATTGGGCGCACCGTAAGCACCGTTGGCAAAGGTGGAGTGATCCCAGGGGTCGTAACCGCCACTGGGTGTGTTCCAGGGCTGGCCGTTGTCTGGGTCCGTTAATTCTTCGGTCGCCAGAGGATTCGGCGTGCTGGTACCAGCGGGGTGCGCGCTGGAATTGAAGTGGGTATAGCTTTCGGAAGTCGCCAGCCAATCAACAATATTCAAACTGAGTTGCGCCGCGTTGCCACTATCTGTCCAACCCGGGTAGGTATTTTTTGTAGAGCCACTGTCTTCCCGACGGTATTTTGGTGAATTATCTTCAATGGGGCTGGAGTCGCCTATAAACGCCGCCTTACCCGCACCGGATTTTGCAATCGCCACATAAGGGCCTTCAGCGCTGCCGCCAAAATACAGGCCAGAGTCGATGGCATTACCCCACGACGAGGGGTTATCGCTCGACGAGAAATACACCAGGCCTTTCGCCCGTGACGGATCAACAATTGCCAGTGTCGCACCGCCAGCCATCAATACCGGTGTTACGCCCGAGGTAATACCTTCACCTTGGTAAACACTGACGATATCGCTGGCCCCAGGCAGCCAGTCAATCGCATTGAAACGAAAGCGGATGCCGAAATTCTGCACCAGCCAACCGGCGCTGGCGCTACCGGGGTGACGCAAATCACCGTAAGAACCACCAACGTTAAATTGACTTAAATTAGAGCGGTTGTAGCCATTAAAAACTTCGGTGGCATCCCAAGAGTTCAGGTTGCGATCTGCGTTGTAGTGATCTGCAATAAAAAAGATACCTTTGCCCGCCGCTAGAAATTGCTCGAGATCGGCAAGCTCGGCCTGTGTAAAAGGGCGATTACTTTCAGCGAGTACCAACACGTCCGCATGACTGATGGCGCTGTAGCTGATTATCGCTTCGTTAGCGTTGCTCGCAGCGGCGGTTGGGGTGTTGTAATCATCGACAAACTGAATGATGCCATCGCTGTTTTTATCGACACCGCGATATTCTTCCACGGTGTAACCTTCATTTAGCAGTGCGTTGGCAAAATCGGAAAAACCACCATCAATAACCCAATCGGCATTACCTTCCGTACCGCCGTGGGAAACATCAAACAAAACCACTTTACCATTGTCATTCGCCGGGCTTGGGGTTAATACCGGCGCGGGATAATTCCAGTCATAGGGAACCGCGGATACAAAGCAGCTCACACAAAATACGGCACAGAAAAAAACGCTTTGACGCCAAATCGATAAATCCATTTTCATCTCCTTGGGGTGAGTAGTGATTGGGGCAGGCATGCTGCTCGGCGAGACTCTAGGCACCTGAGATGAATGTGTTGTGAACGTCACTTTACGTTTCGATGAAACTATTGCGAAACGCAACTGGCACTAACAGGCAAAGTGCTGCAGAAAACAATGCGGCTATTTATGAGCTGCGACTACCATTCACTGACAACGCTCGCAGTCCCCCCACCCCGTATCCCTGTTTTAACCGTGCGGAACTCCATAATCACCAACGGTGTTCTAGCAAAGCTTTTTTACTGTTGTTTACGCGTTAATTATTTAAGTGAATACATTTTGTGATAACTATTTCATGGCGGGTATATATCGCTAATTGCCAGCCAAAGCGTACATCTTTTGTACAGCGGCATTTAAAACGAGCCTTGACAAGCCAGGCACAGCTCCCTAAAGTCGCCCTCCGTTACAGGTGTTTCTACCGCCAGCGGTAGAAACCAAATGGGAAGACCGGTTTAAGTCCGACGCTGCCCCCGCAACGGTAAGTTGATCTCCACTGGATCAACAAGCCCGATACCAGCCTGCAACACTTTTTTCAACGATGGAGCGGAGGGCTGCCATCCTGGAATGATGCTAATCGTCGCTCCCTGCCTTGGTTGTATTCATCCCCGGAATTCCTCCCTCATTTCACGATGAGGAAATCATGTACAGTCGCAACACCCAAACACTTCTGGCGAGTGCTATCGCGCTTGTCACACTCACCGCGAACGCCAACAACACGCAACTGGAAGAAGTCGTCGTCACCGCTTCCCGAAACGAAACGCCGCTGCGTCAGGTGGGTGCATCAGTATCGGTGATTAACGAAGCCGATATTCAACTGCAGGCCGCCACAAGCCTCAACGAACTGCTGCGCAATCAGCCAGGCATCACCACCTCCAACAGCGGTGGCTTGGGTAAGGATTCCGCACTGCGCATTCGCGGCGAAGAAGGCTACCGCACTCTGATTATGATCGACGGCGTGGAAATGACCGACCCCACCGGCACGCAGGCCATGAGCCATGTGGAACACCTGAATATAGGGCCGGATATCGAACGCGTGGAAATATTGCGAGGGCCACAGGGATTTATTTACGGCGCAGATGCTGGCGGAGTTATCAATATATTTACCCGCACCAGCCAACAGGGTATCGATGGCGGAATTGCGATCGAAGGTGGCAGCTACAATACCCAGAAACTCAACGCATCGTTAAGTGGTGGAAACAATACTTTAGACGGTTTTATTTCCGCGACCTCCATTGATAGCGACGGATTCAATGCCCGTACAGACGACGAAAGCGGCGAAACCGATGGCTACGAAAATACCACGCTGCATGTAAAAGGCGCTATAAATTTCAATTCCAAGTTTCGTGCTCAACTCGTTATGCGCGATCAAAATGCCACAAGTGAATATGATAATTGCGATTTTGAAGTAAACAATTGCGTAGCGGAATTTGAACAAGGTATCGCTCGCCTTTCGCTCCGCTATGCCGGTGAAACAACACAACAACAACTTGCCTACAATAGCAGCGATATCGAGCGACGCTTTTTCACAAACGATTTACAGTCCTACGCTATTAGTGGCTCCTTGCAAAAAGCCGAATACCTCGGCGATAAAAAATTCAACAATACAGTAAGCGCGGTTTGGGGTAGCGACTATAAAAAGGAAACCCTGGATGGCCGCGATGGCGACGCCGACCAAACCCGCGACCAACTGGGTTTATTCGCCGAGATCCAAAGCCATTTTAAAGATACGATTTATGTAACCGCAGGATTGCGCCATGACGACAACGAAGACTTTGGCAAACACAACAGCTATCGCGTTACCGCCGCGTGGCTGCCGCTACAATCCAACGAACAAACCTTAAAACTGCGCACCAGCGGCGGCACAGGTTTTCGTGCGCCGGCACTTTCGGAAATCGCTTACAATCGCGGCCCCTGGGCATTTGGCGATGCCTTGGAAACGGATTTAAACGCTGAAACCAGCGAAGGTATCGACTTGGGCTTGGATTATTTTCTGGCGTTCACTAAGGTACAGGAAATTAATCTCGGTATTACCTTCTTTTCACAAAAAGTCGAAAATGAAATTTATTTTGATTTAATCGATTACAGCGGCTATCTACAAGCCGAGGGCAAGAGCGAATCGCACGGAGTTGAACTGAGTGTCGATTATCAAATAACTAGCCGGCTCACACTACTCGCTAACAACACCTGGAACCCCACGCAAGATCGCGACGGTGAACCCCGTGTACGTCGACCTGAAAATACCAGTAATCTCGGGGCGCGTATCAGTCTCTTGCAAGAGAATTTCAACCTTTTGGTGAATCTGTTTAACGCACGCGATGCGATTGATATCGACGGGTCGAAACTCGATGATTATTCCCTGCTCTCGCTCAGCGCCAACTGGAAAATTGCCGACTGGTTACTCAGCGCCAGAATTGATAACCTCAGCAACCGGGACTATCAGCAGGTATCCGGCTACAACACCGCAGAACGAACGATCAACGCTGGTGTTCAGTATCAATTCTAAGGTTTTGTTATGGCAGCACTGATGGTGCAAGGCACAACGTCCGACGCCGGGAAGAGTACCCTGGTGGCCGGCTTGTGCCGCCTGATGGCAAAGCGCGGCTATCGGGTTGCGCCCTTCAAACCGCAAAATATGGCGCTTAATAGCGCAGTGACCGAAGACGGTGGTGAAATCGGTCGCGCCCAAGCCGTGCAGGCCTTCGCCTGCGGCCTTGAACCTCACTCCGATATGAACCCGGTGCTGATTAAACCCGCCAGCGATACCCAGGCCCAGATAATTATTCAGGGGCAGGTTCAACAAAATATGAGCGCCCAAAACTTCCATCAATTCAAACCTCATGCCTTGCAAAAGGTGCTGCAAAGTTACCGGCGCTTGCAGCAAAACTACAGTTGTGTTCTGATCGAAGGCGCGGGCAGCCCGGCCGAAATTAATTTACGACAAGGCGATATCGCCAATATGGGTTTCGCGGAAGCCGCGGATTGCCCAGTTATTTTAATTGCAGACATTAACCCCGGCGGGGTGTTTGCACATATTGTCGGTACGCTCGAATTACTTACACCACCTGAGCGCGACCGCATTAAAGGCTTTGTGATTAATCGCTTTCGCGGCGATATTGCCCTGCTGGAATCGGGCCTGGATTGGCTCGAGAAAAAAACCGCCAAACCCGTGTTAGGTGTTCTGCCCTGGTTACACAACTTCCACCTCGAAGCGGAAGACGCCATTAATACCGAGCAACTCAATCCCGCTGCGAAATTCCGCATTGTTGTTCCCGTGTTGCCGCACATTTCCAATCATACCGATTTCGATGCTTTGCGTTTTCACCCCAATGTGCATTTGGAGTTCATTGATATCACGACTCCCCAAATCGCCGCCGATCTTATTATTCTACCGGGTAGTAAAAATGTGCCGCGCGATTTGGAAGCCCTGCTCAATAATGGCTGGCAACAAAAACTCCACAAACATTTGCGTTACGGCGGCAAGCTTATCGGCATTTGTGGTGGCTACCAGATGCTCGGGGAACACATTAAAGATCCACTGGGTATTGAAGCTGAACCGGGCACTAGCGTCGGCTTTGGTCTACTGCCAATAAGCACCGAGCTACGCCCTCAAAAACAATTAAAAACAATTTCTGGAAAACTCACGCTCAACAACACTGTACGAGCGTTCACAGGCTACGAAATACATCAGGGCTGCTCATCACTCACTGAAGTTGCGACACAGCCACTCGAGCTTAACGACAATTCCCACGATGGCTGTATTAGCGATGATAACGCAATCTTCGGGAGCTACTGCCACGGCATTTTCGATAACACCGCAGCCTGTAATTTAATGCTGAGCTGGGCGGGGCTAAGCGACCATAGCGCCATCGATATAAAAGTCTTGCAAAATGAACAACTGGAGCGGCTCGCAAATACGCTGGAAGCATCGCTGGATATCCAAAAAATAATCCGCATCAGCGAAGGGAGAGAATGAAAACGCTAATTCTCGGGGGTGCACGCAGTGGCAAATCCAAACACGCCGAATTACTCGCCAATAATGCCGATAAAAAATCGGTAATTTATATTGCGACCGGCTGGGCGGGAGATTCAGAAATGCGTGCGCGCATTCAACACCATAAGCAACAACGCCCCAACCATTGGCTAACGGTGGAGGAACCCCTAAAATTGGCGGAAGTTCTCCAGCAATATCACGGGGAAACCAAGATATTATTGGTAGACTGCCTAACCCTTTGGATAAGCAACTGCCTGACTCAGCAATGTTATGCCCAACAACTGGCATTGTTGCTGGATGCCCTGCCGCATTTAAAAGGCGATCTAATTCTGGTAAGCAACGAAGTGGGCAGCGGAATAGTTCCGCTAGGTGAACTCAGCCGGGAATTTGTCGATGCCAGCGGCTGGTTGCACCAATCCCTGGCGACATTGTGTGATGCTGTGACTCTGGTCGTTGCCGGCTTACCCTTACCCTTAAAACAAGCCGGTCAGATTACCTAAGGAAGCTCTGAAAAATGAGAATGTTTTTCAGAGCTTCCTTAAATAAACCATTTCGAAATTTAAAATTACTGTATGAATTTATATCACGAACTGAATTGGCTTGAATCCCCTTGTGCAGCGGTGAACCTTGGCGCGGCACAACGCGCCGAAGCCCATCAAAACACACTCACCAAACCACCGGGCTCACTGGGCCGCCTGGAAGAAATCGCGCTCCAATTTGCCGCTTGGCAGGGGAATGACAAACCCAGCATCAACAATATCGCCATACGAGTATTTGCCGGGGATCATGGCCTTTGCCAGCAAAACATCTCAGCATTTCCACAATCTGTCACTGCACAGATGATCGATAATTTTGTGAATGGCGGTGCCGCCATCAATGTATTGAGCCGCTTTGCGCATGCAAGTTTCGATTTAATAAATTTGGGAACCGCAACACCACCGCAATGCCTGGATGAGCGAAAAAATTATTCTCTCGGCCCCGGTACTGCTGACTGCAGCACACAAGCCGCGATGACCGAACAGCAATTAATCGCGGCAATCAATGCCGGGCGCGATATCGTTGACGAGCTCCCCGCCTGCGAATTATTTATAGCGGGCGAAATGGGCATTGGGAATACCTCTTCAGCAAGCCTGTTATACGCACTGCTGTTGCGGGAAAACGTTGCCGCACTCGCCGGACCTGGCACAGGTTTATACGACACAGCGCTACAACATAAAAAATTAGTGCTCACACGGGTACAACAAAAACATCAAGAAACGGTAAACCAAAGTCAATCGCCGGCGCTAACCGCATTACAATTGTGCGGCGGTTTTGAGATAGCGGCAATCAGCGGCGCCTACTTACGCGCCGCACAAAAAGGCATTCCTATTCTCGTCGATGGATTTATCACCACAGCCGCCTGGTATCTTGCCTGGCTGGTACAACCCGAACTTAAACACTGGAGCCTATTCGCACATAACTCCGGCGAACCGGCACATCAATACATCCTGCAGCGCTTAAACGTGCAAGCCCTGTTAGATTTACAAATGCGCCTGGGTGAAGGCAGTGGCGCCGCGCTGGCAATCCCTCTGCTACAACAGGCGCTGGCCCTTCACAATGAAATGGCAACATTTAAGGGAGCGGGTGTCGATGATAGCCTCTGATGATTTCCAAGTAACGCAACTCGACCTACTCCGCCATGGCCAGTGCGAAGGCGGCGATATTTTTCGAGGCTCCACGGATGTGCGCCTCACCCCAGAAGGGTTTGCAAACATGCAAGCCAGCTGCGATGCGATGAATACCCCCTGGCAGGCAATTATTAGTTCTCCATTAAAACGCTGCTGTGAGTTCGCCACGCACTTGTCACAATCGTTAAACTTGCCGCTAAAAACAGACCTGCGCTTGCAGGAAATTAACTACGGCGAATGGGAGGGTGTACAGCGAGATCTTATTTGGCAAACCCGTCACGATGAAATATTGGCCTGGATGCACAACCCCGCGGAAAATACCCCACCTGGCGGCGAGACACTCCAAGCGGTGGCCACACGTCTGAACGCGCTACTCAGCGATATTTTACGCGATTATCACAAGCAGAATATTCTGCTTGTTGCCCACGGGGGCGTAATACGTATTGTGTTAAGCGAACTTCTCGGTATGCCGCTCGACCGGGCGCAGAGTTTTGAAGTGCCATTCGCATCAGTCACTCGAATTAAAATATACGATAAAGCCGAAAGCCGCCTGGTAAAACTCGCTGCGCACAATTTTATCGGAGACAAGGCGTGAAATTAACGCCGCTCAAGTTGGCTCTAGCGCTGTTAACAGCGCTGCCTGTCGCCAAATATTTAAAGGAGACTGACTATAACGAGACCAAGCGTACTGCTGCAATAGACTACTACGGTTTCGTCGGCTTATTATTGGGAATCACGCTGTTTTTGGTGAGCCAGTTATTACGCCCAATATTGCCGGATTATTTAGCGGCTGTAATCTTGCTCATCAGTTGGGTGGCAAGCACTGGTGCACTGCACCTCGATGGTCTTGCCGACTGCAGCGACGCGGCAGCGGCGGGCCACCGTGATTCATCTAATTACCTGACTATTATGAAGTCGTCCGAAGTCGGGGCCATGGCGCTTGTTGCGGTGTGTTTACAGCTGCTTTTTAAAGCGGCATTAATTACGGCCCTGCTACAAAGCTCTGCATCAAACCTCGATCTATTCCTTGCACTGGCAACAGCCACGACCCTCAGTAGAATTTTGGCGGGCTTCTATCAACAGACCACACCTTACGCCCGCGACATAGGACTTGGTTTAGCGGTCACACAAGCTGTATTTATCAATAATGGTTTAATTGCTGCGGCACTTTGCATGACACTTGCTATAGCAATATCACTCACTAGCACAATGAGTGTTGTTGCAGGCAGTGTTTTATTGCTGCTGTGCTGGCGTCACTTTTGGTTAAAACGCATCGCCGGTTATACGGGCGATTGTGTCGGTGCGTTTATTGAGCTTAACGAATCACTGGTACTCATACTTTTTATTGTTACGGTTGGAATTTCTCAATGAAATGGAAATTAGCGTTAGCCTTATTGATTGGTGTTTTTTGCAATCGGGTACTTGCCAATAGTGCGATAACAGTAACAGACTACAACAATCAATCAGTAACGCTGCAAGCACCCGCGAAACGAATTATTGCCCTCGCACCCCATATTGTCGAAAATTTATATTCAGCGGGCGCGGGAAAATATCTGGTAGGGGCTGTTGACTATTGCGATTACCCTCAAGCCGCAAAATCTGTCACACGTGTCGGGTCTATCAGCAGTCACAGCATAGAGGTTATCCTCGGCCTGCAACCCGATCTCGTTATCGCGTGGGACTCCGGCCATGGCGGTCGCGTGATTCCCAAACTGCGCTCACTGGGCATTCCGGTTTACGCCAGTAATCCTAAAAAGCTCGAAGATGTCGCCCGCTCTATTCGTGATTATGGTGCGCTCGCCCAAACCGCAACACAGGCGAATAGCGCCGCTGAGAAATTTATAACTCGTCTCAGAAAGTTAGACAACGAAAACCGTCATAAAAACTCTCTTAGCGTACTCTACGAAGTTTGGAACAACCCACTACAAACGCTCAACGATGAGCATATTATCAGCGACCTGATAAAACTCTGCAGTGCAAGCAATGCGTTTGGCGATGCTGCGGTCATCGCCCCAAAAATCAGCCTGGAATCGGTACTAAAAAGAAACCCAGATGCAATAGTGGCCAGCGGCATGGGCGATGAGCGCCCCGACTGGCTGGACGACTGGAAACGCTGGCCAAGCCTTAAAGCGGTTCACAATAAAAATCTTTTCTATATACCACCCGATATTATTCAGCGGCATACGGCGCGGATATTGGAGGGAGCGACGCAGATGTGTGAGCATTTGGATGTTGCGCGATCGCATTTGAAGAAATAGCGACTACCAATAAGCAGAGATACACCACCGTGGTCCCTACAAGATCATTTAATATGTATGCCTCTTGCCAAACACTTATCGTTATCGTCTTTGTCGTAATCTATTCGGGATACTAATGCGCCCCTCGCCTGTGCAGATAGTACGAGAGTAAAGAGGGCCTTGCCAGAATCTGTGGCCAGATTTATATACATTAAGCCCCAAAGGCATTCTGGGAGAGATTCCTTGGTATAAAACCCAGCTAAAGATTCCCCTTCAGCGAAGACTTTATCTATATGAACGGTTCTACCCAGCCCTGTGGATGCAGCGCATGGCAAACCGTAGAGCAAAGACAGAATTAAGATAATTATTTTGAATTTAGCATTGCATGTTTTCATTTGGATTATGTATCGATAAGCAATTAAGGATGAAATTGTTTAATATGGTGATTCCTAGAAGGAGACTAATTATTCCTCGATGCGAATCATATAAGGCACGGTGCCATAATCTGTTTCACTACACACATGATCATTTTCAAATCGCAAGCGAATAGATGCCCCAGTTGCCAGTGCCTGTTGGGCGATTGATTGATAGCTCACCAGATGTGGTTGATCGTAAGCGCCTAAATTTTTCCAGGCACCCCACTCGCCGGGTTTTATAATATGAACTAAAACGTTCGATTTCTGCGCCTGTATCGCGTCGACTTGAATACCGACGCAATCCAGCCCATAGGAAATTGGACTTAGCAGAGCGATAACAAAAACAAGAAAACAATATTTCATAAAAATACTCTCAAATAAATTAGCGATAACTATCGCCAAATTGTGACTGCGGTATTATCTGCTGGAAAGTGGAGGCGTGCGTTAATAAGATCCGCCGCGGCCCTTTCAGACAGTTAAATAAATCGATATACGGTGACTGTGAAGCTATGGTGCCATTCAGCTCTACGCTGGCCAAAAACTAGTAGTGAGCAGCTATTCGGCCGGAATTACTGCAAAAATGATTTCGTCTCCTTCGCCAGTACAATTACCCGTACCGCGTACATCCATTTTTTTACCCGCCATCCAGGCCGCCAAAATCATTGAATATTTTTGAGCATAAATTGAACTATTGATATCGGTTTCCTGCAAACGAACTAATTCACGCGTGGCGCAATCTGGCACGTCAGTTTTATCTGCATCTACAGGATAAAGATAGAGAGAAGAATTCCAAAAGTGCGGTCGGAGCTTTCCGACATAACGCCCACCAGAAAGGGCAAAGCTTGAGTAACAACCCAGAAAAATAAAAGACACCATGAGAAGCAAGTTGCGAGATAATAACATTTAAAACTCCTTGTTTAAATTTCCTATACAGCTGATTTAAGCACACATCATCTTTTGATGAAATTATGCGACACTAGCTTAAATTATTGGTATTAACTTTTCATTTCAACAGACGGTAAAATTAGAAAACAAATGCGAGTTCACCACCTTATCGCCAGTCAAAAAAACCATTATTGAATTACCTTACATTCACAACAAGCGCAGCACGAGCCTGTTGATTTAAAATATAGACACGCCATTCTTGCCTCACCTCCGCGATGCGGAGAGGCTTTGTGCTAGATTATTGCATTTTCACAGTAACGACTTTCGCCTGCCCATCAGCGCCACAGCCTGCGAGCCAGAAGTCCAGCTTTTTATCGGCAAGTTTTGCAGCAAGTATCATAGAAACCATAGTTTGATAGGCGGGATGTTCACAAGACAACTCAATATCGAGTGCACTTGTACAGTTATCCGGGTTTTTATGAGCAGAAGCCAAACCAATTTCAAAGCCTTTGTCTGTACTGCATTCCCGCTGATGAATAACTTCGATATTTCGGTACCCCGCATAACCGCTTGCGGCCACATCCAGGCTAATAAAAAAGACCAGTAAAAAACTGGCTAATATTTTCATTGAGTCGACTTAGTAATTAAAATTTTTTTCCTGCGCAAGATGCGCACCCTAGGCACGATCAGTTCAAACCAAGCAAATTGAATTGCGCTTTAAAGCACGTAAATATACGCAACATTTTCCATATCAGAGGAGATCGTACAGGCATCAGTGCCCTGAACAACCACCCGAGTACCCGCCATTTTCGCAGCGAGTAATGCACTTAGCATCTCTCGCCCCGCTTCATGATCCCGCAGGGAAAATGCATAGTTAAAGCCCAGGGGGTGTTCCAGATTGCAGGTGGTTGGGGCATCTTTCATATGGATAAACACTTGATGACCGTCGCGGCCGACGACCAGCTTTTCGACATAGCCTGCGTAACTGCTGGCATATACGGTCTGTATACTGAGAAATGCGTTGAATATTGCGATACCCAGAACGGGTATTAATTTATTGCTTTTCACTGTTAAGACCTCTATTAACAATTAATTATATACTTTACTTAATTAGTTCGATAAGTATTTTTAGTTCAAAGAGATAAGTGCACACCTAAACAAGTGTAATGGTTGCCCATCTTTGCTGCATAGCTAGAGCGCAACACATACCTAGTGCTTTTTAGCAGTCTCAAAACATTTCTTATGGAAATTACAATAGGTGTCCAACTATCCGCTTAGGATTGGTGCTCTGCGTGTTCTCAGAACACAGCACCAAAGGGTCCGCACTGAGAAAATGTCCACACTATGGTGTGTGTCCAATATATACTTTCGTTCACCTGCGAATAGTAAAAACCAAAAAGGCACTCAATAATTTTTTAACGAGTGCCTGTCCTACTTATTATGGTGTGCCCTGGATTAATCTCAGGGGCTTTTGGCTGGAGCAGGCCGGGTTCCGCATTGGGACGCCGTACACCATCGAGGTTTATAACGGGAAGCTGGTTTTTACGGCTGGCTGATACAACAAGCCCCGCGTTAGCGGGGCTCTATCTTTATTCAGCCAAGTTGCACAACCGCTCGGCGAATATTTCCGTTCGCTGTCGATCTCCGGTCAACCCCATATGCTCAGTTTCAAGCCACCAAAGATATTCAAACAATTCATGCTTTGGCTTTCTTGAAATAAGCATCTTGTAGATTTCAGGAACGTAAGAATCATATTCATCCTCGGCTTCAGGAATATCGCCAACTCCGATTGGGTCCCACTCATCAATCAGTATTTTCTGTATCGCTTTCTGAAGCGCTTTCGCTCTATCTAAATGCTCTGACATTAGTTGGGCGCTCCCCTAATCACCGTTACAACTCTTCCCGTTTCCGAATTAGTAATGACTCGAATTTTATTCGCCGCATCATAAAAACCCGTCGTACCTGCTCTTGTAGAAAATGTTTCTCCCGTTTTAATCGCGTTATCAACCACTGAGGGCATTATCCCTCTGTTTTGCATCTGGTCTAACGCATGGCCAGAAAATTCCCGACCATTAATTGACGTAGCTTCATTTCTTACTTTTTGATACGGGGCATTTTTCAGTTCGAAACCTTTACTACCTTTAAAGCCGGTAGCTGCTCGCTCTCCCCCTTTGTAACATTGCTGGAAAGCTAATTTAGGAGTTAACCACCTCAAACATAGTTTTCGGGTACAAATAGTCTTCGTCGGTGTTGTCTACTACCCTGTAATACCCATCATCTTCTTCGAGCACATCGTAAACCTTATTTAAGGTTAGACTTATCATTTCACCGCTAAACTGACCTTGAATTAAACTGCCATCTGGCAGCTCTTCTAAGTAAGGTTTTGTGGAAATACATCGTACCTTTAGTCCAGCCATTCTTTCACCTTAAATTCAACTTTGCCAACCCCATGTGCTTCATACCAATGAACCTCGGCCCGTCTTATATTTCCCGACTCTGTAACTACATCAGCTTCGCCAGAACGCTTAAGCCAATTTTTCGCTTTTCCGCCGTATTGCTCAACTAACCGATTAACTTCTCGGATTCCTCGTCCATCAGCAATTTTTCTAATGTTAGAAACCGTTGAACCTTCCGCTAAGTGACTCGCACCGCGAACCGGAATTCGAGTTGCAGCCGCCCCAACTGATTTTGCAACTTGGAATGTTCCCTTTGCAACAGATTCAGCTCCATCTTTTACAACAATTTCAACTAAACCGTCGCTCTGCTTAGCTAGCTGTCTTTCCGCTTCTCTGGTCGCTTTAACGGACATACTCGTAACGCCTGGCGCAAGGGGAACAACCATAAGCACGAGATCTGCGACTATCGTTCCGGCATCTACTACTGCATCCCAGTAATGCCCTTTTGTAAAATTCTCACTAAAACTGAATATGCCTATGCCAACACTAACAAATTCAACACCGAGCTCCGCATACTGCCCTTCCGGATCAGTATACTTAACAGGGTTATTTTTAGCATACGCATACCGATTATAGCTAATTGGATCATTTAGATTAATATCGGCTGGGTCCACCGAAACAAACCTTCTCAGCTCTGGGTCGTAGAAACGGTCTCCAAAATAATTCAGCCCGAATTCATCAATCCGTTCGCGCCCAATAAATCCTACACCAGGATTTTCACCATATTCATCAGACGACTGATTTATTCCATAAGGTAAGTAATCTCCTCGCCACACAATATTTCCATATTCATCTGATATAGCAACAGGAGAACCATTTAAATCATTGTGGTAGTACCTAATCTTTTCTGCATTAGCAGAAAGTATGCTTATGCAGCAGAACAAAAAAATCATACATTTAATATATTTTGTCAGCATTTTTTGCTCTCCCACTAATGCAGTAATGAACTAGTAATAATTGTAATCAGCACCGGTATGTTCACTTTTGGATCGGTACCTGCTGCAACTTCAGCGCCATCTGAAACTCCATCACCGTCAGTATCGCTAGACCAGGGATCGGTTTTATATATATATTCATCCAAATTAGACAAGCCATCATTATCGCTGTCGAAATCTGCTGTTACTCCATCACGAGGATTGAATCCGTTTTCTATTTCCCACTCGTCTGGCAGGCCATCGTTATCATCATCTTTGTCAGCGAAATCTTTTATGCCATCTAGATCAGAGTCAATCAAACCATCAATCCCTTGATTGATATAACTTGTAAGGAATATTCCCCTACCATTAGCGGAATGCACGTCTTCTAGCGGACCAGGATCAAAATCTATTGTATCCTCGTAGGTACCCCCAATAGTAAGCACTCCCAAAGAGTTAAGAAATACCTTATCAACGTATTCCTGTCCTTCACCACCAATGTTAAAACTATTGGAATAACCAAACTTGTCGACAACGTCAACACTTATATCATTACTACCTGCATTACTTATCCCTGATACGGATGCTATTATGCCATTGTGGCCAGTTGCAAAGTCCATGTAATATCTACCAACATCCACGAAGTGCCCTAAATAACCGCCAGTTGCAGATATCCGTCCGATATAACCATAAGTGTCTTCAACAAGCACACTACCGTCTTCGCGATAAATCGCCAGCATTTCTGCTGTATCTGAGTAGCCAGCAGCTTGAGAATCCGTATACAACCATATCGGTTCTCCGGAATCGCCTACACTCATAACAAACCGATCATTAGGATATTTCGACGCAGTTGCATGAAATCCTTGTGAAACACCATCTCTGTTAAAATCCACATCCCCCCAAAAACCACCGGAAATTACGATCGCATTATTATTGAGAACTTCGATCGCGTTTACAGAATCTTGATATTCCCCCCCAAATGTACGAAGCCACTTGAATTGCAAATTTGAATCAAGAGCCATCACGAATGCATCTTTGTAATGGTCTCCGTTCGCCAGTGGAATAGTAGATCTCGTGACTAAGGGTTGAGCAATTGAAAATGTAACTGTGTTTATATATGAGCCTGCCAAATATACTGAAGAATCTGTTACCACTAAATCATTGACGGTGAAATTACCTTTCATTTGATAACTATCTAAAATATTCCCAGAATTGCCGTCTAAACGGTAGAGGCCAGATTCACGACCAGCGGCATATAACACTCCCCCAGGACCTACTTGCAATTCGGTAAAATTGTCATTGATGGAATCATAAATTTTTTCCCATAGTTTAGTACTATTACTTGCACATTTTAGCACCCGCGACCTAACCACAAATGAAGGGGATAAAAATTCAGTAATTGACACGTACAAATTACCCTCGACGTCACTAGCAATTGCGCCAATATGATCTGAGGTACCAGCAGTTAGTGTTATGGTATTTAAGTACAGAAAATCTTGAGCACCCGCAGCAACAGTGGGATTAATTCCGAGTTCAAATTCCTGCTTATTCGATACACCATCCCCATCAGAATCGAATTGCGAATCCGAAGCCAAATTTGGATTTAACCCCCATAATAATTCCCAATCATTTGGAATACCATCGCCATCAGAATCAAAGTAATTAGACGGGTCACCGCCAATCCGGTATTCATCAGCTACGCTAACTTTATCCTTATCTAAGTCAACTAAAGTATCTCGAGCATTAGAATCGGAAAAACCTAGCCGTCTTTCTAAACAGCCAGGAATTCCATCTCCATCATAGTCACTGTCCTCATCATCACAGACAACCTCAGCCAGTATTTTTCCCTTCAAGTAGACATACTCCGTGGAATCTCCAAATGGGGTTAAATTTTCTGAATATAGCAATTGATTAGCGTCATCATAAATGGTCAGCCTGCTATCCCCATTAATGGCAGATATAACTTTTGCATTGAACGAATCAAACACATTATTCATAGTGCCGTTTTGGGATATCGCGTAACGTAAGCGATTGTCAAAATCAAAGATATATTCTTTGGTTCCGTCGCTTGTGATGTTTCCATGGTCATCATAGGAAAACGACCGAGAACCGACAGAACTCAATCTGTTGTTATCGTCGTATATATAGTCTTTGGTAATTCCGTTTTGCACCAAATAATCAATATTACTTTGATCATCATAAAAATAGGAAACCTCCCCCCATCCTCCAGTAGCGTAGGTTAATTGTCCGAGCCCATCATAACTAAAATGCTTATTTTTCAATGAATTTATGTTGTCTACTATATCGGTTACATTCCCGCTTGAATCCAAAATATAATCGTAACTGGTCGCAAAAGTCTTTACTCCCGAACCGTTAACAGTATAGGAACTTAACGATTCAGGTAGACCTTGAGATGTACGTTTTAATGAATAGAAATGCCCATCCCCCATAGCCATAGACTTAATATGAAGATATTCATCGTAATCAATATTCTTAGCGAATACTTCGGTCAGTTGAGTAGATGCCACTTCAGAAGGTAAACCAAATGCATTCGGCGAATATGTATATATATTACCGGAGGGATATGTTATTTGCTTGAAACTTGCACTGCTATAATCGTATTTGTATTCAAATGTAAATGTTTTATTTAAGCTTCGGACAAATAAACTTTCACTTTCTAGCTTTCGATTAAAATCATAAGTGTAACTAGTTCTCGTGCGACCATTATCAACATAGTTTAGGAGCTCATTTGGATAATACTCGAAAACAACCCCTGGACTATCACTATCGGAGTAATCAATAGTTCTTACCCGGTTTAACTCATCGTATCCATATTCAATTAAACCATCTGAAAATATTTTTTGTATGATATTTCCTTGTTCATCATATTTAAACTCTACTGTACCGGTTTCAGGATCTGTTCGCTTCCAAAGCAAGTTATTTGCATTATATTCAAAAGATCTATCGACATTTCCTCTCTTAACTGATTCAACTTGTAGTAAATCGTTGGTCTCTATTTCGGTTTTTACATATTTAACAGGGTCGATCGAGACTTGCTGTACAACTTCAGATAATGTGATTACATTAGGATCTCCATACGCCTTAAAATTGAATATAGTCTCATAACCACGAAAATCTGTTAGTAAATAGCCGAGCTTTACCATCGGCGCATCGGGATCTCGATTTTCGTTACATTGCTCGCCATAACAGTAACTTGCTGATGAATTAAGCTCTGTATCGATCACACTGATTACGCGACCTAGCGCATCATAGGTTTTGAAGTAACCATTTTGCGGGTCGCTTTCTGATAATGTCGGCCTAGAAATATAAACTTGCCTATTCATACTGTCGTAGGAATAATAATTAAATCTCTTAAACCCCCCTACGGATGTGTCTTTTTCTTCAACCTTTTTCAGCCTACCCAATTTATCGTAATATTTTATTTTTTTATAATACCCTCTAGTTTCAGTAACCTGACTAGGATCATCTCCAAACCAATTGAAAGATGTTGAACTATAAAATCCCGGCGGAGTTATTCCGGTGACGTTTCCAACAGAATCATAATCAAAAGACGTTCGATTTCCGGACTCATCTTCCCTCCAGGAAAGCTCGCCGGTTACATTGAAATCTCTCGCTATTACTTGCGTATCGGGCTTGGTCTCGATTCGAGGGATTCCCAGCATATAATCTTCAAATTTATGTTCATGTAATTTTCCATCTCGCAACCAACTAATTTTATATAGAGACCCGTCTGGAGAATATGTAAAGCTATGTGTGATACCATTTTCGGTTATAACCTTTAAGCCTCCAGTATCTGCATAGTAATCCATCGATTTTATTAGCTTTCCAGAAACAGTTTCACTCTTCTGATTATTCAGCACCCATTTTGATAGATTGTTCTCCCATTCATATAGGCGATAGGATGAGTGAGTTCCCTGCTCATCAATTCTTCTAGGGTTACCAAACTCATCATAATCGTTATAAATCGTCAAAAACGTTTGACCATCTTGAATAATTTCTCTTCGCTGTAATATTTTTGTGTACAACTCGGGTTTGTCACACTTTTGAATCCAACAATATGCCGAGTTATCACCAACTAATCTATGCTCTCGCCACCAATATTCAGTCTTTCTTTTTTCCTTATAGATGCCTTCGATATCCTTTTCGTAAACAATATGCCTTTTAAGCATTCCACCTACCATATTCAATAATCTGTCATTGGTTAACTCCCAGCTTTCTTTTGATTGATCCCATTCGCTTTTTGTCGTATAGAAGAAGTATTCATCCATTCGATTTTCAGGATATTCTATCGACCACGAAAATAAATCTTTTGCTTTGTAGGGAGAGTTAACAGAGTATTCGGAATAGTACCGATCAGGGTTATCATAAAAATCTGCAAGGCCTGAGTTGAACTTATACTGCCACGGTTCTTCTCCATTCATTGGATCAATATCAACACTCCCAACCACCCACGAATAGCTTTCGTTGTCATTAGCAATTGCTGCACGAGATGACAGTGTGCCGTAGGGGTTACCTCCTGAATCCCAAGTATCCAATTGATTAATTTTATATATAGCACCACGAGGAGTATCTATCTGTATTAATGGCGCTGGCAGGGTGGAATATGTAGGGCCGCAATTCCATGGTGTCTGAGCAGAGTTTCTAAATTTGTCACATGTGTAACTTTGTGGATCACTCAATGACTGCGCATAGTAGTGGTACTCATTGTAAGTTCTAATCAACCATTCCGGTTGCCTATAATGAAAAGTTGTAATATCACCATTATCTAATACGATATGCGCCAACAGTCCTTTTTTTGTATAATCTTTGTTTACACACTTGGTGTTGTTTTCTCCTACACAAAAAGGAATATCATAATCTCTGTCGTAATAGACATAGTGAATCCGACGCGCTACAGTTTCTCCATCTGACTCCATAATTTTTACATAAGTCAGTAATTTTGTTTTATCTACCGGCGCCCAAAATATATGTCCATCAAAATCCCACTCCGCATATTCAAATTCCACATGACGCCCGTCACTACCTATAATGGAACTCACATATAATTGACCGTTAGCATCACTTTCGTAGCTGTATGTTAAAGTATTACCAAAAACATCTTTTACTTCAGTTGCATATACATACGCACCCAATGAATCCCACCAGCCTTTTTCTTCGTTTATCTTTGACTTGGGAGCAGCAAATTTATCAAAACGATAAGTTGTACCGTTTGGTGCTGTAACTAAGAAACCAGACCTATTACCTTGCGGTAAATCTATGCATTCTGCTTTCCAATGCATTGTAGTGCGATATGTTACATTTCCTTTTGTCGCATCTATATCGTTAATATTTGGATATACAATTTCCTCGCCATTCTCGGTAGTTTGGATCGAAAATAACAAATCTTGCGTCGGGACACCTGGAACAGAAAGCTTAAGCCCTTTCCAAAAGGCAAGGGAGTACTTAGGATCGCTGTACTTTTTTTGTGTATAGACTGGATTATTACAGTAGCCGGCACTCCAGGCTTCGGGCGTAGAAGACGCAGAAAATTCTGTTCCATCTGAACGGTGCAAGCCTCTGTAGGCTGATATTCTCGGAATTTCCAGATCCCAGTTACCCATAGAGAAAGGCACCCGCAGAGAGGGTTGGTCACGATGTATATCTAGTACTCTTGATACAATAATTGGCAATCGTCCTGAATTAGATCTTAATACAACGTCTTCAGTCCGAAAAACGCCAAATCTACCAAACATATCGACTGATATACCGGCTTCAGGAAAATCAAAAAAACGATCCGCATGGGAAGAGCCCTCTAAATTACTTTCAGGGCGAGATAAATTCATCGCTTCAGACAGCAGCGGAAAAACTCCCATACTCAAAAAAATCCACAAGTAATATTTATAGCTATTTGTCCTAGTCACTATTTTCCCCATTTGGCTAAAGCCCACAGTAATTGTACAAATTTTAATCTCGACCGAAAAATCAAATTGACTCCCCCACACCTATCGAGATACCAAGCGATGCAATTTAAACGCCTTATAAATGCCTATGGTGCGCTCATCTTCATAACAATGCACCATTACGGTAGTTTTTGTGGCGTAGAGAGCCAGCGCCAGGGCTGTCAGGTTTTTTTTCATTTTTGATATAGCAGCGAAACATCGCTTCACCGTCTCGAAATTGTACAATGGTTTCATCCCGCCCTATACCTTCTTCATGCATAATCACGCTTTCAATAACCGCTGCGCTTAAATATTCCCATGCACCCGCAGTTCCACTCAAGCTAAAAATGGCTATAAACGGAACAAGCCATTGATAAATAAACTCTCTTTTCATAACTGGAGCATCCCATTTAGTTATTGATTGGTCATTATGCTGATTATTCGAGGGTAGCTACCACTCTGGCCGGAACAACCCGCAACATAAAACTTCACTCTGTCGCCTGAATAATGCGCAGCTAATATTAGCGAATACATGGCTTGGTAGTTGCTATCCTCCACAGAGAGACCGTACCAACCATTTTTTACCGTGCAATTGTCTGGGCTGTATGATTCACCGCTTAACTTCACATTTACAAAGGTTGACGACACATACAAGTTGG
Organism: Alteromonadaceae bacterium 2753L.S.0a.02; assembly: GCA_007827375.1. Taxonomy (NCBI): domain Bacteria; kingdom Pseudomonadati; phylum Pseudomonadota; class Gammaproteobacteria; order Alteromonadales; family Alteromonadaceae; species Alteromonadaceae bacterium 2753L.S.0a.02. Next base: position 4,299,183 of record VISH01000002.1, read on the forward strand.
TAATTTCGCCTACGGGCGTAAAGCCACCGGCAAGCGCTGCCGAGGTAAAACAGCACAGGAAAATACTCAATATTATCTGAGCGCTACACTGCTTCCTTATTTTTTTTCATTATCCCTCCTTTCAGATCGCTATCTCACGATGATATAAGTCGCATTAAAATACGCCGGATCGGTACTGCATTCACCGTGGAATTCCACGCTCAGGCCAGCTAATTTCGCAGCCAAGCCAATCGACATCAATTTATCCCGGCCTGCCACAGCGCTGCTCACCTGCACATAATAGGGGCTGCACAAGGTCTGATTATTGCCGTCCACTACTTGCCATTTGCCCTGAGTAACGAAGAATAAGTAATCCGCCGAAGCGTTGTAATTAATTTGGTATATCTCGCTCCAATTAGTTTTTGCTGCATAACCCAAAGGCGATAAAAGCATGAACATTAAGCAAAATATGGTTTTCAGTGGTGTTGTGCGATCCATATAATTTCTTAGCCAACTACTTAAAACTTTGAAAAGGAATACACAGCAACAAGCAGCTCGCAGGCGAAAATCTCGCTGTTTTTTTTGCGCGGTTTTTCGTGGTAAATATTTTGTATGGATAATAGCTGGGGTAGATACGCACAGTATCTGCTATAAAGAAAATTAGCCAGAGATTTAGCTACAGGTGTGGCAACGGTTCTTTTCGAACTACGCCGCAAAAAACCGACAGTATTAGACATTTCCTGTTGGTTATATGCAGGCATACGCATTTGCGTAGGACGCAGCAATAGTTTCCCCATAATTTGAACCTCATCCTTGATCGCAAAACGTTCAATTGCGGCGCTGAACCGTTTTCCCCGGTTCCAACAGCCATTAGAGCACAGCCAGCAAGTTAAAAACCACTAGAAATTGTTACCTATTTGTAGTGCAAAATCTAATAGTAAAGTCGTAATGTGTGGTCTTAACTTTATTCCCTATTCAATAACATGTACCGCCGAATTAAATTGATAAAACGCAAACTCATCGCAATTATGCAGCTTGATTAGTTAAGCCCTAAGCGTTTACTCACCTCCATTTTTTACACTTTTTTGTATACCGGCTTACAACTCCTTTGGTTCGGTGGTTTGTACACGTGCTGAGTCGCAAACCCTATAACACGGCCTGTTTTCATCCTAAGCGAACCGCCGTATTTGCTGGTCTCGACCGTTATTGGTTTTGAATGTACTGATCCACACGCAAAAAAAACGGCGGTATTAACCGCCGTTTTTATTTCGAGCCAATATTAATTAAAGGTAATCTGCCAATAATCAATATAACCTGTATCCCACCTGGCGCGGTCGCGTACCCGTAATCGCCATTGGCCGCTTGCTGTAATATTGCCAAAATTTACCGTATAGCTGGTATTAATATTATTGCTGCTGCCGCCGGTGCGATTATGTAAATTCACAACCGTGCCGTTAGGTGCAATTAAATCGACAATTAAATCGCCGATGTAAGTGTGCACGATATCCACATCTACAGTTACTGTTCCCGCAGTGCCACTTTTAACCACGTCTATGGGGCTGTATACGCCAGTTTGCGAGTTATCGGGTATGGCGTAGTCGGTGGCATTTTCGAAGCTGCTGGATGATCCGCCGCCTTCACTGTAACTTGCGAGCAGGGTTACGCCGCTGTAAGCGCTATAACCAACCAATTTAACGTAATAGGTTCCCGCTTGCGGCGCGCTGAAGCTGCAGGTTTCATTGTTGCCATTTAAATAAGGCCGGCAATCGTAACTCGAGAGTGTTGGCTCGCTGCCAAAGCGCACATACAAATCGGCATCGCCACTGCCGCCGCTCATGGTGAAAGAAAGATTACTGGCGCCTTGCGGTACTTCCAGTGAATAAACCGTTTCGCTATTTGTTGCGCCGGAAAGTCCCGTAACAGCAACACCATTCTCCAAGGTACTACCACCACCAGTGCCACCACCACCGCAGCCATTTAACAACAGTTCATCGACGGCGGCCGCGGCCTGCACCAAACCGTAACCCGTGCGATTGTCGCGACCTGCAGAGTCGATATCCAAAGCCGTGCTGGTTAACAACGAGCGAATTTGCGCGGCGCTGCATGAGGTATCGTAACTCCACACCAGTGCGGCAACACCGGTAACGTGAGGCGTCGCCATAGAGGTGCCATTGTAGTAAGCGTAATCTTCACCGCCGGATATTGTTACCGTTGCGCTGCTACCCACCTGATTCAGCAATTGCAAACCCAACGCGCGACTCACTGAAACGCTGGGTATGCTCACTGCGCTATTGGTGTCCACTAAAAAGGGATTTTGCAAACCCGGCAGGCTGCTGTTGGAGTACACAATTACACCCGCTGCGCCAGCATTGGCGCAAGCCAGTACGGCATCGATGTCTGGGTAAACGCCACTGGTTTGATTGCCAAAACGTTCCGCCAAACAAATTCGGCCACTCATATTGCCACAGCTATAATTTCCTCCGCCCGACACACTACAGCTGCTCAAGGTGCCACTCGCCTGCCCGGTAATCATCTGGCTTTGATAATTGCCGCCGACCAATATATAGCGATTGTGCGGCACTATGCGGTCGTCACCATAACTGCTGCCCGCGACATTTAGCCTGCCAAGATAACCATCGCCCGTACCTACCGTAGAAAGCACAGCTTCACCCGGCCCGGACAATTCCACCTGGCTGGTCGCTTGAGAAAAATCAGCGTGATCGAGATTTTCATCCACGGCGGCTACAGAAACCACACTGTTATAAGATGCAGGGTAAGAAAAAGACGTGTCGCCATCGTTACCGCTCGCCGCAATTAACAACATGCCATTATCGGCGTACGACTGTAAGGCATTGCGTTCGGTGTTGGATGAGTCGGAACCACCGAGGCTCATATTAACCACCTGAGCACCGGCATCTTCACAAACACCAATGGCGGAAATTAAATCCGAGGCGTAACCCCAACCATCCGCATTAAAAACTTTTACAACATGAATGCCCACAATACCGTTGGGCATAACACCTACCACCCCCTCGCTATTGTTAAACGCCGCAATGGTGCCCGCGACATGTGAGCCGTGCGAGCCGCCAGGCACGTACCAATTTCCGGTACCCGACACATTGGTACCGCTGTGGTTATTATTCACAAGGTCGGGATTGGAAATATCGTAACCGGAATCGATAATGCAAACCTTTCGGCTTGCGGTGTCGTCGTCGGCTACGGCGCTGGCTTGCACTGCGCCAATTCCCCAGGGAGTGACTTGCGCCATTAAGTGCCGGCGCGGGTCTGCTTCAATGTATTCAATTTCTGGCAAAGCTCTTAATGCAACCAACTGGCTGCGGTCCAACGCCACGGACATGGCATTGTGTCGATTCAGGGTGCGCTTTACATTCACGCCGCGAGCACTTAACAAGTTACGTTGTTGCGCTAGGTTTTGTACCGATGATGCAAGCGGTGACATGCCCGGCACGTTTTTAAATTTCACGATGTAGCGCGCTTCGGCGCTGGGTTGCGCATTTACAAAAGCATTAAATTCCGGTGATTGCGCAGCGAAAGTCGGCATACTCAGCGCCAACATCAGGCTGGCCTGCGCCCATGCCCTGACTGTTCCTTTAAGATTTATCATAGTGCACTCTCCAATTATGCTTAAAAAATACCGCACGATTGCGGTCGCCTTGCATAAGCAAGTTTGGAAGCAATTTAAAAAAACAAGGAACAGCGAATGCGCCAAAATCTTGAATTTGTGACCCATATATTATTTCGAAACATCAACAAGATTTTGCCAAATCGACACAAAATCATACAAACGACTAAAACAATCGTTTGACGCCAGAGGCACTTTTCGGATGGTTTAACGCCTTCACAAATTGAGGGCAAATCCCCTGCCAGACATCCATTACAGTGCACGCTTAACTGGCGCTGCTAAACTGAAAGAGCAATAAAATGACAATAGGCTGGCGCATTGAGTGGTTATTTAAAGCAGGCGAAACACATACTCGCAATAGATATCGGCACAACATCCGTGCGAGCCGCCTGCATTTCCAACTCGCTTGAGATTAATTATTTAAGCTCCCGACCGCTGGCATTGTTGCGAAAGGCAGGTGGCCAGGTTGAGCAGGATGGCAATGAGATTCTGCAAGCCCTGGATGACGTTATACAGGCGGTGCTTGAGCGAACAGAACAAACACCGCAATGTGCCGCACTGGCGATACAACGCTCTACCGTGATCGCCTGGAATTCCCGTAGTGGCCTGGCGCTGTCGCCCGCAATAAGCTGGCAGGATGTTCGAACACAATCGGCCATTGCAGCACTCGCGAAACGCAGCGACGCCGTTAAGCAAGTTAGCGGCCTGGTGTTATCAGCCCACTACGGCGCCAGTAAAATGGCCTGGCTCCATAAACACCTGGCTTCGCAGCAGTGTTATATCGCACCCTTAGTAAGCTTCGTGCTGTTTCATTTGCTGGAAGGCCGACCTTATATATGTGATGAATCCAACGCCTGCCGCACGCAACTTTACGATATAAACAAACGCTGCTGGAGCGAGCAACTCTGTGAAATATTCGAGCTGGCAATAACGCACCTTCCTTTGGTAAAACCCACCCACGGCCACTTTGGTTTACTGAAAAATACCCAGCTACCCCTTGTTTGCGTGTGTGGTGATCAAAATGCCGCGTTCCAGGCGCTGTGGCAATCCGATACCGCCGTTGCCAACCTGGGCACCGGTGCCTTTCTCCTCAGCGAAAATACCGTTCACATTAAAAAAACTCCGTTGTTACAAGGCATTAGTTCCAGCACCGCTGAAACCACAAGCAGGGTATTGGAAGGAACGGTTAATGGTGCTGGCGCCGCGTTGGATTGGTGTCATCAACAATGGCAAAGCCAGCGCAGTGATGCACCCAGTTATAAAGATTTTTTGCGTAAGCTTCCCGAATGGTTGGCAACAATTGATAGGCCACCCATATTCATTAACACGATAGGTAATTTAGGGTCGCCCTGGTGGCAGACTGGGGTTTCTGAAAAATTTATAGACGAGCCACAGGGCACCATCCATTGGCCAGCCAGAGCGGTCGCTGTGTTAGAGAGTATAAGCTTCCTGTTATATGCCAATATTTGCGAATTTAACGCGGCCAACCCGCATAAAATAAAACAACTGCGTTGCGCTGGCGGGCTGATGCAAATTTCGGGTTTCGCGCAATGTTTGGCAGATAGCCTGGAACTCCCCATAGCCATTTGTCAAAACGCCGAAGCTACGCTGTTGGGGTTGGCCGTAAGTTGTGGATTCGAAAACACTCTGAATTTTGAAACAGTCATACCGCAGATAAATACCCCATTATTAACTCGGCGTAACGCTTTTATCGTTGCCCTGCAGCAACAGATCAGCGGTTTAGGCCTTGCGAACGGATACAGCCTGTGACGACCTACGAGACTAAAAACGAGTACGATCTTATCGTGGTTGGTGCCGGCATTCAAGGTGCCGGGGTAGCTCAGGCCGCCGCGGCTAATCATTTAAAAACACTATTACTGGAAAAACACAAGGGGCCCGCACAGGAAACCTCCAGCAAAAGTTCTAAACTGATTCACGGCGGTTTGAGATATTTGGAAACGCTGCAATTTTCGCTGGTGCGTGAATGTTTACAGGAAAAAAATACCCTGCTACACGTAGCTCCCGATCTGGTAAAACCCGCGAGATTTATTATTCCCGTCTATCGCAGCAGCAAGCGTTCACCAATTTGGATACAACTTGGCTTATGCTTGTATCAGCTGCTAGGTTACCCCGGCACGCCAGTGCGCGGCAAATACAGCCAGGCCGAGTGGCGAGAGCACGGCCCATTACAAAAAAAAGAATTACGGGCAATATTTGAATATCAGGATGCCCAAACAGACGACGTACAATTAACCAATGCGGTTCTACGAAGTGCTGTGTCTTGCGGCGCAAGCATTGAATACAATTGTGATATTGCCCGGGTGCTGTTCGATGCAACTCGCAAGCGATTTATTCTTTTCACCCAGGATGGCAAACGTTATGTCAGTCGATACCTGGTGAACGCCAGCGGCGCCTGGATAAATGAATTCGCGAAATGCATTACGCCAAGCCCCCCAACTGAGAGTATTAGCCTGGTTCGAGGCAGCCATATCATTCTCAATCGCGATGCGCCGCAGTGCTGCTACTACCTGGAATCTCCAGACGATCAGCGCGCGGTATTTGTATTGCCCTGGTACGGTAAAACGATGGTGGGCACCACGGAGCATGAACAAGCATCGCCAGAGTCCAACCCGCAACCGAGCGAGCATGAAATTAGCTATCTGCTAAAATGTTTCAACCACTACTTTCCGAGCCTGGCCGCACAACACAGTGATATTTCCGCACAATTTGCCGGCCTGCGTGTACTGCCACTTGAGGGCCGCTCAACCAACCAAAAAGCACGAGATACCCGATTAGCAGGCGATGCCAGATTACCCGGCTATATTGCCGTTGTCGGCGGTAAGCTTACCGCGTACCGCCGTACCGCTGAGAAAGTGATTTTGCTTTTAACTCAAAAAAAGAGCAAAAATTCCACTAAGGACTTGCCCCTAACACGCAACTGAACAAGTTATTCAGCGTCACCACAAGGTTGCCTACCCCTTATGGCTGCAATAACTAGGGCCGGCTAACACGCCCGGCCGAAAAACACCGCTGCAAGATCTAACAGTTTGACCAGCCACCCAGCAATCGGAATAATTCCTGCCAAGCTCAAAGCACGCGAGAACCCCTCGCCTACAGTTTTTCTATTAGCGGGACAAAACCATGTTCGACAACTTCTTGGATACAGTCACTCTCGACACCCATAGCGCCAGCTATCAGCAGATGCTAAAGGAATTACAACAGGAATACCGTTACCTGGAAGTGGACCGTCAGAATGACATTACGAGCTACGACGAATTTGTGCCTCTGCAGGAAATTACCAGAGAATTTTATCGCAATCACTTTGAGGCTATCTATCACAACTATGTGCCCCTGTATCATTCTTTGTGGAAATTACGGCTGCGCGATGTAACGATCATCGACAACCTGCACCAGGACGGCGGCGTACACTATTTTTCAAAAAATGGTTATCAATCGCGCATGCTCACCATTTGGACCAACCTTCATAAAGATGAAATTACTGGTCTTAATGAATCGGATATGGGTATTTACGTACTGGACAGCAAGGACCCAGCTCACGAAAGCCTTTACAAGGAACTGAGCGATCACGATAGCCATTTTATTAATAAACGCGACGGCCAATTGATGGACTGTATGTATCCGTCTGGCCCCATTGTAAATTTCGATTCCACAGCGATTAATCGCACCAGCCTTGCGTTTAGACCCGGGCAAAGCATCTTATTTAACAGCCACCTGCTTCACGGTTCCAAGCAACTCAATAAACCATTGGATAGCTTTTCAGAAACAGATAAAGACAAATTCCGTGTGTCACTCACTTCGGTTTGGCTGCATAAAGAAGATTTAAATCAAGCCGTGATGGCAATGACAGAAAATGATCATGAAGATTTGTTCCTGTCTCGACTTTCAGACGAAGACAGGGAATTGGTGCGAGAATATTTTGCAGAAGCCTGTGTCGATCAAAACCGACGCCTGGTAAAAATTAAAGAACTTATTCGCAATCATGAATCCCGCCTGAAGGCTTCACAGGCGGCATAAGCTTAATAGAAGCAAACTTAAAAACGGGTGATCATTCTAGCGGGTATTTCGATACCTTATCGCCCGTAATAACCACCACCCATTCTTATTGCAGACCTGATACCCGAAAAAATTACCAGCGATAGGGTATCAATTCATAATTACGCGCCCATTCCTGAGCAGAGCCATCGTAGAATTTAACCTTCTCGTAGCCCAACACCTGAGTGAACAGATACCACCACACACTGGTGTAGCCACCAACGCCACAATAAATAATTATTTCCTTGCGCGTATGGTGTCCCCAGCCTAATACGCCTTTAGCCATTGCCGCTAGGGTTTCTTCAGTTTGAAACTCGTAAACGCCCGGCATGCTGTTGGTATATGCCCATGGTGCGGGTAACGATTTTGCCGAGAATATATGGCCGGCCTGGTCGGCAAAAGGCTCCACAACCACACCAAAAAACACATCGGCATCTCTCGCATCAATAAGGGAAGAGTGCCACGCGTGCATCAACAAATAGGATTGCGACACATACATCTCTGTTTTGAAGTCGCCGCTAAAACTGCTGGGCGTTATTTGAGGTATTTCTTCACTTACGGGCTTATCATCGGCCAACCACTTGCCATAGCCGCCATCCAGAATGGCAACATTGTCAATGCCCGCATAGATCAGTGTATCGGCAACACGAGTGGCAGCGGCCATACCATAGTGCGGCGGTTCGCCTTCGTTGGGGGCCGATACCACCACCACTTTTTTGCTTTCATCCATGCCCAAAGCTTGAATCGTGCTTTCGATTTCCGAATCATCTGGCAGCTCCAGTAACAAGTCGTCGCGCATTGTAATCCAGGCAGAAAAAGGCACCACGAAGGGTTCACTCACCGCGTTAGGAATATGCCCTAAGGTGTAGTCGGGCTCGAGTCGTACATCCAAAACAATGAGATCCGGATCACCCAGATTGGCACTCAACCAATCGACTGAGACGATCGCTGGGATATCCCGCGCCTGAGCAACAGCAGCCAGTAACAAGGCGCATCCTACAAAAACCACTTTAGTTAACTTTTTAAGCATAACGTTTCTCCAATTTAGATTAACAATAATTTGCGTGTCTGAAACTACGCCTGCCTGTTAAAGCGGCGCGTATTGGAAACCAATTACTGCAGTGGAAGCTCATTCTATGGCTAGTAAATTGAGAAGAGTGCAAACAAACTCGCAGTTATTGGAAACCGGGGTATCAAATATTGTAATTTTAAAATGGCTATTAATTGTTTGACTTTATGTTACAGGCTAGTAAAACTCACGAAACAGAAATTCTGGATTGCAATACTTTTTATTGGCGCGATTTGTTGTTCTGTAAATGCTCAGTTTGGCTATTCGGCATTGTTTTATTGGCAGACTTATTTGAAGTGTTTATCCAATTAATTTTTTCTAAGATTGGGTGTGCGAATGATCGCCCCATATCAGAACCGGATACCGGGTGTGTCAGAAATACTTAAAGTGGGTGTCCAATTGGTTCTGTCTCCGATTGCGACATATTCATAATAAGCAAAGTTTTTTTAGATACTGCTCGCACCCTTTGGGCACTGCCCCAAAAAAAACTCCATACTCATTTCGACGCTTTATCTGCAATTATTTTAACTGTGAATATTAATTGCTGGGCAGTGCCCACTCTTGAACAACCTCTAGCTTGGACATTGCCCAACAACATACCCTTACCCCCACCAATAACTCGATACCAGAGCGCTGCTGTTTATCGCCCAGTGAAGAAAACTAGCCTCCCAAGACCTCCTGGCGCATCGGGAGGGTGCCCTGGCACTGGGGGAGGGTCTCCTGGCGTTGCGGAGGATGTCCTGTGTGCCAGTTTCAGCTTCCTGGCGCTCGGTGGCGCCTTCCTGGCGCCGGGTAGGATGTCCTGGGTGCCAGTTTCGGCGTCCTGGCGCCCGGTGACCCGGTCCTGGCGCTGGGCGACCCCGTCCAAGGCGCTGCGGCACCCGTCCTGGCGGTGGGTGAGTGCATCCATGACGGTGCGGCACGACTCCCTTGCCCCCCGGTGAGCCTTCCTGGCGCAGGGGCAGTCCTTCCTGGCGCTTGGTGTGTTGTCCTGGCTGCCAGGGACCCTGTCCCGGCGCTGTGTGAGGCGCCCTGGCGGAGGGGGACCCTTCCTGGAGCGGTGTTTTTTGCGTTTGAGATAGAAAATGGCCCCGAAGAACGGGGCCGTTGCAATCAATTTTTAGCCAGCAGTGGCCTTAGGCCTCTGCCGTCTCCGCAGGCGATGTGCGGCGAGTGGATCTCTGCTGCCGGTAATACGCACTGATGTAACCCTTAAGGCGTATTTCATGATTAAAAAAACGTATTTACCGCAAGCGCGAAGCTCATCAACAATTTGCTTCAGGTAAGTAACCGCCTGGTCGCGCAATTTACGCCCGTCGTCGCTCTCCATTTTTTCGCCGCTGGCAAGCGCCAGTAACGCAGACTTAGTGTTCGAGAGTACCAGTATTCAAGAGTGCCTGTACTACTTATATTTTAATTTCGCAACCATCGTAATTTCGCAACGTCACCAACACAACACCAATAAATACCTATCAAAAAAAGAAAAATCTCAGCATTTATTGATCGAGGTATTTTTAGTGGATATTGATGCAAGATTAAAGCAAGGTCCCGCGTGGGAGTCGCCTGCGGCTCACCCACCCTTGTATCTCTCTGCGACAAGTGATTAGCTATCACTTGTCACTCGGAACCAGGTGAGTGTGAGCCCACCCTAAACTGTAAGAAGTTGAGACGTAGATGACGCCCCTGGTTCCATCATCTTGAAATTGTATGGTATCCAAGTGCCCACACATTGTGGTGACACTGCATGTACAAGGGGAATAGGAAAGATGCAAGCATTTGTTGGAATTGATGTGAGTAAAGACAAACTCGATTGTCTTTGGCTGCGTGACCCGGAATTACTGAAGGTAAAAACCAAGGTGCTTAAAAACACACCGTCCGGTATTGAATCACTGGCACACTGGCTGGTTAAGACTACCCAACAACCTGCCGAGAATATTATCGTGGTTATGGAAGCGACGGGTATTTATCATGAGAATTTGGCGTATCGTCTATACGAGCAGGATTTTAGCGTCGTGGTTGCCAACCCGGCTCAAATTAAGTCCTACGCAAAAAGCCTTGGTTCGACACACAAGACTGATAAGTGCGACAGCCTAGTGATCGCCCGTTATGGAAAAAGTCATAACCCGATGCTCTGGAAGCCTGAGCCTCCGGAAATACGGGAACTCAAGGCGCTAATCGCTCGCTTGGAGGCCATAGAAAAGGATTACCAACGAGAATATAACCGCCGAGAGAAGGCGGAAATTACAACGGTATCCGAGATTGTCATGTCATCCATTGAGCAGACAATGGAATACCTTAAACAAGAAAAGGCGCGATTGGAGTCACAAATCGACGATCATATCGATCGTCACCCGCACTTGAAAAAAGACCGAGAATTATTACAAACCATTCCTGCCGTGGGTTCTACGCTATCGCGTCTAATGCTGTGTGTGATTCGAAGTAGACGCTTTAAAACTGCAGCTCAACTCGCCGCCTATTTGGGGCTCATACCTAAGTTGGTTGAATCTGGTGTATTCAAAGGCCGAAGCTCGCTAACAAAATCTGGGCCGGCTTCAGTGCGGGCGAAATTGTATATGGCAGCGGTCTGTGCGGGACAACATAACCCGGATATAGCGCGCCAGAAAAAGCGATTATTGGCTAACGGAAAGAACAAAATGCAAGCGCTGGGCGCAGCAATGAGAAAGCTGGTGCAGATTTGTTTTGGGGTCTTAAAAAACCAAAAAGAATACATGCCGCAAGTGTGTTAATAATACTTGCGGCTGTATCGGAGAGATGGTATCTACAATTATGAACTTTTAATCCGGGGTACGGCTGTCAAACCTGGTTGGGACATAGTTTACAAAACTGAGTGCCTTTTTTAGGTGGTTAGGTACGGATCTCATTTGGGCACGGCGGTCAAAAAGACCGCCCTCGATAGACGCCGGATATATGTCAGTATTTGCCACCGATTTACTTTTAAAAAACGGTTAATCAGGACGGTATATTTTGAAGAAAATCGTTTAACCCAATGATTTTTAGTTGGGAAAAGCGTTTTTTTCTTGATTTTTATGGGGCGTCCATATATGCCCCTCTGATTGTTCCCTTTATTTTGTGAATGCCCTAAATATTGCTACCTCTGATCCAATTATTTTCGGAGCAAGACCTGACCCCGTTATTTTTGCTCAGTCTTCATGTGCTTCATTGTAAGACTCATTCCATACCAAATAGCCACAGTGAAAATAACAAATAAGTTACCCCCAACCACACACTCCATATTGCTAATATGCTCCCCTTTGATAAACCAAAGAAATATGGAAACTATTACCGAAAACAGTATATATAGAGCAATCGCTAATAGTATTTTTGAAACACGGTGATTATTCTCAAGCATAAAATACTACTCTCCGTCATTAGTAGACGCAGCCTTGACCGTTTTTAGATACACATTCTCTTACGCTTTCGGAAGCTCGATTAGCTGCGTCGCTTACTGCATTTGCAGCTTCTCCAACGACGCCCGTACGGGACAGGCACCCACCATTGACAAAACAAACAATATTATTAAACTGGTTATAAATACAGTAATATTGGACTCGCCAATGACTCGCCCAAGGAAGGAACAAGTGTGTCTCAATGATACACCTTACTACCATATCGTATCACGCTGCGTTCGCCGTACGTTTCTCTGCGGTACCGATAGCCTTACCGGTAAGAACTACGAGCATCGACGACAGTGGATAGAAGACCGAATCCGTATACTATCCTCGATATTCGGAGTGGATATTTGCGCCTATGGGGTGATGTCGAACCATATTCACCTAGTTGTTAAACTCTCCCCAGATTCCATTAACACGCTAGATCATAAAGAGATTCTAGAACGCTGGACAAGCCTGTTCAAAGGCCCGCTGCTGGTTCAAAAATGGCGCAGCGGTGAAACCCTGGATACTGCGCAACGGGATGCCGTTACTGCTTGCATTGACGTTTATCGCGTAAGCGCCAAACCAACCACACCCTGCAAGCTTGGCGCTAGACGCGATACGCTTAAGCCTCCTTTTACACCTGGAGGCTTTCATGTCCAAACGTGGCACTTACAACTGGCCGCAACTCTTTACTGAATTCGAACAATCAGGCCTGTCTCAAGTTGAATTTTGCAAGCAGCACAATATTAACCCCAAGTATTTCAGTCTGAAACGCTCCCGGCGAGAGGCGCAAGATACAAAGGCTTTTACAAAAGTTGTTGTGACTCGAGCACCTGTTTCGCATCAAGGGCTGATTCTGGAGGTGGGCAACTGTAAAATTCACTGCCCAGAGACCATGCCTATTCCCTCGTTTGTTTCGCTGGTTCAATCACTGGCATGATCCAGTGGCCGTTGTCCGTTCCTATTTACTTACACCGTGACCCAGTAGACTTCCGTAAGGCCATCAATGGCCTAGCCGTAATAGTCAGCGAAGAAATGGAGCTGGATATATATAGCACTGCTTTGTTCGTATTCTGCAATAAATACCGCAGTCAGCTCAAAGTACTCTACTGGGATAGCACCGGCTTTGTCCTTTGGCAGAAACGTTTGGAAAAAGATAAGTTCAAATGGCCCCGGAAAGATCCGTTTACGACTGTAACCATAAGCTATGAGCAATGGTGCTGGCTATTACGTGGCTTTGACTTTTCCAAGTTTAGGCCGCATAAGCAATTAAAGTTTACCGAGGTGGTTTAATCATTTTGTATAATAGCTGCTATGAACGATACGGCGGCTTTACAACAAGAAGTAATTTTATTGCGTGAACAGCTTGCCAGCCGCGACGAACAGATCACCGTTCTCAACGAAAAAATCAAATACCTGCTTAACAAACGCTTCGCGCCTTCCAGCGAAAAATCATCTCCTGATCAAATGGGCTTGTTTAACGAAGCCGAAGAGGCATTGGTTGATGAAGCTGAGCACACAGAGCCAGAAACAACTACCGTAAAAAGCCATACTCGTAGCCGAAAGCCTCGTATCAGCATCCCTGACAGCCTTCCAAGGGAAGATATCATTCACGATCTTCCCGAATCTGAGAAAGTCTGCCCACATGACGGCTCTGCGCTCAAAAACATTGGCAGCGAAGATCATGAACAGCTGGAGATTATTCCCGCCAAGATCCAGGTGATACGCCATAAGCGCCTGAAATACGCCTGCCCCTGCTGCGATAACCACATCGTCACCGCCCGAAAACCAAAGCAAGCGATTGAAAAGAGTATCGCCAGTGCCAGCTTGCTTGCCTACATAGCCACTCAAAAATACGCCGATGCTTTACCGCTCTATCGTCAACGTGAGATGTTCAAACGTATCGGTATTGAACTGGATCGAACCAACATGGCCAACTGGATGGTGAAGTGCGGTGAATTGGTACAACCGCTGATAAACCTGCTGGCCGATCACTTACACAGCCAACCTTGCCTACATGTGGATGAAACCACTCTGCAAGTCTTGGATGAGCCCGGCAAAACGGCTCAGAGTAAAAGCTATATGTGGGTAATAACGAATACCGGTCATGAACCAGCCTGCGTGTTCCACTATGCCGATACACGCAGCCAGCAAGTACCGCTGAACCTACTTAGCCCCGAAAACAATGCAATAATGGTCGATGGCTACGAAGGTTATCAAAAAGCCTGTACAGATTATGAAATAACACGCTTAGGGTGTTGGGCGCACGCCAGAAGGAAATTTAAGGACGCTCAAGCCCTGCAAAAGAGAGGGAAAACCGGTAAAGCTGACCAAGCTCTAGCCTACATCCAAAAACTCTACTCCATAGAAAAGAAAACTAAAGACGACCCGCCGGATAAGCGTTACGAAGCAAGGCAAAATCAAGCCAAGCCCATAGTCGAAAAACTCAAAACCTGGGCAGAAAAGAGCTTACAAACCGTAGCGCCGAAAACCAAAATCGGTGAAGCCTTGGTGTACCTGCATAATCAGTGGGAGCGTTTAACCTGCTATCTGGAAGATGGGAATTACCCTATAGACAACAACGCCGCCGAGCGCGCCATACGCCCATTCACCATTGGCCGTAAAAACTGGATGTTTAGCAAAAGCCAGGCTGGCGCCAAGGCGAGTGCCAACTTGTACAGCCTTATTGAAACCGCGAAGGCCAATAACCTAAATGCTTACGACTATCTGCAACTAATTTTTAAAGAGCTGCCCAACGTGCGGAGTGCCGAGCAGGTTGAAGCGTTGCTACCTTGGAATGCTGAATTGCGCTAGGGGGTAGTTCGACTTGCGCTTACAATTCAGCCACCCAGCTTAAGGCACACCTAAATTTGTAATAATCAACTGCCCTGAAAATCTCGAATAATCCATAATTCTCAGGTGGCTATTCTCGATTTGAAACAGGTACTTTGCTTTCGAATAAGCCTTTTTCAAGAGTGCCTGTCCTACTTATTCTCATTTTTCAAGAGTGCCTGTCCTACTTATTCTCAAAAAAACGGCAACCTCGCTCGCACTTGATTTTTCAAAATCGATTCAGGCTCATCCCAAAGCTTCTCAAAAACACTAAAAACATCTAATACACGGTTATTTTTCAGCGGTATATTTAGATATCAGCTACCGCGCTTAATATTTTTCCTGATTTTTTTCAAGGAGTGCCTGTCCATCTTATCGAACTAGCATCACCACCCATTAGCCCCATTAAAGATTTGCTATCAACATATGAATCACCCATAACTTTTATGTAGGCTTCCATATATGGTGCTGGCATAGAAGCCATTTCAGGAAACATATTTTTTAGAATTGCTACACCCTCAGGAGAACTCAACAAATCCGCAGCAAGAGCCATAGAGTTTTGGATATCAACACCATCCGCCCCAATACTTTTTATAAATTCCATTCGTTCAGAACGAGAAAGTAAGGGAGTATCCTTTTGTGCAAAAGAAAGTTAGTGGTTAAGTCCAAGCTGCTGAATAATACTCTTAGAAAGAAAATCATTTCTATCAACAATCTTCAAGTATTTATTATCATCAAACACAACTACAATCGGACGAGCATTCGGGATATGATGAGTCCAAGCATGAAAGCCATTCCCCAAAGCTAGTTTATCAATTTTCATTTTAAACCCTCCTTCCTCATCCCTGCATAGCATACAATCCTCAACCTTCCCAGCATCTATAGATCCATATAAAAACTGTTCTACTTTAAAATCACAATTAAAATATGCCTCTAACCCAGCGGAATTGGTCGCAAACGAAATCCCTTCTCGACCTTTCTTCATACGAACTATGAAGCGGTTTGGTAGGTAAATTGTTTTTTCCCAAATACTTAATGGAATCAACTTTTCTAAATGCTCAGGCCTAATGTTTTTAAGGCGAACATTCTCTTCTTTAAACAAAGTATCAGATTCACAAGCATCAGAAAAAGCCTCACTGGAAAATGCAATCATCAGCAACGTAATTAATATTGTCATTGTTTTCATAACAACTAACCTATACAAAATTAAAATGGATCTCTGGCAAGCCATTGATCGCCATAGAATTGCAATATAGTTATATTTTTTGTAGATGCTCCATCACTTAAACCTTTCGCGGCACCTGCCAATCCTGCCGCCCGTTTTAACCAATTGTCTGCTTTAAAAGCTCGATAGACTTTTAGATTAAGAGCGGCATATTCTTTGATAGCTTCAACTCTAGCATCACCACCCATTAGCCCCATTAAAGATTTGCTATCAACATATGAATCACCCATAACTTTTATGTAGGCTTCCATATATGGTGCTGGCATAGAAGCCATTTCAGGAAACATATTTTTTAGAATTGCTACACCCTCAGGAGAACTCAACAAATCCGCAGCAAGAGCCATAGAGTTTTGGATATCAACACCATCCGCCCCAATACTTTTTATAAATTCCATTCGTTCAGAACGAGAAAGTAAGGGAGTATCCTTTTGTGCAGGCTCACTCAAACCACTATTCAAAATATAACTAAACGCCCCAGTAACAGCCCCATTAACAAACTTACCGCCAGTCATCATAGACGCTGCGCCACCCACGAGCGCAGACACTATAACCCCTTGGGAGGTTATCGTTCCAGCTTCACCATACCCGCCATTTACAGCCACGGTAGCGCTCATCCCTGCCGCTGCAAACCCATTACGAAATTCTCCGCCTTGGATGCCCGTACGGGACAGGCACCCACCATGGCGATGCCCGTACGGGACAGGCACCCACCATTGCCCGTACGGGACAGGCACCCACCATTGACAAAACAAACAATATAATTAAACTGGTTATAAATACAGTAATATTGGACTCATCAATGACTCGCCCAAGGAAGGAACAAGTGTGTCTCAATGATACACCTTACTACCATATCGTATCACGCTGCGTTCGCCGTACGTTTCTCTGCGGTACCGATAGCCTTACCGGTAAGAACTACGAGCATCGACGACAGTGGATAGAAGACCGAATCCGTATACTATCCTCGATATTCGGAGTGGATATTTGCGCCTATGGGGTGATGTCGAACCATATTCACCTAGTTGTTAAACTCTCACCAGATTCCATTAACACGCTAGATCATAAAGAGATTTTAGAACGCTGGACAAGCCTGTTCAAAGGCCCGCTGCTGGTTCAAAAATGGCGCAGCGGTGAAACCCTGGACACTGCGCAACGGGATGCCGTCACTGCTTGCCTTGACGTTTATCGCAAACGTCTCAACGACTTGGGTTGGTTTATGAAGTGTTTGAACGAACCCATTGCCAGACAAGCCAACAAGGAAGATGGCTGTACCGGTCATTTTTGGGAATCTCGCTATAAATCTCAAGCTCTGCTTACAGAAGAAGCGGTGCTTTCTGCGATGGCCTATGTGGATCTTAACCCGGTAAGAGCAGGCATGGCAAAAACACCTGAGAGCTCGCAACACACCAGTATCAAGGAGCGAATACATCCACAATTCGATCTGAGAAAAGCCCTTCGCGAGCAGCAAAAACTGGACGCTTTAAACGACTTTAATATCGCCCTCAAGCCCCTGCTGACTTTTGAAGGTTGTGCCAGACACCATCAACAAAACGGTATTCTGTTTGCTTTTGAGGATTACTTATAGTTAGTCGATGTGAGAGGCCGCTGTATTCGAGCCGATAAAAAACACGCAATACCTCAACACATTCCGCCGATATTACAACGTATTGAGATCGACTACGAAACCTGGCTGCAAAATGTCACTCAATTTGAAAGCATTTACCATCAGAGGTTTGGGAAAAAAGCGAGACAACGCTCTCGCGCAGCGTAAAACCCAACAATTCACTACAAAACTGAACAAGGCAAAAAAACGGCAACCTCGCTCGCACTTGATTTTTCAAAATCGATTCAGGCTCATCCCAAAGCTTCTCAAAAACACTAAAAACATCTAATACACGGTTATTTTTCAGCGGTATATTTAGATATCAACTACCGAGCTTATAGTTTTCCTGATTTTTTTCAAGGAGTGCCTGTCCATCTTATCGATTCAGTAACCGCCCATGACTCGGGGCTTCGGCAGGTTGCTAGCCTTTTCCGAATAGCGGAATTTCACCGCTTTATTTACTACCGGTTTTGTCCCGGCGCACTGGGTGTCCTATTATATTCTCCTACTTATCTCTTTAGCCTTCAAGAGATCTCCATTCAGAGATATAAAACTCAACCATTGCAACTAGTACGGCCGACAGGAACGATTCATCCTCAAATCTATAAGTACACACCCCACCGAATGACATCAATAAAACTGAATTAAATGGTTCAAATTCACCAACAGCGATAGCATCGCCCCCAAAAAATAATTCTCTGCGCTCCTCTAACTGATCGACCTTAATACTATAGCGCTCCCCCTCGATCTCATACTTAGTGTAATCCGTAAACATACCAAAAAAAAACGGCTTAAATCGACCCAAATTCCTTTTATTTATATAAATTCCCTTTCTGTTCGCGCTCAGTATTTTATCGTTCAATCTAATTGTTGCACCCGCCATCTCGGGTATAAAAACAATATCATAGCCGAGGTTGTTATCAATTTTTGCCTGCCTCCCAAGGCGGCCAAAACATTTTGCGCAATTAAATGAGAGTTCAATCATCACATGGAGCACGCACTAGTTATGGCGCAATTATACATGGCTTTAAAAGTGTTATCATAAAACACTTTCATTGACTCAATGAGTTTGAATCCATTGGCTCCGGCCTTTAAAGTCTGACTTGTATTAGGGGGAGCAATCAAATTTATTTTTACCCCAATATCGCCGTGCGAGCTTGCAAACACGAAACCACCTATTTGCTCTACACCACCCCCTAATGCAACCTCGACTTTACCATTCATTGAAGCGTCGACCTGCAACGCAATTCCTCTTGCTTTCAATTGCTGTCTAATTTTGGGTGGTAAGTATTCTATCTTCACTTTTCCATCAGTTGTAACTCCTGTGGAAACTCCGCTAATAAAAATATTTTTACCCTCTTTTAGATACACCTCATACTTAAGATACGCGACATCTTCTGGGTAGGCGCCCATTATCTCATACTCAAATCCTTCCCGTACTTGGCCGAATCCCTCCGCATTAAAAATATGCGCCAAAGCCGCAGTAGCCGCCCCATTAGCAAACTTACCCCCCGTAATATCAGACACCGTTCCACCAATAACAGCAGCGATAGTAGTGCGACCAACAACACCGCCATATCCCACTGTAAACATACTTCCCATCGCGGATTTTGTGACCCCAGCACTGATAAACCCATGCCCAAACTTTCCTCCTTGAAGCTCAGCTGCTATACCCCCAATAACCGCATGCGCAGCAATTTGTAATGCAACCTGGTGCGGCAGTAAATAATTTCCCGCAAAACTAACTGCCCCAGGGTGAATTAAATTAGGCTGATTAGGTACATTAATTTGATTACGAGAACTTGCGCTTTCGGCCATACCGCCCACTTTACTAAAGGCCCAAGCAGAGGCTCCAGAAATAGCTCCATTCTGCACGGATTTCGATAAATCGCCAGTAGCCCCGTAAGTAGACCCAAAGCCCAGCCCAGCGGCACAGGAAGGAGTATTAGTACCAAAACTTGAAACGCAACCAATCACCGATCCGACCACACCTATTATTGGCGTGTTAGTTGCAGTAGCAGCTTTCTGCGATATGTAACCTACGACCGCACCCCAGGCCAGCTCAAACCAAAAATAACCCTCAGGATCCGTCGCATTCAACGGATTGTTGCGCACATAGCTGTAACGATTGAGCGATTGTGTATCTGTCGGAGCCTGCACAAAAGGGTCAGCCTGGAGAAAACGTCCCCATCGCGGGTCATAGATGCGACCATTCATGTGCACCACGAAAAGCGTATCGACCATTTCGTGTCCAGTAAACCCTCTTTTGGTGACACTGTTATCAAAATTAATCAGTTCGCTATTAGTCAACGCAGAGAAGTCTTTTGCATCGCGCCTTAAACCCCATTCATTGAAGCCAAAAAGTTGGGGGGTTCCACTATCACTTGTTGCAACAGAGCCATTGGCGGTAAACATGATGTTGGCAGAGCCCAAATGGTCAGAAACAAGGTAGCGTTTTTGAATCGGGCTTGTTTCATTATTATTGCTATCCGTCGTATAAGTGTAGTGCGCCCCACCTTCTAAACGTCGTCGCCACTTGATGGTTCCACCTTTCACAATTTTTTCGAGGTTGCCTAGATACCAAGTATGTTCAGTGCCAGCATCGGAAATATCCACTCTGTGAAAACGTTTACGATCTGCGCCGTATTCGAATTGCACCGTGTGGGAGGAATTGCGAATTTCTACTGGTTTATTGAAGGTTGAGTAACTAAAAGTCCTGCTACCGTCATTCAATAAATTACCGTTATTGTCGTAAGAAAATATCGTGTTTCCACCTGTGGAGTACCCAAACGATGTCACTGCGTGCGGGCCAGCCTTGTGGCCAGCATTAACCTCTCCATAGTTGTAGAGGGTGCCATTTTTGCGAACAATATTACCGAATTGATTAATAGCGATGTCGTATTCTGCAGAATTGTTCGGGCATACAGCGTTAGTAGTATTTTTGTACGTTTTGACAAGACGGTTCATCGAGTCATAACAAAAATCTTCTACCATCTTGTTCGCTGAGCTCAACCCTAATGCATTACTCATGGTTTCACGATGCTTAAGATTTCCAACTAGATCCCACTCATAATATAAACTCTGAGTAGACATGCCGGCTATCGCCAACTTCTCCTTAAGCAAACCCGTTTCATCATAATAATCGCTGCCTATAGTGATCATTCCACCAATCGATGCTTTCCTAAGCTGGCCGCGAGCAGAGTAACCAATAGGCTCGTAAACTTCTGCGCCGTCTTCTAAGTTCGTGATCTTTTCTAAAAACCCGTTATCCGTGTAGTGGTTTTCTATACCCACTTCAACGGCTTCACCGTCACGCTTCAATACGCCACTCAACACATCATGCTGCTTGTGAATCCGCCCCTTTTCATAGTCATACTCTAAATAAGTTTCATAGATGTTGTTATCAGGCAATACGACTGTTGTCGACAATGGCTGGCCGAAGTAATCGTACCCAAAACGCTTGATGTAGCTGCCTCCGTCACTAGTGTAGGTGATCGCCGTTGTTTGCATAATCGCATTTCCAACGTGTTGTTGGAGGTCGTCTTCACTGTCGTAGTACCAAGAAGTATGACCTTCCACCGTATCGGTAGCCGTATAATCAGTGCGAGATTTTTTACGCCCCCGGAGGTCATAGCTGATATGTATTGCTTGGCCATTAGCATCAGTTTGTCGAATTAACTCACCAAACGCATTGTATTCGTAGCTCCAATAACCCTTATCTGGATCCCACATTGCGGTTTTTCGACCCAGCGAATCATAACAGAGCACGGTTTGGTAATTCGAAGTGGGCTGTTGGCACAAACCAGAGACTTCACCATAGCTATAGTGAGTCGCAGTTTGTTGATTGGCTGTGGTGGTTCGTAGCTCACCTTTAGTAGTGTAGGAATAATCAATGGTACCGCCATCTTCAGCTTCGACATACTCCAGTTCGCCGAAGGCATTCTTTCTCGATATTTTAGTTTGATTTAGCGCATTAGTACTCGTGCTGGTGTATCCGTTATACGCGACTTTACCCTCAGACCCGTCTGGAGCTTTTGTAAGAATAACGCGGCCTAACTCATCGTAATAACTTCTTGTCCATAAACTTACTGTTTCTGGAGAGAAGTAGGGCTCGCTCTTGCGAACAACGCGACCTAAGACATCATACTCCGTATCCACATTTATATAATAACCATTAAACGCGAGCGATGATGTTCTAACCTCTCTCCCCATTAGGTCGTAATAAGCGATAGCGCGTATAACATCCCCGCTATCGGAGCGCCTTGATACAACCGCCGTTTTAGCATGGGAAGGACAAGAAATTGTACTATTAGGGCAGAAAAGATATTGTGTATTTACACCCGAGCCTACGTTGTTACCCGCATAGATTTCCCGCCCCCAAGAATCATAATCCACATAATTAATCATCCCGTTCACGTCGTTGGTTTGTGTAGCGGCACCATATTCGTTTCGGGCAACCACCTCGCTAACCTTGTGCTCAGCACCTCCCTCTGTCGCTGCGCCTACAAATGTGGCGTTGATATAACGACCCGTTGGATCAAATTCTGTGCGGGCAACACGTTCTGCACTTTCAATCGAGTCACCGTCTATAGTTCCACTACCATCCCAGCCACTTAGAGTCTTTTGCTTAATATTCCCAAAGGCATCATACGAATAGGTAGTCACCAAATTTTCGTTGGCAGGCCCATCCGGCGAGACAGATTCTGTTAGCAGCA
Organism: Alteromonadaceae bacterium 2753L.S.0a.02; assembly: GCA_007827375.1. Lineage (NCBI taxonomy): Bacteria > Pseudomonadati > Pseudomonadota > Gammaproteobacteria > Alteromonadales > Alteromonadaceae > Alteromonadaceae bacterium 2753L.S.0a.02. The sequence goes on from VISH01000002.1 coordinate 4,321,697, forward strand.
TCCCGGCATATCCGCTTTCGCTATCGCTGGTGAAGTAAGTAAATTCTGTGACCTCATCAGGCTCAGTCACTGAACCTCTCACTCTGGAAACAGTCGATTTAGTCAGCCTGCCTAAATCAGCGAAGGAGTATGAGCGATTAAGAGAGCTGTCCGAGCGTGTAATGATAATATTATCCGTACTATCTCCATATTCGTTCTGAGTGACGACCGTCTGCGATAACCCTGCACCGCGAGTTTCCACAGAGACATTAACTATATTGCCGTCGTTATCGATATCAGTTCGAGTCACAGTCTCCTGTAACACTTTCTGCGTGCTTGCCGCCTCGGAAAATACCGGGCAATCGGTCATGTTTGTAATACATGTTTGAGAAACACCGCTACCCACCTCAACACTAATTGCGCCAGCGGTATTCACTGAGCTCGAAGTGGCATAACTCACTTCATAGCTAGCTTCCAAGTAGGTTTTAATTGGACTAATCGCCGATGTACCACCAGCCTGCACTAGGCTCGAAGCATTGGGAGCCAGTGCTTTAATTCCATAGACATTGTGAGATTCACTGATAATGTCGTTAGATGGCGAATAAACAATGGTGGATACAGGGCTGCCCACGAAAGGGAAATCTTGCCTATAAATTGTAAGAGTTTCTACACCTGTTTGATTATCCACTGTCGAAAGCTGATGGAACCCGAGCGTACCACGCCCGCCTGCCTGTACCTTCGCTTCATTATAAAAATAGCTTACGCTCGCTTTGCTCGAGGTGTTTACAGAGGCACCACCCGTATTACCCCCAGGACTTGTCACATCATCAGCAATATTTGTTGATGGCGACGCGCTCTCCACTTGGGTAACAACATACATTGGACCATTCAGTTCCTGCAGAGGAGCCAAGGGGTTTACAAAAACATTCGATGTGTTGAGCCCCTTGTTCAACGCATAATAAAAATTATCAGCAGAGAATAAAGTATAGTCCGTGCATTTTAAAGGGCCTCGAAATCCTGTAAGCACACAATGCTCGCTCGTTCCATTTTCTACGGGATTTATGTCTAAACCTGAGTAATGGTCAGTGTCGTTAAGGCGCTCATAAGTTATCTCTGTTTTCGCACCAGACCCCGTATCAAACGAAACAATTTGCGGTTTTTTCTGATAATCACTACGGAACAAATGCGTCTTAAATTCTCCTCCATGAAAACCAACATAATCTGGCAACCCGTCTCCGTTGATATCGCTGAAAGCGCGAGCATCAAAGCGACTCCCATTCAGGCCATTATTCAGACTCGCGCGATTTTCAAATTTACTCGCATTATTATTCCACAAAAAAAGCCTGGGTGAAGATTGTGAGCCGGAACCCGTAAACTCGACAATGTCCTGATAGCCATCCTGATTGTAATCGACAAATTGTACCTGGCTTTCAAAGCGGTCTTCTAAGCCTCCACTGACCTGGATTCTACTCGTAAAACCAGTGCCGGTACTAAAATAGGCATAAACGCTACTTCCATCTCTAAATAACACATCCGACAGGCCATCACGGTTCAAATCTACTGCCCAGGGTTTAAAATTAGCAAAATCTGTTTCTGAATAGCTATTACCAGAATTCTTAGAGGCAATAGTGAGCTCGCGATATAAACCTAACTCCGTCTGAATTAGCACATAAAAATATTCTTTGCGCGCAGTTACATCAAAACATATACCGCCACAATTCCCCAAATCGAATTGGCCATTTGCAACGATAAGATCCATACGGCCATCACCGTTAAAATCTCCGTAACTTTCATTACGTTTGTAGACTCTTCGCCAGGCCGCTTCGGACAAGTCGTTTGAAACACCAATCCAAGGATTACTTTCCGCAGCGCCGAATGTATAAAACTTGTTTGACTTATACTCTGCTTCAGAAGGATCACTACCGTAACGCCGTTTCAGAAAATAAACTTTTTCCTCGCCGACCGCGTCACTTAAACCGTCACCATTAACATCTAGAAATTTGATCTCCTGACCATCAACACCACTGTCGAAACTGTCATAATCAAGCTTCCATGTCGATCCCTCCGAGTCTCCAGGTACCGCTAGATAAATCTCCCACCCTCCTGCATTGGCCCCTTTTGACCGGTAAACAGCAACATCGGAACGACCATCTGCGTTGTAATCCAAAATTTCCAGTTTGACTACTTGAGATTGATCCTCGTAAAAGGTTTTTAATGGGTTGCCATCGTCAAAACTTTGTTTAACAAGTTGCCCATTTATTGAGAGTGCATAGTGCATCTCGTGATTTACATTACTACCATCTATTAAGTTGTACTCTTCCTCCATCGCCAACCACACGAGGTCTTGAACGCCATCACCATTGATATCAGGAGTTTTGAATTCTCGAATAAAACTTTTGTCTGTACCTGGATCAAACGAACTACTAGCGTTCGATTCATAATCTCCAGCAACCAAATCCCATTGAAAACGGGTGGCTCGCTTGCATTGAGCCCCCACACATTCCTGAATAGCGCCGATCATTGAGTGCTTTCTAACCGAACCACCTAGATCTCTGTTGTAAAAAATATGGTAGGTTCTGATGGTTTTATCGCTGTTTACAAAGTTATTTACATCGATTCTAGTAAGCCGATATTGTTGGCTTATCGCATACCCCCCCAGATAACCTTTGATGAGATCTGGCCGCTTTTCGTAATCGAAATATATAGTCGTATTGGGATTGATGCCATCAGGCTGCCCATTATCACCGTAGGCATACTCTATCCGATCGAGCCGGAAGTCTTTTCCTGCGTTATGTTTATAAAAATATTGGATAGGATTACCCGCATTGTCCTCGACCCGCGACAAATACCAAGAGATCGTACTTGCTGAACTACTGGAGAGAGTCTGCTTTGAGTTTGTACCGATTGCATCTCCCTCGGCATAACCATAAAAACTAATTGAGCCATCTTTCTTTTCCACAGTAAAAAAATCTGGCTCGCCACGCTCGTTAGTACCTCGAATAGTAACAATAGCGTAACTGTCTATTTCAGTGCGGTATTCAGCATTGTTTGCCCCATGTACACCACTGACAAGTATTAAGCGCTGGCCATCTAGACAAAATTCGTCATTATCTGTAAAAGTAATAGCATTGACCTCACGATCAATATCATACGTTTTACGACACCGAGTAACCGCAGAAAAGGCGTTAAGAGACCAGCCATCACCAAGAATCCCCCCACCGCTCTGACTGGAATATGACAAGCTAACAGAAGGAGTTGAAGCGCCTGAACCTGCTGGAGTAAGAATGGGAATTGAGTAGGTAGCCGCCCCAGTCTCGCTAACGCGGAAATTACCTCCTAGCGTACCAGTCACATTCCCTGAATAGGTTTGAAAAGAAAACATCTCAGACACACTTGCTGCATCATTATAGCTACTCGACAAGCTGCCATTACTGCTAGAATACAGCACATCCAATATATACCCATCCGAAGACGACATCTGCAACAAGTCATCCCGACCATCCAGATTATAATCCTCAAATTTCAGCGTCACCCCACGATTGGATACATCGAACTCATCAATCAGATAGGAAATTGACGAGGGAAAACCCGTTGAGGTTTGCAACAAAGACAATGCCGGTGCACCGTTTTCAGCACCCCGGATAAAATAATCGGTTTGGTTATTACCATCGAAATCGGCGGTATAGAAATCGTAGTTCAACTTTGCCCTGGTAAAATTTGACAACTCTGACTTGTCTAAGTCCAACCACAAGGGACCAAAATAGCCAGTGTTAAAATTATAGAAAACAATACCTCTAGGGCCATCCAGCAATAGCGGGACTGAAACATCTCCAGCAATTAAGACGAACACATCTCTTCCATGGAGATATATGTCTCCATCAATCCCATCGTCGTTGAAATCGCCGTAATATATATCGTACTTCGATAAGTCAAATTTGCCTGAAGGGGGAAAGGGATCTGGATCGTTTTCATTCCAGGGAATTACTTCAACAGTTGCAAAATCGTACGTATCTTTTTGTCCAGAGCCGTTTTGAGGATTACCATTAATATCAGTGGCCTGCCCTTTCACAACTAAACTATATGTATAGATCCCAGGTAGTTTCCCAGTAATATCTACATCATCTGCATCATCGGGTACAAACCCATTACTGTATGTATATTCAGTTTGACTTCCAAATTCGTTCTCATATCTTTCTGTTAACAAAACAGATGTATAGTCTGTGACATTACTCCAAGCAGAATCCGGAATTTGAATTGTGAAACGGCCATCGTAGCTAACTTGGCTCGAGCTTGCCACGGGAGTGGGAGCTGGAGTTGGGGTCGGGGTTGGTTCAGCAGTAGGAGTGGGAGTAGGTGCCTGCGAAGCTGGCAATACTTGCACCACTAAATCACTCGTATTCCTGACATCACCACCGCCAGTAGTATTCGCATAGGGCCCCTGCACAGTAACAAAATAGGTATAAGTGCCGACAGGCTTACCTGTAAGAGAAATATTATTTTGAGAATAGTCGAGGCTTGTTGTGGTGTTAACAGAAACTCCGGACGTCGGAGTGTAGGTTTCAGTGAGAGTGGCAGTGGTGGACAAGCTATTTTCCAACCCCGACCACAGCGTATCGGGAAAACTCAATAAATAGGTCCCATCGTAGCTGGGGTTCTCAGTTACTGTAATTGGGTCGCTTATTTCCCAAGCGTTACTCAAACTGCTTACACACAACAACATCACTGCTATCAAACACTGACTGAGATTTCGATAATTCTGATTTAAGCAATCTACAATCACACTACATTCCCCAAAAATAATTTAGCGTTAAAATATATCAACAATTTCAACTAGTACTTAGCAAGAGCAACATTAAATGTTGCAATTTTACTCTCTACAACTACCAATGGTGCACGCAACCTAATCAATCAAGAAACAACTCACTCATTACTCGATTGAACCTCCGCTCTATGCAAGCCCGCCAAACACCCCGCAGCCTCTTCTAATGCCCCACGCACCACAACACCATCTGTTTTTGCTAGCGCTAATTCCCTTGCCTGCAAATCACAAACCTTGCTGCTAATTAAAGCCTCTTCATTCTCATTAACACGCAACTTGATATTTGCCACCACCGGGTCTTCTACACCTTCTGCACCCGGTTTAGTCACAAAACCATACTCAAGCAAATGCACTTCGAGTTTTTCGTTAGTGCCCACAAAAGCATTTTCAAACGCGGCTTTTACAATTAATGGTACATCGACGTTGGCACGGCTTGCGGCTTTGCCGATATCTTTGGCAATGCCTTCGTCTATGGCTACGCCAATGGCTATACCCATCGGCCCCATGCTGGCGGCCATCATCATGCCGGCACCGGCGCCTTTGCCGCTAAAGTGCATGCGATGTTCGGCGGGTGCGCTTACGCTTATTGTGGGAAAACGCGTGGATTTGTGGAGACTGCAAGCATTTATGCCAAGGCAGCAGAGAAATAAAAGAAACGGTGCAGTTATCCGTTTGTTGCTGAAATTCCTTTGCAGGCAGGTGCCATTGAATACGGTGGGGCTATATGAAATATTATTCAGAAAAGAAAGAACACGAACACCGGCAATACGGTGAATTTGCGATAAACGCAATGACAACTCCCCCATTAACAAAACCTCATCCCTGGTTATAAAACAATCGATATGCGGTAAAAAATTTATTTTTAATTCTTCTGGGCCATTAGAGCACAGCCCAATAAACGGAAACTACTGGAAATTGTTACTTTTTTGTTCAGCTTATTTTAGTAATAAAGTATTGAAAATATTGCACTAGCCTACATTGCGCATCAATACCCAATAATTTACTGAAAGCAACCAACCAAAATGCTGGCAATATAAGGCGAGCATAACTTCAACGCCCAAGTTTAGCGCCGATTTTTAATGAGTCACCTTGCGGGCTTTGTGAGCCTATATTCAACACCATTCCCTTTTCTCACGAATTGACTGAGCGCAAAATCACCACAGTTGTAACAAGTCAACACCTTACCCCTTATGTACCTCCACTACGATGACTGATTTTATACGATAAGCATTGACAATTATTGTTCCGCTTTAAATTGTAATGCCCAGGCGTACAGCATTTTCTTTTTCTCGCCTGTAATTTTTGCTGCAAGGTTTGCGGCTTGCTTTACCGGTAATTCCTGCAACAACACTGTCATAATTTTTTCCGCTTGTTGCGAAATCGCCTGCTCGTTATTTTCGGCTTGTTGGTAACCTTGCACCAACACCACCATTTCTCCTTTGAGTTGATTGGCGTCGTTTGCCATGATGTTTTGCAGGCCAGAGAAGGTGCTGCTTATGAAGGTTTCAAAAGTCTTGCTAATTTCCCGCGCCAACACCACTTCCCGGTCTGCACCGAATGTCGAGGCCATTGCCTGTAGCGAATCTACAATGCGATGAGGTGATTCGTAAAAAATAAGGGTGCGCGGGTCTTTTGCCAGCGCTTCCAACTTTGTAAGACGCGCGGCGTTTTTTGCGGGGAGAAACCCTTCGAACGAAAAGCGGTCTGAAGGAAGGCCGGATGCACTCAATGCTGCGATAAGCGCACAAGCACCGGGAATGGGTTCTACGCGAATGCCCGCCTCTCGCGCAGATCTTACCAGACGGTAACCGGGATCGGAAATGAGCGGGGTGCCGGCATCGGAAATGAGCGCCACGCTCTGGCCCTGTTGCAGGCGATCCAGCAGGCGCTGGGTTTGCTGCTCGTTGCTGTGGTCGTGATAGGGCACTAAGGGCGTCTCGATATTGAACATTTGGCAAAGACGGGCGCTGTGTCGTGTGTCTTCGGCCGCTATAATGTCGGCCTCTTGTAACACCGTTATGGCGCGCTTGCTTATATCATCGAGGTTTCCGATGGGCGTTGCGACTATATAGAGCGCATTGGCTGTGTTCATTTGTTATATTTCGCGGTTTGTTAACTTTGGGAGAGCTCGCGTTGCATCCAACTACTCTTTTTCGCACTCTGGTATTCACCGGAGCACTGGCCGTTTTACACGGTTGTGGCTCTGTGGCACAGAAAGATGAGCTACCTGATCAACAAGCGATCACCACCGAGCAGCTCAATGCATTACTGAGTGATGCCGAGCAGGCCAGTGGCGATGAGCGCGTGGCACTGTTGCTCGACGCCGCCAGTGGTATGTACCAACTGGGTGAGCTGGACTGGGCCCGCAACACCCTGAGCGAAATCTATCCGAGCTCGCTGAGCGACGCGCATTATTTCACATACACGCAACTTTCCGCACAGGTGGCGCTGGCTTCGGGCAAACAATTCATTGCGCGGCGTTATTTGTGGGAAGATCGCTTCGAGCAAATTTTGCCCTACCAAGCCCAGGAGCAACAAATTGAGGCACGGGAAATACGCGCGAAGCTGCTTTACGATCTCGCCGAATACCGCTTTTGTATCGGTGAACGCATTCTCTTAGACGCCTTGTTGGAACGCGACCCCGAGGCGACCGAACAGCGCGAGAATAATCAGGATCAAATCTGGCTGGCCCTGATGGAGTTGCCACTCAAAGATTTGCAATTGGAAGCCCGCATGCAGAGTAACAGCACCGCCAAGGGCTGGTTTACTCTGGCGGCACTCAGCAAGAATAATCAAACCAATATGCGTATGCAGCTGGAAAGTGTCGAGAACTGGGCCCTGAATTGGCCGGAGCACCCCGCGAGCCTGCGCTTGCCTGCGGATTTACAGCTGCTGAAACAATTGGTGGAAGAAAAACCGCAGCAGCTGGCCGTGCTATTGCCACTTTCCGGAAAATTGGCGACGGCTTCCCGCGCACTACGAGACGGCTTAATGGCCGCCTACTATCAGCTTGGCAACCAGGGTGATGTACTGCCAGACCTGCATTTTTACGATACCGAAGGCCGCGATATAAACCTGCTTTACGATGAGGTCATCGCCAGTGGTGCACAGCTGGTTATCGGCCCTCTCAATAAAGAGGATATCGACGAACTCGCCTTGCGCCCGACCCTGCCTGTACCGACTCTGGCTCTGAATTATGCCGAGAACCCGGTGGGCGTGACCGAACAGCTCTATCAGTTTGGCCTCGCCGTTGAAGATGAAGCCAAACAGGTTGCTGAGCGCGCCTGGCGGGATGGTCACCGCCGCGCACTCATCCTGGCGCCCACCGGTTCGTGGGGCGACCGCAGCGTTACTACCTTTGCTGAGGCCTGGCAAGGGCTGGGTGGCACGCTCGCCGGTGACTACCGCTTTCAAACCCAGAAGGATTATTCCAATTTAATTCGCGAGGCCATGGATATCGCCAACAGCCAGCAGCGTGCGCACCGCATGCGCCAAATCTTAGGGCAAGGCCTGGAATTCGAACCGCGGCCACGCAGCGATATCGATCTTATTTTTTTGGTTGCCCGCCCCGCGCAAGCACGGCAAATAAAACCCACGCTGGCTTATCACTACGCGGGCGATATTCCAGTGTACGCAACCAGTCATATTTATAACGGCGAAATCGACAGCAACGCCGACCGCGACATGAATGGTATTCGCTTCACTACGTTGCCCTGGTTTTTTTCCGGTGCCACTGAAGAAAAACAATTGATCGATGACAGCGGTGCAAATGCAGCAGCCTTCCAGCGCTTATATGCCCTGGGCGTTGATGCCTTTCACCTGTACCCGCGTTTACGGCAACTGGACCAGGTTCGCCAGGCGCATTATTACGGTAATACCGGCACCCTGAGCCTCGACAAGCAACACCGCATTGTGCGGGAACAAACCTGGGCCCAGTTTATTCGGGGTCGCGCTTACGCCATGCCTACGGTAGCCTATGAAGATTCCGGGGATAACTAAGGCATCGCAAAAGCCGTCGCGTACCAGTAAGCAACGCACAGGCAACAAAGCGGAAGACGAGGCCCTGGCGCTGTTAAAAAAAGCGGGGCTTAAATTAATCGAGCGTAATTACCGCTGTCGTACCGGCGAAATCGATTTAATAATGCAGGAGGCACAAACGCTGGTTTTTGTGGAGGTGCGATATCGGGCCAACAGCCTGTATGGCGGCCCACTTGAAACCGTTACCGCCAGCAAGCAAAATAAAATTCGCAGCGCCGCGCAGCATTACATGGTCGAAAAAAATCTCTCTGCCAATTACAGCCTGCGCTTCGATGTTGTCGGTATGAGTAATAGCGAAACAAATTGGATTAAGGGCGCTTTTTATTGAAGCCTTAGCAGGTAATTATGTCGCAACGGGTCTACAACTTATTTCAGAAAAGTGTTGAAGCCAAAATGCAAATTGGTGAAGCACTCGCGCCTTTGATTGACCAGGCCAGCGAGCGCATGGTGTCGGCTCTGCTCGCCGATAAAAAAATTATGGTGTGCGGCAACGGTACCTCGTCTGCACTTGCGCAAATATTTACGTCGTCGCTGCTCGATCGTTACGAAAAAGAGCGCCCCAGTTTACCTGCAATCTGGTTGGGCAGCACGGTTTCCACCTACACCGCCATAGCCGCCGATTACAATTACAGTGATATTTACGCGAAGCCGATACGTGCCCTGGGGCATGAAGGTGATATTTTAGTGGCGATCAGCACCAGCGGAAATTCCGCTAATTTAATTGCCGCGGTGCAGGCTGCGCATGATCGCGGTGCACAAGTGATTGCCTTAACCGGGCGCGATGGCGGGGATCTTTCCACGCTGTTAGATGTCAACGATGTAGAAATTTGCGCGACCATTAATTCACGAGGTCGCATTCACGAGTTACATCTGCTCACCATTTTTTGTTTATTGGATTTAATTGATCACAAGCTTTTTGGTATTGAGTAATATGCCCCGCCTGTTTTTTATTAGCGTTATTCTGTTGTTCGCATTTTTTTCCAGCGGCTGCGTTACCATTGTGGATGCCACCACCAGCGGGCCGATAAAAACCGACCCCGGTAAACGTACCTTTGGCGATAAATGGGACGATGGCCAAATAAGTACCATTGTTGCCGTAAACATTCGCAAAGCCAGTGAAGAACTCGATGAAGCCCATATCAATGTTTATACCTTTAATCAGGTGGTGTTGCTAACCGGCGAAGTGCCCACCAAAGCCGCATACGAACTCGCCGGGAAAACCGCGCGCGATGTAACCCGCGTGCGCCAGGTGTACAACGAGTTACAAATTGCCCCCAACAGCAGCTTTCTGGACCGCACCGGCGACAATTTTCTCGATATGAAAATCGGTACAAAACTGCTCACCAACCGCGATATAGATTCCAGCCGCGTAAAGGTGATTGTGGAAGACGAAGTGGTTTATCTAATGGGCGTGATGACCATGGTACAGGCCGAAAAAATTACCGACGTGGTTTCGAAAACCAGCGGGGTTAAAAAGGTTGTGCGGGCGATTGAATATATAGAATAGCCGTTGTGAAACAACGGCTGGAGCGGCCGCTTAGCGGCCTGCTAGGAACGTTGCCGTTGGCAACTTCTGGGGAACCTGGGGGCGGTCGCGGAGCTCCCTGCTGGGAACGCTGCCGCAGGCAGCTTCTAGGAACGGTCGCGGAGCTCCCTACTGGAAACGCTGCCGTTGGCAGCTTCTAGGGACGGTCGCTTCGCTCCCTCAAAGGGTATTGTTTTTTTGATTTTCCTAGAAGCGAACACAGTGAGCGTTCCCAGAAAGGCGCAAAGCGCCTGTTCCCAGCAACCTAGAAACCACCAACCGCATTGCGGTTGGTCGGAAATGATCGCTACGCGATCATTTCCACCCCCATCGCCACCCCTTCACCACCACCAATACACAACGCGGCAATGCCGCGTTTTTTGTTGTGGTATTGCAGTGCACCTATGAGGGTTACCAGTACGCGTGCGCCGGATGCCCCCAGGGGGTGGCCGAGTGCGCAGGCGCCACCATGGACGTTTACCTTATCGGGGTCGAGTTCCAGTTCTTTGATCGCGGCCAGGGTGACTACGGCAAAGGCCTCGTTGATCTCATAGAAATCAACATCGTCGTTCGACCAGTTGTTGTGTTCCAAGAGCTTCTTTATCGCACCCACCGGTGCTGTGGTAAACCATTCCGGTTCCTGGGCATGTTGGCGATAACCGTGAATACGCGCAATAGGCGTGAGTTTACGGGCAAGGGCGGTGGACTCGCGCATCAACACCAGAGCTGCAGCACCGTCGGAAATTGAGCTGGAATTTGCAGCGGTGACTGTACCGTCGCTTTTAAATGCGGGTTTGAGGTGGGGAATTTTTTCGGGCCGCGCAGCTCCAGGCTGTTCATCGGTATCGATGGTGGTTTCAGCGCGACGGGAACGCAGCGTTACTGGCACGATTTCGCGATTAAATCGCCCTTCGGCAATCGCGCGCTTGGCGCGTGTCAGTGATTCGATCGCGAAGGTATCCTGCATTTCCCGGGTGAGCTCGTACTTTTCGGCTGTGGCCTCCGCAAAAATACCCATAAGCTCACCACCATAAGCATCTTGCAGGCCGTCCAAAAACATATGATCGTAGATTTCAGCATGGCCGAGCCTGAAACCACCGCGCGCTTTGTCGAGCATATAGGGTGCACGGCTCATATTTTCCATGCCGCCGGCAACCACCACCGAGGCATCACCGCAACACAATTCGCTGCTGGCCAGCATCACCGTTTTCATACCGGAACCACACACTTTGTTTATGGTGCTGGCCGGAACACTGTTTGGAATTCCAGAAAAAAGTGAAGCCTGCCGCGCAGGGGCTTGCTTGAGCCCTGCCTGTAACACACAGCCCATAACCACTTCGTTGACATCTTCAGGCGCAACGCCTGCATCTTGCAACGCACCTTTTATCGCGTATCCACCCAATTCCGGTGCTGGGATATCTTTGAATGCGCCTTGCATACCACCCATTGGGGTACGCGCCATGCCAACGACAACAACAGGATCACTCATTGCAGTTCCTCCGCATTTAATCCGCCCTACTCCACCGCGGCGGCAAAACAAAAAAAGTCGCTTGTTGCGAAAAACTATCACATCCCATTGGATAGCTAAATGGAATCCTGTTGCGCCACGTAATTTTGGCGCACATATCTCTATATCTGGAAGTTAATTGATCGACTTGGCAAGCGCCGGGCAGCTCGTTAGACTGGCCCCAATTATAATTATTCCACTCCATAACGGCAGGAGCCCTGCATGTCCACTTCAACAATAATTTTTTTAGTCGTCGTTGTTTTTCTGATTTTTTATATCGCTGCGATATTTAACAAATTAGTAAGTTTAAAAAACCGTTATAAGAATGCCTTTGCGCAAATAGAAACACAACTCAAGCGTCGCTACGACCTGATACCAAATTTGGTCGAAACTGCAAAAGCGTATATGGCACATGAGCGTGAAACCCTGGAAGCCGTGATAAGCGCGCGCAACGCTGCGTTAAGCGGTTTAAAACACGCGTCTCAAAACCCAGGGAATGCCGGAGCGATGCAGGAACTTGCAGGTGCAGAGGGTGTGTTGGCTAACGCACTGGGAAGACTTAACGTTGTTATGGAAGCCTATCCCGATCTGAAAGCGAGTAGCAATATGAGTCAGCTCAGTGAAGAACTCACCTCCACAGAAAATCGCGTGGCCTTCGCTCGACAAGCTTTCAACGATGCGGTCACCGAATACAACACTTACAAGCAAAGTTTTCCACCGGTTGTATTCGCGGGGTCTTTTGGTCATCGCGAAGATGCTGAATTATTGGAATTCGAAGACAGCGCTGAAATTCAGCAGGCTCCGAAAGTTTCCTTTTAATTACTGCAGCAACACAGCCAAACCATGAATTTTTTTAAACAACAAGATGCTGCACGGCAGAAAACCGGTTTGCTGGTTGTACTGTTGGTGCTGGCAGTTATCAGTCTGGTTGCCGTAACCATATTGTGTGTCGCATTTTTTGTATATTTTCTGCAAACACATTCAACCAGCGTTGGTGCGGTTCAAGCTCAATCATTAAGTTTCACTCAGCAGCTTTGGGCTATCGCGCAGTCAGAAATTGGCCTTTGGGTTCTTCTCGGCGTCAGCAGCGTTGTACTTGCCGGTACTCTTTTTAAATATGCGCAATTGAGCGGTGGCGGAAAAAGAGTGGCGGAAAGTTTGGGTGGGCGCCTTATTTACCCAGACACCCAAGATGCCAACGAGCGCAAGGTACTGAATGTGGTGGAGGAAATGGCCATCGCTTCGGGAAATCCGGTGCCGAACGTCTATCTGATTGATGAGTCTGGCATTAATGCATTTGCGGCGGGTATGGCGAGAAACGACGCAGTGATTGGGGTAACGCGTGGTTGTATTGAATTATTAAACCGCGACGAACTGCAGGGTGTTATCGCCCATGAATTCAGCCACATACACAACGGTGATATGCGTCTTAATTTGCGTTTGGTGGCTCTGCTTCACGGGATTTTGGTGATTGGGCTTATCGGTTATTTTCTGCTGCGCGGGTCTACCGGCTACCACGTGCGCTATAGTTCGTCGAACCGTTCCAAAGGGGATGGTGCCCGAATCGGTTTGGGCGTTGCGCTCGTGGCTATTGGTTATGGCGGCGTGTTTTTCGGTAACATTATAAAAGCAGCGGTAAGTCGACAACGTGAATTTCTCGCGGATTCTTCGGCGGTACAGTTCACACGAAACCCGCTGGGAATTGGCAACGCCCTAAAAAAAATTGGTGGCTTTGCCGTGGGAAGTGAAATTCATAACAAACATGCCGCAGAATACAGTCACATGTATTTCGGTCAGGGAATTCGCACTGCATTCGGTGGCTTAATGGCAACACACCCGCCTATTCATTTACGTATTAAGCGTATTTTTCCCAACTGGAACGGCAGTTACATCAACCCTGAAGAAACCACAGAAAAATCAGCGGTCGCCAGCGAAGCAGCGCAAGCGATGGTGTCGCAATTTAGCGCGACTCAGTCCACTCAAACGGCTAAGGATTTTACACAAACCACATTAAACAGCGTTGGTGCGCCTCAGCCAGAAAACCTTGTACAGGCGCAAACTATTATTGCGCAAATACCGCAAACTTTGCGGGATGCTGCGCATCAACCGTTCAGTGCACGCGCGTTGATTTATGCATTGCTTCTCGACACGGATGCCGCCGTTTGCGAATTGCAATTAAGTCATCTGGAGGACAAAGCACACCCAGCAACCTTTAAAGTGATGCGGCAATTGTATCCGCAGGTGTTTGAACTGCCCCGTGAATTGCATCTGCCACTCATTGAACTGAGTATTCCGTCGTTAAAGTTATTGTCTGCAACGCAATACCCGGTATTCAAACAAAACCTCGCAGCATTAATCCGGGCAGATAAGAAGGTAAATATTTTTGAATGGTGTGTTTACCGCATTATTGTACACAACTGCGAACAGCGCGAAATTAAAGGGACGCGTACATTGAGTTCACTGGCGGATGAAGTGAGTGTATTGTTTAGCCTGGTGGTAAATGCGGGAAAAAGTCAGTCTCCAGGCGGCGCGTTCCAAAAAGGGATTGAAACGCTGAGTTTGCGAAAAGTTTCTTTCAAATTGAGTGAGGAATTTTCGTTTAAAACAATAGATAACGCACTGTTAGCTTTAAGTGAGTTAAAACTATTGGAAAAACCAAAATTACTGAAAGCGTTAGCGGCGCTGATTACCGCTGACGGTGTGATTACCAGTACTGAAGCGGAACTCTTCAGGGCCGTGGCAGATACTCTGGACTGCCCTGTACCACCGCTTCAGGTGGCATAAGCTGAAAATGCTCCGCTGACCAAGCCTGCGATAACGGCTAAGTTAACGTACACTCCAAGTGGTATTCAACCAACGTGAGACGCTGAATTAACCGGTGCTTCCACCAAGCGCCTGGACTCCACAAAGGTTTGCTGAATAATCAATGCGTCTGAGCTGGCACGATGGCGCAGCACGCCCAGGTTGCGTTGTACGCGAATTTTAGTGTCGTCCCACACGCTGAGCTGCTCTTCAGTGGCTATCGACTCAATCGGGCTGAGTTTAAAAGTCGGTGCCATTGCCGCTGCGTGGTAGAGCCGAATCAGCCAGCCGTTGTCGTGCGTCCAGGCATCACTGTATACCGTGGAGCCTTTCAGCAATTCGTTGAGGTCATGGCACACATCGGCAACGTCTTTGCCAAACTGCACCAGGCTGGTTCGCGATATCTGATGGATACGGGATGCTTCATTACTCCAATGCACCCAATCTCGCTGGGGTCGGATGAGTGTGCAGTAACGCTGACCAGATGTCGCTACCACACCAACTTCGATGGGGTAACTCTCACCACCGAATCCCGAGGCTTCGAAATCCAGTATCGTTGGAAAATTAAATTGATTATTGCTATTTATCATTGTTATTTAGCCTGTTCAATAATCCTCTCATCAATAAAAAACGGCGCATAATGCGCCGTTTTCCACAGTATAGAACACTTCGGCGCGTGTGTTTAATCGATATATACTGGCCCGATTCCCATGCCCCACATCAGTACAGTGGCAATCATCGCGGTAACCATTAACACCAAGCCTACCGTTACCACAGAAGACGCGTACATAAATGCACGCTCTCGGTTGATGTTCATAATAATGGGCAAGCCTTCGAAAATAAGGTACACCGCGTAGGCCCCTGCGGCCGCCATGGCGAGTGCATTCAACCAAATCGAAGGAACAACAAGAAAGATGCCGGACAGGAACAAGGGCGTGGTCACGCACACTGCGAGCGCCGTACCCGCGTGATGGCGGCGCTCTTCGGTTTCCTGCACACCGTAAGTGCGCGACATCCAGTTAATAAATTCACCGAGTACAAACACGCCGGCCAGAAGTGCAACATAAGTTAAAGCACACAACGACAGCGCGGAATTCACTGAGAGTTTAATCGGGTCTGCATCGCCAACACTCCAACCCACTTGAGTTACGCCGTAGAATGACGCCAATGCAGGTATCAAAGCCAAAAAGGGCACGTGACTGAGAAAAACTTGTTTGAACGAACTCTTGTCGTCTCTAACGCTAACCCATTCAGCGGAAGGATTTGTCATGATTCCAATGGTGTGTTGTAACAAAGCCATTCAAGCTCCTCCTGATTATAATTTTTAAAACCCATAAAGGTTATACGACGGGCGATATAACCAAAGACACAATTAATTGTATGGGATCGCGCGTCGGAGGGAAGCAGGAAAAATCCAGCGATTAAGAATTATTCGCTATATAAAAATGACCGTTTTTTGACACAGGTCATAAGAATTTAAGATTGGGTAGATATGCGCAAATGTGTTACTTGACTACCCGTAGGCTAGGCCGCTTCTGATCGCCAGAGCCATTGTCGTCGGGGGATGTGGGTTCCGGCTCCGGAGGGTTCTCTGCCTCGAACATCATGCCCTGGCCGTTCTCGCGTGCGTAAATACCGAGTACCGCGTGGCAGGGAACGTAAATATCTGTAGGAATGCCACCAAAACGCGCATTGAAAGCGATGGCTTTATTGCCCAATTCCAGACTGGCCACAGCGCGTGGTGCGATGTTCAATACAATCTGCCCCTCTTTGTTCACATATTTCTGAGGCACTTCCACACCACCGGCAAGCGCGTTAACCACGATGTGCGGCGTGAAATCGTTATCCACGATCCACTCATAGAGCGCGCGAATTAAATAGGGGCGGCTGGAAGTCATCGCCATTGGCGTAGGTCTCTCGTTTTGTGCGTCGTATAAGGAGGTGGATCAACCCAGTTCGGGACGCATTTCGCGCTCGGCTTCGGTGAGGCTTTCCTGAAACGACTCACGGCTGAACATTCGCTCCATGTACTCTAACAGCGGAGCGACTTGTCGTGTTTTGGGCAATTGTACACCGTAGTGTTCCAGTCGCCACAAAATGGGCGCAAGGCAACAATCTACCAGCGTGAACTCCTCACTCATAAAGTAGGGCATTTCGCCAAAAATGGGCGCAATCGATACCAAGCTGTCTTTCAGCTCTTTCGACGCGTTGGCAATTGCCTCTTTGCTGGCAGACGATTTTAGGACATCTACCAGGGGGCACCAGTCGTTTTCAATACGGTATATAAACTGGCGGCTCTCGGCCCGCGCCACCGGATACACCGGCAGCAAAGGCGGGTGAGGGAAACGCTCATCGAGATATTCCATCATTACCCGCGTTTCATACAGGGTCAGCTCCCTATCAACCAGGGTTGGTAGGGAGTTGTAGGGATTGATCTCGCTAAGCTCGGCAGGGATATCTGTGGGCTCCACTTCAACCACATCCACCGTTACCCCCTTTTCAGCCAGCACAATCCGTACCCGATGACTGTAATGATCATGACTGTCTGAAAAGTAGGTCATCGATGAGCGTTTGGTTACCACTCCCATTGTTTATCCCCGAATATATAAAGCCAATAATACTTTGATTTAACTAACCTAGATGATCAGTGTACATCTTTCCAATATTCACGGTTAAGTAACCAGGTGAATATCAACAATACGCCGAGGAATAGGAATACATAGATACCGATACGAGGACGCTTTTCAGCCACAGGCTCTGACAGATAGGTCATGAAATTGACCAGATCAAAAACTGCCTCGTCGAACTCTTCCGAACTCATAGACCCTTTAACGTTGCCAACCTTGAGGCTACCGCAAGGAGCCAGCTCCGCCTCACCAAGCGCGTTACGCACCACGTGACCATGGGCATCGCGATGCTCCCCGGGAGCACACTCCGGCAAGCCCTGCAGTTCCATCAACACATGGGGCATACCCACACTGGCAAATACCTTGTTGTTGACGCCGGTTGGGCGAGAGTCATCTTTGTAGAAATTGCGCAAAAAGGTATGCACCCACTCTGGTGAACGGGCACGGGTCACCAAGGTAAGGTCGGGCGGCGTAGCACCCAACCACTTTTTGGATTTGGCGGGAGCCATGGCGATGGTCATCAGTTCACCAATCTTCTGGTCGCTGAACACCATATTTTCGAGCATTAAATCTGACGGAATATCGAGGTCTTCCGCGACGCGCTCGTAACGGGAATATCCCGCGGAATGGCAGCCCATGCAGTAGTTCACAAAATATTTTGCGCCGCGCTGCAATGAAGCCTTATCGCCGAGCTCGGGTTCAAAATGGTCACAGGGAACTGCGCCACATTCACCACCGGTAGAGCCCACCGCTTTTAGCGGTACGAAGACCAGTATCAGGAAAAGTACCAAGCCACCGAGCACCAAAATTAATGGCAGGCCTTTCTTTTGCACCCGCTCGGGCTCGGGTAGGGTTTTCTCCATTTTGGTCCAGAATGGCAAGCCGATGAAATACAGGAAGTACAACACTGTACATATCTGGGCCAATGCAGTGCGTGAGGGCGAAGGCGCTTTGAGGCCGAGATAACCGAGAACCACAAAAGTCGCAGCAAACACGATAAGTGCAACACGACTAAAGGTACCTTTGTAGCGCACCGATTTAACAGGGCTGCGATCTAACCAAGGCAGGAAGAACAGCACCACAATGGCCAGCGCCATCGCAATAAAGCCCAGGAATTTCGATGTGAACACACCGCCAAGATCGAAGGTAACTGCACGCAAGATGGCGTAGAACGGCGTGAAATACCAAACAGGTGCAATATGCTCGGGTGTTTTCAGTGAATTTGCCTGTTCGAAGTTGGCGTGCTCCAGGAAATAACCATTCAATTCCGGCGCAAAGAAAATCACACCACAGAATGCGAACAGGAATACCGTGATCCCCACCAAGTCGTGCACGGTGTAATACGGATGGAAAGGTACGCCATCAACAGGAATGCCATTGGCGTCTTTGTTTTTCTTGATTTCAACACCGTCGGGGTTATTGGAGCCAACCTCGTGCAAGGCCAACAAGTGCAACACGACTAAGGCCAGCAACACGATAGGCACAGCAACAACATGAAGTGCAAAGAAGCGGTTCAGGGTAGCACCGGAAATAAGGTAGTCACCGCGTATCCACTGTACCAGGTCTTCACCGACATAGGGAATCGCGCCGAACAGGTTAACAATTACCTGGGCACCCCAGTATGACATCTGTCCCCAGGGCAATACATAACCGAGGAAGGCTTCTGCCATAAGCGCAACGTAGATCACCATACCAAAGATCCACACCAGTTCGCGCGGGTTACGGTATGAGCCATACATCAGGCCACGAAACATGTGCAGATACACCACCAGGAAAAACGCCGAAGCGCCGGTGGAATGCATGTAGCGGATGATCCAGCCGTAGGGCACGTCCCGCATGATGTACTCAACCGATGCGAACGCCTGTTCAGCGGTGGGCACGTAATTCATGGTGAGCCATACGCCGGTAAGAAGTTGGTTAACCAACACCAACAGCGAGATCACCCCGAAGAAATACCAAAAGTTGAAATTCTTGGGCGCGTAATATTTGCCCATGTGAGTATCCCACGCACGTTGCACGGGAAGGCGAGCGTCTATCCAGTTCCACAATCCAGTCAGCCAGTTAATCATTGTTTTATGCCTCCTGACCTTCGCCAATGAGCAACATGTCGTCACTCAAAAACTGATAGGGTGGAATCTCCAGGTTGATTGGCGCGGGAACGCCCTCCAGTACACGGCCAGCAAGATCGAACTTGGAACCGTGACAACGACAGAAAAAGCCGCCCAACCACGCTTCGCCGCCCAAATCTTCAGCGCCCACATCAGGGCGATACGTAGGTGCGCAGCCTAGATGGGTACACAAGCCCAAAATCACCGCCACCGGCTCATGGCCTTCGATGGAACGGGTGCGATTTTTTACGTAATCGGGCTGTGTTGATTTGTCTGAGTTGGGATCGCGCAAACGGGGTTCAATTTCGGCGAGGGTGGCCAAGGCTTCCGGGGTGCGACGCAAAACATAGACCGGCTTACCGCGCCACTCAACAGTAATCATCTGCCCGGGTTCAAGTTTTGAAATGTTTACTTCAACGGGTGCTCCAGCGGCCTTTGCTTTGGCACTGGGGTTCCACGATCCGACAAAAGGAACAGCGGCACCGACTACGCCGGCTGCGCCCACAACGGAGGTTAGTGCAGTGAGAACCCTGCGACGCCCCTCATTAACTCCGTCATTGCTCATGACGTTCATCTCCCATTTTCGGCTTTATCGGCCTGTCACGTTGATTTATATAAACTTGTCGAACTCACCATGGCACGAGGCAACGCCGGCATCAGCTCGAAGCTGAACCTATAGCGTCGGAGTTTCTGAAAAGCTGGCAATTATAATAATTTGGAGACCCACATTTAGTGTCCGCAACCAAACGCGGTTAGCTCTTGTATTGCTCAATGCTGACGGGATGCCAAGCCCGAGATTCCGGCTTAATGGCATTTTAAACAGCGCCCCCATAAAAAGTGGCGTTATGGTAAAGAAATTCGCCCAATGTGACAAGGCACCCGGGCCGCGGAAGCGGCGCGCAATACATGCAAAAACGCCCGATCCATGCGGGCTCGGGCGTCTTGTGTCGATGCAGAATGCCAGCTTAACGCTTGGAGAATTGTGGCTTCTTACGGGCTTTTCTGAGGCCAACTTTCTTACGTTCGACCTCACGAGCATCACGAGTCACGTAGCCTGCGGAACGCAGTGTGCCACGCAGCGCTTCATCGTAAGCCATTAATGCGCGTGTCAAACCGTGACGAATAGCACCGGCCTGACCAAAACTACCGCCGCCTTTAACAGTTGCGTTGATATCGAATTTATCGACGTTATCAGTCGCTTCGAGAGGCTGACGCACGATCATGCGCGCCACTTCGCGACCAAAGTACTCGTCGAGCGGGCGGTTGTTAACCGTAATGGTGCCGGTACCCGAAGAAATAAAAACTCGCGCTGTGGCGGTTTTGCGTCGGCCCGTACCGTAGTATTGTTCTGCTGCCATGTTGGGCTCCTAGTTCTTATATGTTGAGTGCTTGAGGTTGCTGGGCGGTGTGCGGATGCGCGTCGCCGGCATAAACCTTCAATTTTTTAAACATTGCACGACCGAGTGGGCCTTTGGGCAACATGCCCTTAACGGCGGTTTCGATAGTGCGTTCAGGAGCTTTCTGGATCAGCTTTTCAAAACTGATGGACTTCAAGCCACCGATGTAGCCGGTGTGGTGGTGGTACATCTTATCTTTCGCTTTGTTGCCCGTTACGCGCACTTTTTCGGCGTTAATGACTACGATGTAATCGCCGGTGTCGACGTGCGGGGTATATTCAGGCTTATGCTTACCGCGCAAGCGGTGAGCAATCTCTGCAGCCATACGGCCCAGAGTTTTGCCTTCAGCGTCGATGATGTACCAGTCGCGTTTCACTGTTTGAGAGTTGGCACTGATGGTCTTCATGTTATTTCTGCCTTACGAAGGTACGGGTTAGAAAATAAAGTGTTAAAACCGGCCCGGCTAAGAGTTGACGGGCCAAAAGGAGCGCGGAGTCTACAGAAAGGTCGCTCAATTTTCAAGCATTTTTAGGGCAACCGCGCCAAACAATTGGCCACTGAGTCAGTGTTTGGGGTGATGCCAAATTCGTGAGTAGAAATACTCATCGATACCCGCAGCGAGCTCTGCGGAGAGCTTGGGGTTTTGCAGCGAAATCAGACGCGTACGCGGTGTTACCAGCACCCGGCTTTCGAGCGGAAAGTATTGATGGAAAATGTCGTCCAGGCGCTTGCCACTGTCTTGCTCAAACAAAATCTTCATCCCCGCCCGCAAGCGTGCTACGACGTAAGGCTTCATCTTACTCACGGTGAGATAAACGGGTATTGGGTAATAAATGTAGAGGTCATCCACCAAAACCAGGTCAGGATAAAGGGTGAGATACTCGGTGAACACCCCTTCAATTTCGAGCACGCTCAGCGCCAGAAAATCGAAGCGTTTCTTATCGAGCATGCGAATCAGGTGCTCAATGCTCTTGCCTTCGACCACGGTTACACCGGCAGAATTGTACACAAACCGGTCTGGCCAACTGTCGCCCTGCCCGATGCTTAATTGCTTCAGATCTTCCAGCGATTTTACAGAGGCAAATTTATCGAGATCTTCGCGACGAACCAGTAAACGTCGCAGCCCGAGCATGGATTTTAAAAATGGCTGACGGTACCAATGCATAGCCCCGGTGTCTTCACCCAGTGAAGGCGCACCAGCGCGAAAACTGGTGTGAAGAGCGCCGTTTGACATGGCTTTCACCCAGCGGCTGCCAGTTAGCAAGCGGCTATCCAATTCTAAGGTATACGGGCCAAATTCTGGCTCTGACACCTTCAGCAGAAGATTTAACAGCCCTGCCTGATAGAGTTGAATATCGCCACTCCAACCACCCATTTGGTGGCGAATATGCTGGGCGCTGGTATCCAAAGCGTGTGCGTTAAGTGTTTGCGCTAATAGTAGCGCAGTGTATAACGGCCAGAAAAATACACGGGTAAAGCACCTGGGTAGCTTATTGCTCATGAGCCTCCAACCATTCATTTCCAACAGGCGAAACCAAACGGGTGTGTGATCGCTACCTTTAATAGTAGATGGCAATACGTTTTTTGTAAGATCACACGCTACAAACGTGTGCAATAGGAGAGATGCCCATCCATCATATAACGGTGATGCCGAGGCAATGGACGCTCAAGCTTTGTGCTCCCGCGCCAGGTATTCCTGGCTTTGCATTTCTTGCAAGCGACTTACAGTTCGCTCAAACTCAAACGCTAAACGCCCCTCGCTATAGAGTTGCAACATAGGTTTGTCGGCAGACAGAATGAGTTTCACGTTGCGGTCGTAAAACTCATCGACTAAATAAATGAAACGACGCGCCTGGTCATCGTTACGCTCGGTAAATAGCGGCACACCAGCAACGATAACCGCGTGAAATTCGCGCGCGATTTCGATGTAGTCATTTTGCGATCGAGGCCCATCGCACAGCGTTGCGAATGAAAACCAGGCAACATCATCGGAAATGCATTTCGCACTGATATTGCGGCCATTAATTTCCAGCGATACATTCTGCTCAACATGCTGTGTATCGGGCACCAGGCTATTAAAACAATCCTGCAATTGCTGCTCGCTGGCGGAATCGTTAGCATCATAATAAAGCGCGGCTTTTTGAAGTGCACGCAAGCGATAGTCAACACCGCCATCCACATTTAATACTGCGGTATGCTTCTTGAGCAATTCTATGGCTGGTAAAAACCGCACCCGCTGCAGACCATCTTTATAAAGCCCATCCGGTGCAATATTAGAGGTGGCCACAAGTACCACGCCCCTCTCAAATAAGCGTTCCAGCAAATTTGCCAAAATCATCGCATCGGTAATATCAATCACAAAGAATTCATCGAAACAAATAACCCATGCTTGATCGGCCAACCTATCTGCCACGGTGTTTAGTGGGTCTTTGTAACTTTTAAGGGTCTTTAATTCACTGTGCACACGTCGCATGAAACGGTGAAAATGAGTTCGCATCTTTTGTTCGAAGGGCAGCGATTCGAAGAAGATATCCATTAAATAAGTTTTTCCGCGCCCAACACCGCCCCAGAAATACAAGCCTCGCTGCGTTCTCTGTTGGCGTCGACCTACGAGCCCACTGGCAAGTGCTGAAACTCTTCGTAACAGGTTGCCGCCATTACCCCAGGGGCTTTGCGGATATTCCTCAACCAATCGCTCATAGAGCTGTTGTAAGGCCTGCACGGCCTGTAACTGAGCGGCATCACTAATATAACCGTGTCGTTCAAGATCTTGTTGATAGCGTTGTGCAGGGGTATTTGACATGAAAACAGAGCTTATACAAAAAGAAACGGCGCATTCTAACCAGATGCCCCCAGCGAAAACAGTGCCATTCAACGGACGCCTTACGCTTCTTGGCGAGAATTCACCGCAGATGGGATTACCATGGTGTATTATTGGCGGTCAATTAAATGCCCTCGCAGGAGAGCTCTACCCAGTGCAGGGAATTTAGGGTAGCCTGGGGGCAGTGTCTTTTTTTACGGAGGTCACCTTTGTTTTCACTCGAAATTCTCATCATGGTCAGCACTATCGTATTTTGTGTTGGTGGTCTGTTGGGCGCAATCATCAGTCGTACTCTGTTGCCGCCAGAGCAACAGAAAGACTTAGAGCAGAGCTTGCAGCTAACTCGGCAAGAGTTGAGCCAGTACCAACAGGATGTTGCGCAACATTTCGCGGAAACCTCCAAGTTGGTTCACAACCTCACACAAAGTTACAAAGAAGTTCACGAGCACCTTGCTCGCGGTGCAGTGGAACTCACCAACTCGGAAATCAGTCGTAAAATTCTCGCCGCAGGTGAAGGCACACTGAACCTCGAAGCCGACGCGATGGATGAAGTGAATATTGAACCGCCCAAAGACTGGGCTCCGAAAACTCCTGGTCAAACCGGAACTCTCAGCGAAGAATACGGCCTACAAGACGATGAAGTCAGTGAGGCTGTTGAAGTACCCTCTCAAAAGCGCGTGGGCTGAGCTTCAATAGCCGGCCGGAAACACGCGTCGCTGACCCTATGGCGAGACGCGAGTTACCTAAAATATTCCAGGAATCGTGGTAATGGGGTCAATTTATAAGGCAGTGTTGTACATCCGATGGCCGGTTATGTTTGGCCTGGTGATGGCGCTTACCGCCCTGGTGTTGTTTCCCGATATGCGGCTGCGCTCGCTGGGGAACAACGCTAACAATAATCCATCGGGACTCACCCCTAACGAACTCGAAGCCTGGCAGGGGCCAGTTTCTTACGCCCGAGCCGTCGCGCGAGCGGCTCCAGCCGTGGTGAATATTTATACACTCAAGCAGGTACGCAACCGTCGCCACCCATTGTTTGACGACCCGCTTTACAGGCACTTCTTCAACCTCTCGGACATTCCCCGGCAACAACGCATGCAATCAGCACGGGGGTCTGGCGTAATCGTGAGCAAAGAAGGTTATATTCTCACCAGCAACCATGTTATCGACGGGGTCGATGAGATTGTTGTGGCGCTCGCTGATGGACGCGAAGCGAAAGCGCAACTTAAAGGTGTTAACCGCCCAAACGATCTGGCGGTGTTAAAAATAGATTTGGAACAGCTAACCCCCATTCCTATCGGTTCACCCGACACCGCAATGGTAGGTGATGTGGTACTGGCGATAGGTAACGCCTTCGGCATGGGCCAAACCGTAACGCAAGGCATTATCAGTGCGACACGACGGCGCGGCTTTAATATAGCTTACTTCGAAAATTTCATTCAAACCGACGCAGCCATCAACCCAGGAAACTCCGGAGGCGCTTTGGTGGATGCGCACGGCAATCTGCTGGGAATCAACACCGCCATTCTCGATCAATCTGGTTCAGCCAGTGGCATTGGCTTTGCGATTCCGGCCGACACCGCCATCCAGACCCTAAACGATATTGTCGAATTCGGACGCGTGGTACGCGGCTGGCTGGGTGTCGAAGCACAACCCTTATCACCGCGCCTGGCGCAATCTTTCAACTTGCGCACCAACAATGGGGTGCTAATCACACGGGTTGCTGAACAGGGCCCTGCCGATAAAGCCGGTTTGCGCCCTGGTGATGTCATCACGCGCATTAATGACAGCCTGGTTGGCGATGGCCGCTGGGGTCAACAAGAAGTGGCAGAATCACGCCCGGGCGATAAAGTATCGATTGAAATTATTCGCGAGGGTCAGGTACAGGTCGTTGAAGCCGTGCTGGGATCGGAGCCCATCGCCAGCTAAGATTAACCAATGCACGCGCTTAAACCGCTATTAAAACACTGGCTCCAATTGCAATGTCAAATGGTTCAGGATTGCCACCGGGGAATGCTTATTCAATTTACCGGTCAATCGAAACCTCTGGTTGCCGCCCTGTGGCCCCAAGACGGCGATATCAATTCCGCAATGCTCGATTGCGCCCGGGATGTACTGCAAAAACAACGCCTCAGCCTGCAAAAAAACAATCAGACTCCCCTACTCGGCTTTCCTGTTCAGCTCAATCGGCAATTTTGGGGCGCTGTTGTTCTGGAGCTTGGAGGCCATCAAAGCGATAACATTAAAGCCATCCTGAAACTGCTGAATTGGGGAACCACCTGGCTACAGTTTGCACTGCACGAATATGACACCTTTGTGGCTGATACCGCCAGACCAGAATCACCTGGAGCCCGTCATCAACATCAGCAACTTCAGTTTCTCACCCAACTGCTTCAGCAACCATCTTTTGCAGAAACGGCCATTACCACCGTAAACGGACTTTGCGCCGACTTTAATTTGGGGCGCGTAAGTCTCGGTTATTTTGTTAACAACAAACTGCAACTGCTCGCTGTGTCGCACTCAGCGAATTTCGACCCACGCAGCGAGCCGATGCAGTTAATACATGAAGCAATGCTTGAAGCAACGCAGCAGCGTATTGCTATCGATGTGCCTGCAGAGTCACTTCCGGAAGGTACCATTTGCCGTGCTCATACCGCACTCAAAGAAAAACATTTACTCACGAGCTGCCATACCAGACTTGTATTTAACGAACAACGACTATTGGGCGCGCTGACAATTGAGCACAGTGACACAACGGTAAATACCCTACCTGCTCTAGAATTTATTGAGCGTATTGCACCTGGCTTGAGCAACATTCTACGTTTGAAAAACGAAGCCCATCAAAGCGTCGCAACAGCCCTTAAACGCTCGCTGGGACGTTGGTTCAATCAGTTACTGGGCAACAACGCCACCGTAGAACGCTTGGTATTTGTGTGCTTAAGCGTGTTTTTTATTTCGCTGTTTATACCCATGAATTTCAAGGTACGCAGCAATGCTCTGGTGGAAAGCACTAACAAACACCTGGTGGTTGCACCCTACCAGGGTTTTATAGGTGAGATTCATGCGCGCCCCGGCGACGCAGTAAACGCCGACCAGATTCTCGCTAAATTAAAAGATGACGAATTAAAATTGGAACGTCGCAAATTCACCAGCGAACAACAACAATTACGCCTAGAATACGATAACGCACTGGCGAATGCCAATCGCGCACAAGCGGCGATTGTGAATGCCCAATTGGAACAAAGCAAAATTCAGCTGCGCCTGGTGGAACAAAAACTTGAACGCGTGCAATTGCGATCCCCAATCGCTGGGGTGGTGGTCTCGGAAGATATTAGTCAGTCCATTGGAGCCCCAGTGGAACAGGGTGAAGAACTGTTTGAAATTGCCGATGCCGAAGCATTCAAGGTTTCTCTATTCGTCAAAGAACAAGATATTGCTTTCATTAAGCCCAATCAAAAAGCGACACTAACGCTAAAAAGCCTGCCGGGAACTTACCTCGAAATCGCAATAGAACGCATCACACCACTTTCCGAATTACGCGAACAACGCAATTATTTTAGGGTGGATGCAAAATTGCCACAGCAACATCCCGAACTCCGCCCCGGCATGACCGGCGCAGCAAAAATACATATTGCCAAACGCGCCTTTGGGTGGATTTTGTTTCACGACTTCTGGAGCTGGCTGCGGCTTCATTTATGGGTGTAACTCGTGAGTGAATCCAATGCCTGGCAACATTTAGTAAACCTAAAACCGTCGCTGCCTCGTCATGCTGAATTTCAGCAGCGCCAATATCAGGGAGAAACCTGGCACCTGCTACACGATAAAGCCAGTGGGAAGTTTCACCGTTTTAATGGCTTGGCTTATCGCTTAATCGGTTTTATGAATGGCCACAACAACCTCGCGCAAATTCTCGCCAGTGCATCGCAAAGCCGCCTGCAACAAACACTGGACGAAACACCAACTCGCGAAGACCTTATTCAACTTATTCAATATCTGTACGTGGCCGATTTATTGGTTTGCGACATTCCCGCGCGCAGTAGCGATATTTTTGAGCGGCAACAAAAAAAACGTCAGCAGCATAAACTGCAATTTATACGAAGCCCTTACGCCTGGAAAATTCCACTATTCAACCCAGATTCGTTGTTAACCCGCTTACAGCCTCTCGGAAAGATTTTGACTTCACCCGCGATGGGAATTATTTGGCTGACTTGTGTTACCTATGGCCTGCTGCTGGCGATGCGAAATTGGCCGCAACTTTCCTCTTCACAATTTAACGAATTGTTTTCTGGCAGCAATCTGATCTTATTGTGGTTAACCTATCCAGCATTAAAAGTTTTTCACGAACTGGGTCATGGCTTGTTTACCAAGGCCTGGGGCGGCCGCGTACACGAATTTGGTGTTGTATTTATCGTTGGAACCCCTTTCCCTTATGTAGATGCCACAGCGGCAACCGGATTCAACAGCAAAAAACAGCGCATGATGGTGGGAGCCGCGGGCATGGCTGTGGAATTATTTTTTGCCGCTGTTGCGATGATTTTATGGGTGGACGCAGAGCCCGGCATCTATAAAAACGTTCTGTTTAACATTATTTTAATTGGAAGTGTTTCAACCCTTTTTTTTAATGGCAACCCGTTGATGCGATTTGATGGCTACCATATTTTGTGTGATGCCCTCGACCAACCGAACCTTGCAACACGTGCGCAACTGCAGCTGAGTTACCTGGTAAAGCGCTTCGCTTACGGTGTTGACCTCAGCTTGTCCCCAACAAAAACTACCGGTGAGGCAATTGGTCTAACAAGCTACGCGCTCGCTGCCATTGTGTATCGACTCAGCGTGCTGCTAACGATTGTCACAGTTGTTGTAAGCCGCGCCCCCTTGCCAGGACTGTTGCTCGGGATTTGGCTACTCCTGTTTCAACTGCTTTTACCTCTGGCTAAAAACCTTACCTACCTTTTTTTTAACAAAGAACTTCAGCACAGCCGCAAACGAGCTATCGCAATCAGTTTTACGGCGTTATTTACCGTCGCCACATTTGTGCTCTTCGTGCCGCTGCCCGATACCACGCGGGCCGAAGGGGTGCTCTGGCTACCCGAAAATGCGCGAGTACGCGCACCGGTTTCCGGGCTGGTCACGCAACAAGTCGTCGCCGACGGACAACACATTACAGCCGGTCAAAGCCTACTTCAACTCACCAATTTAGACATCACGGCCGAATTACTTCAAAAACAGGCCACGCTCAGGGAGTACCAGGCCCGCTACCAACAAGCCTGGTCGCTGGACCGCGCGCAAATTCAGATGTTTGAAGAAGACATCAAAGCTATTACCGCAGAAATCGAGTTTTTACAGGAGCGCGTTAATAATTTAATTGTACGCAGCCCGGCTTCAGGACGCTTTCGAGTGCTTACAAACCATCAATTGCCAGGCAGTTTTGTTAAAGAGGGCGATACCCTCGGCCTGCTGCTTAACGGCCAAGCACCCGTAATAAGAGTCGCACTGGATCAGGAAACCGTTAACCACGTCCGCCGCGACACAAGGTCGATTAAGGTACAATTTGCCAGCGAACTCGGCCGCAGCCTAAAAGGAGAGCTGGATCGCGAGGTGCCAGGCGGTACCTTCGAGCTGCCCAGCCCCATTCTGGGCGCGGCAGGAGGAGGCAGCTTTGCCGTGCAGGGAAAGGAAAACAACACTCGAACTCTGGAACGGGTTTTCATATTGGATATCGCTTTTCCCCAAACACAGGGAGAGACTTTTTTTGGTCAGAGGGTGTTTGTTTCTTTCATCCACCAACCCCGACCACTAGGCGCTCGCCTTTACGCAAGACTGCAACAACTGTTAGTGAGGCTGGCACGTGGTGACCGATTAATAAGCCAATAAACCACTGGTCGAGCAAATGTTGAAATTAACGTCATATTTGCATTACCCTCATTGTTGGTTTTTTAAACAATAACCGGCAACACATAACTCCAATCAACAGCAACCGCCGGAATTAGCTAACAACACCATGAGCGCCTTTAGAAACCTTGTTCTTTTAACTGCAGTGTTTGCGTGTGGAGCCCATGCGAATCCCCCTGTGCAATTAAATTGCCGCATCGAACCCCACGTACGAATTGACATCAGCAGCCCTACTGAAGGCGTTGTCAGCGAGATTCTGGTAAGTAAAAATCAGAATGTATCGGCTGGTGATGTGCTCGCCAAGTTGGAAGCCTCGCTGGAAGCTGCGACGGTGGAACTGCGGCGCATGCAAGCAGATTTGGTGAGTGATATCGAGGCCCAGGAGCTGGGGCTGCATTTTGCGGAACGCAACCTCAAGCGCGTAAAAGACCTCTACGATAACAAAGCCGCATCCTATGCGGAGCTCGACAAGGCCAGTACCGAATACCAACTGGCGGCACAACAATTACAGCAAGCTAAAGATCGCAAACGTCAGGCCGCGCTGGAATATAACCGGGCCTTAGCAGATTTAGAACGGCGTACCATTACCAGTCCGGTCGATGGAGTAATATTGGAACGCTACAAAGAACCCGGTGAGCACATTTACTTCGAACCCATTTTGCAGCTGGCGCAGCTCGACCCTTTGAAGGTTGAGGTATTTGCGCCATCTAACCTCTACGGAATCATCAAGCCGGGCATGAACGCCGTGGTAACTCCGGAAATAACCCTGGCTAAATCCAGTTACACCGCGCACGTGGAACAGGTTGATAAAGCCATCGATGCACCGAGCAACACTTTTGGGATCACCCTTTCCATCCCCAACCCGAGACTCCAACTACCCAGCGGGTTGAAGTGCCAAGTGGAATTTCCGGATGTCGAGAGCCAATCGATTCTACTCGACAAATAGTTCTGTATAAGAAAAATCGTGGTACTACCGTTTTGTTATAACGCATACAACCTGATAGCTTAAGGATGTTTTTTACGCCAGAATGATCAACTTGTATACAGTGCACATCGGGCGATAACAACAACCAGGGAGCAATACAAACCGGTTCGGCGAAAGACTTCAACCCGCCAACCGCAAAAGAAAGATCAATCCACAGGTGCCGTAGAGCTGCCGTGGATCTCAACTGATAGTTTTATTCGATGGGCCGAAAAACCGTTACACGCAAAATGCGGATTGTCGCAGAGC
Source organism: Alteromonadaceae bacterium 2753L.S.0a.02 (assembly GCA_007827375.1). Classification (NCBI taxonomy): domain Bacteria; kingdom Pseudomonadati; phylum Pseudomonadota; class Gammaproteobacteria; order Alteromonadales; family Alteromonadaceae; species Alteromonadaceae bacterium 2753L.S.0a.02. The sequence continues at coordinate 4,352,443 of VISH01000002.1, forward strand.
CGCTGGAAGACCGTCTGTTGTTCTCTGCAACAACAGATTTCGTGTTGCTTTCTGACGGTCCCGACGACCCGGATAATCTAAGCGTACAAGCCGACAACGCCAATTTGCTGGATATTCTGCAACTGCCAGATCCGCTTGGCGACCCCACGGCTTTTGAGCCATTGCTCGACACCCCCGATATAGACAGCAGCCCGCTTCCCCGCGAATATTTCGGCGGAGAGCTGATATTCGTCGATAGCGCTGTCGATAACAGCACGCAATTACTTGAAGAGCTTGAATTATCGGAAACCAGCGAATACCAAGTTTTTATGCTGGACAGCAACGCAGACGGCATTGAACAAATATCGCTGGTATTGGCGCAATACGCCGGTGTACAGGGAATACATCTGATAACTCACGGAAATCAAGGGCGTATCAACCTCGGTGACAGCCAACTTGATACGAACTCCCTCAGTAATTTTCAAGATCAATTATCGAGCTGGGGAGACGCTCTGGACGCCAATGGCGACATTCTTATCTATGGCTGCAACCTCACTGGCGACGCCGCTGGCGAACAACTCATCAACAGTTTGGCAAATATCACCAGCGCGGATGTAGCGGCCAGTAACGACGCAACCGGAGCATCAACACTGGGGGGCGACTGGCAACTGGAAAGTCGTACCGGGATTATCGAAACCCAAACCCTGGAAGCCCATCAATGGCAGGGCCTGCTGGCGGCGGCACCGGCAGACGACGCAATTACGGTATGGCACGATGAAGTTATCACAGGGAATTTGTTCACCGGTGTCGGCGGTACACAGATCAATGCAGACACATTCACCGGCAGCGGCCAACTGGTATCGGTCGAATACAACGGCGTGGTGTATAGCAGTTTCGATGGCAGTGACAACCTGACCATTGCCGCAGATAGCGGTACTTTTGTTATTAATCGCGATGGCACTTACACCTTCACCACCAACTACACCGCCAGCACCGTAAACAACGATACCGCTCTCGATTGGGCCGGCGCATTTAACGTATATGGCTTCGCCGCAGGTGCAACATACGAAGCCAGCGTGGATGTGCTCGACACCAGCTTCAGCAATGCCACTGCCGATTCCGCTGTTGAATTTGATAACGGGATTGGCGTGATGTACCCCGGCAGTTTAACCGACGAAATCGATAACGATGGCAATACCGAAGCCCTAGTCATCGATTTACAGGCCAACTACGGTATGGCCACCGTAACCGTTTCCCGCCTTGGCGGTTCACCTGTGGAGCAGGCTAACTGGGAAGCCTATGATGCCTCTGGGAATCAGGTGGGTTCGGGTTCCGTTGCTGGTGTAGGGGGGGGTGGTGCCTCTGACTTCATTGATGTTTTCATCAGCGATACCTCAGCAGATTTCCAATACCTGGTGTTTACGTCCGGCAACACCAACACCAGCTACGTCGTGAATCAAATTACCTTCGCCGCCGATGAGCCCGGCGATGAATCGTTTATCTACAGCGTTGAAGACTCCGGCGATCTCGCAGCAGGAACGGCTAACGGTAATTTCACCATCAGTTTTGTGGACGATAACAATCTGGCCACGGCCTACCTGGATGGCATCGGCTCGGAAGGGTCTACAGCCAGCACAGGCTTTCTTGCAGATGATGCCGATGGCGTTTCAGGCCCGGTTTCCTATCAATGGCAACGCAGTGTCGACGGCGATAACTGGAACAACATATCCGGAGCAACCGCCAGTGATTATGTGCTCACCGCAGATGAGGGCGGAATGTACGTGCGAGCACAGCTGACGTACGTGGATGATGAAGGCACCATTGAAACCGTCAATTCACAAGTCTCATCTCAGGTTACCAATAATGGTGCCGGTCGCGCATTATTTAGCGGAATTGAATTCGAAGGAGAAATTTTAACGGGGTCTATCTACGATCAAGATGGCGTACCCGGTACGATTTCGTATCAATGGCAAAGTAGCGCCGATGGTTCAACCTGGTCAGACATCAGCGGCGCTACCAGCAGCGACTTTACCTTAACGGCCAGCGAAGTAGGCCAGTATGTTCGTTTGACAGCAAACTATACCGATAACGCTTCCAACCCGGAAAATGTGCAGTCGGTGAGTTCCGGAATTATTGGTTCGGGAAATACCCCAGGAACTGTGATTCTTAGCGGATCTGCCACCGAAGACCAAAATCTTAACGCCCTAGTATCAGACGCTAATGGCGCGACTGGTGTGATTAGCTATGCCTGGCAGCGCAGCAGTGATGGCAGTAGCTGGGCCAACATTACTGGTGCAACAACCGCGAGTTATACCCTGGGCGATGATGACGTTGCTCAATACATTCGCGTAAGCGCAAGCTACACCGATGACGCCGGTTACAGCGAATCCCTGGTATCCAGTGCAACGTCACCCATCAACAACGTAAACGATACGCCGTCACTGAGTTTCAGTGGCACTGAAACCGAAGACCAGTTACTTACCGCATCGCTCGCAGATGCTGATGGGATTAGTACAGTTGACTATCAGTGGCAGCGTAGCAGCGATGGTTCAACCTGGACCGACATTGCTGGCGCCATAGCTTCCAGCTACACCCTAGGTGACGCAGACGTTAATAATTATGTTCGCGTAACGGCAAGCTACACAGACGATCAGGGCACACTGGAAACCCCCGCTTCTTCTGCATCAGGTTTAATCACAGGAATAAACGACACAGCATCAATCAGTTTTTCTGGAACAGAAACTGAAGATGAAATATTAAGTTCGATCATTACAGACGCTGATGGGTACAGCGCAGTTACATATCAATGGCAACGCAGCACTGATGGCTCGACGTGGACAAATATTGGTAGTGCAAATAATTCGACCTACACATTAACCGATGCCGATGTTGGCAACTTTGTACGCGTCACTGCAAGCTATACCGATAATCAAGGAACTGCAGAGGCCCCAATATCGTCCTCCTCCGGATCAATCACTGGCATCAACGACACCGCTACGATTAGTTTTTCAGGAACTGAAACTGAAGATCAAACTCTTTCAGCCACTATCACCGATGCGGACGGATTTGGTGCCGTAAATTATCAATGGCAACGAAGCACTGATGGTTCTACCTGGTCTGACATCGCCAGCGCGACAAACGCAAGTTACATATTAACCGATGCAGATGTCGGTAACTTTATACGTGTAAACGCAAGCTATACCGATAATCAAGGAACTGCTGAAACTCCCATTTCACCGGCCTCCGGTTTAATCACAGGAATAAACGATACAGCTTCTATCAGCTTTTCTGGAACAGAAACTGAGGATCAAATTTTATCTGCAACAGTTACTGATGCCGATGGCTTTGGTTCAGTGACTTATCAATGGCAACGCAGCACTGACGGCTCCACTTGGTCTGATATTGGTAGCGCGACAAACGCTAGTTACACATTAACCGACGCCGATGTTGATAATTTTGTTCGCGTTACCGCAAGCTATACCGACAATCAAGGAACTGCAGAGGCCCCAATATCGTCCTCCTCCGGATCAATCACTGGCATCAACGACACCGCTACGATTAGTTTTTCAGGAACAGAAACTGAAGATCAAATTTTATCTGCAACAGTTACTGATGCCGACGGTTTCTCGGCGGTTTCTTACCAATGGCAGCGCAGCTCCGATGGTTCAACCTGGACAGATATTGGTTCAGCAATAAATGCGAGTTACACATTAACCGACGCCGATGTTGATAATTTTGTTCGCGTTACCGCAAGCTATACCGACAACCAAGGAACCGCTGAGACCCCTGTATCATCGGCCTCAGGTTTAATCATAGGAATAAACGATACAGCTTCTATCAGCTTTTCTGGAATTGAAACCGAAGACCAAACCTTGAGTTCGACAATTACTGACGCGGACGGTTTCTCGGCTGTTTCTTACCAATGGCAAAGAAGTTCCGATGGTTCAACCTGGACAGATATTGGTACAGCAATAAATGCGAGTTACACATTAACTGACGCCGATGTCGGTAACTTTGTTCGTGTTACTGCAAGCTATACCGACAATCAGGGAACCACTGAAACCCCTGTATCATCGGCCTCGGGTTTAATCACAGGAATAAACGACACTGCATCAATCAGCTTTTCTGGAACTGAAACCGAAGACCAAACCCTGTCAGCCACTATCACCGATGCCGATGGATTTACTGCGGTCAACTATCAATGGCAACGCAGCACTGACGGCTCCACTTGGTCTGATATTGGTAGCGCGACTAACGCTAGTTACACATTAACCGACGCCGATGTCGGTAACTTTGTTCGTGTAAACGCAAGCTATACCGACAATCAGGGAACCGCTGAGACCCCTGTATCATCGGCCTCAGGTTTAATCACAGGAATAAACGACACAGCATCAATCAGTTTTTCTGGAACAGAAACTGAGGATCAAACCCTATCAGCCAGCATCACTGATGCCGATGGCTTTGGTGCCGTAAATTATCAATGGCAGCGCAGCTCCGATGGTTCAACCTGGATAGATATTGCTAGCGCGACAAATGCCAGTTACACATTAACCGACGCCGATGTTGATAATTTTGTTCGCGTTACCGCAAGCTATACCGATAATCAAGGCACAGCTGAAACTCCCATTTCATCGGCCTCCGGTTTAATCACAGGAATAAACGACACAGCATCAATCAGTTTTTCTGGAACAGAAACTGAAGATCAAATTTTATCTTCCACCATTACTGATGCCGATGGCTTTGGTGCTGTAAATTATCAATGGCAACGAAGCACTGATGGTTCAACCTGGACCGACATTGTTAGCGCAACAAATGCGAATTACACGTTAAACGATGCCGATGTTGGTAACTTTATACGTGTCACTGCAAGCTATACCGATAATCAAGGAACTGCAGAGGCCCCAATATCGTCCTCCTCCGGATCAATCACTGGCATCAACGACACCGCTACGATTAGTTTTTCCGGAACCGAAACTGAAGATCAAACACTATCAGCCAGCATCACTGATGCCGATGGATATACTGTAGTCAACTATCAATGGCAGCGCAGCTCTGATGGCTCGACGTGGACAGATATTGGTTCAGCAACAAATGCGAGTTACACATTAACTGACGCCGATGTTGATAATTTTGTTCGCGTTACCGCAAGCTATACCGACAATCAGGGAACCACTGAAACCCCTGTATCATCGACCTCCGGTTTAATCAGAGGAATAAACGACACCGCATCAATCAGTTTTTCTGGAACAGAAACTGAAGATCAAACCCTGTCAGCCACAATCACCGATGCCGATGGCTTTGGTTCAGTGACTTATCAATGGCAACGCAGCACTGACGGCTCCACTTGGTCTGATATTGGTAGCGCGACTAACGCTAGTTACACATTAACCGACGCCGATGTCGGTAACTTTGTTCGCGTAACCGCGAGTTATACCGATAACCAAGGAACTGCAGAAACTCCAATATCATCCTCCTCCGGATCAATCTCTGGTATCAATGACGCGGCTACGATTAGTTTTTCAGGAACAGAAACAGAGGATCAAATTTTATCTGCGAGCATTACTGATGCCGACGGGTTTGGTGTTGTCACCTATCAATGGCAACGCAGCACTGACGGTTCTATTTGGTCTGACATTGCTAGCGCGACAAATGCCAGTTACACATTAACCGATGCAGATGTCGGTAATTTTATACGTGTAACCGCAAGCTATACCGATAATCAAGGCACAGCTGAAACTCCCATTTCATCGACCTCCGGTTTAATCACAGGAATAAACGATACAGCTTCTATCAGCTTTTCTGGAACCGAAACTGAAGATCAAATTTTATCTTCCACCATCACCGATGCGGACGGATTTGGTGCCGTAAATTATCAATGGCAACGAAGTACTGATGGTTCTACTTGGTCCGACATCGCCAGCGCGACAAACGCTAGTTACACATTAACTGACGCCGATGTCGGTAACTTTGTTCGTGTTACTGCAAGTTATACCGACAATCAGGGAACCGCTGAGACCCCTATATCATCGGCCTCAGGTTTAATCACAGGAATAAACGACACAGCATCAATCAGTTTTTCTGGAACAGAAACTGAAGATCAAATTTTATCTGCAACAGTTACTGATGCCGACGGGTTCTCGGCGGTTTCTTACCAATGGCAGCGCAGCTCCGATGGTTCAACCTGGACAGATATTAGTTCAGCAACCAATGCCAGTTACACATTAACCGATGCCGATGTTGGCAACTTTGTTCGCGTAACCGCGAGTTATACCGATAATCAAGGAACTGCAGAGGCCCCAATATCGTCCTCCTCCGGATCAATCACTGGCATCAACGACACCGCTACGATTAGTTTTTCAGGAACTGAAACTGAAGATCAAACTCTTTCAGCCACTATCACCGATACGGACGGATTTGGTGCCGTAAATTATCAATGGCAACGAAGTACTGATGGTTCTACTTGGTCCGACATTGCTAGCGCGACTAACGCAAATTACACGTTAAACGATACCGATGTCGGTAACTCTATACGTGTAACCGCAAGCTATACCGACAATCAGGGAACCACTGAAACCCCTGTATCATCGGCCTCAGGTTTAATCACAGGAATAAACGACACAGCATCAATCAGTTTTTCTGGAACAGAAACTGAGGATCAAATTTTATCTTCCACCATCACTGATGCCGATGGCTTTGGTTCAGTGACTTATCAATGGCAACGAAGCACTGACGGTTCTATTTGGTCTGACATTGCTAGCGCGACAAATGCCAATTACACATTAACCGATGCCGATGTCGGTAACTTTATACGTGTAACCGCAAGCTATACCGATAATCAAGGCACAGCTGAAACTCCAATATCTGCAGCATCAGGATTAATTACAGGAGTTAATGACACCGCCTCAATTAATTTCTCGGGCACCGAAGCTGAAGACCAAATATTGAGCGCAACAATTACAGATGCGGATGGTTTTTCAGTTGTCGCCTACCAATGGCAACGTAGTTCTGACGGTTCAAACTGGATTAACATCGCAAGCGCTACCGAAGCAAACTACACGCTGAGCGACGCGGATGTTGGTAATTATGTTCGCGTAACCGCCAATTTCACCGACGATCAGGGCACTCTAGAAAGCCCAATTTCTACCAGTTCGGCGTTGGTTACAGGTATAAATGACACGCCTCAATTATTAAATCCACTTCCCGATCAAACCGCACTGGAAGATACCCTTTTTAATTGGCAAATACCCGCGAACACGTTTTATGATCCTGACGGCGAACAACTTACATTTCAAGCCAGTCTTGAAAATGGCGCCCCCCTCCCAAACTGGCTTACCTTCGACGCTGCTACGCAAACTTTTAGTGGCCTTGCAGATAATGATAGCCAGGCCGGTAATTTCACGATTAACGTTAATGCCATCGACGGGAGTGGCGCCTCTGTAACAGCAAATTTTTCACTCACACTCAACAGCGTTAACGATCAACCCGCGATTACTGGTACTACAAATCACAGCGCTCTCGAAGATTCATCACCAGAGTCTGTGGATATAAGTAATGTGTTTAGTGATGAAGAGGATGGCAATCAGCTAACCTACCAAGTACTCAGCAATAGTAATACGACGCTTATCAGCAACGCATCAATAAATACCAATGGTGAACTTGAGCTGAGTTACGGCACCAATCAAAATGGCACCAGCACGCTCACGATTCAGGCAACCGACTCACAAGGGGCATCGGTAGTATCGGCATATACGGTTCAGGTAACGCCGGTTAACGACCCACCTCAGGCAGCTCAAATTGAAGATATCACCCTCACTGGAGGTCATCAGCAAACGAGTACGGTGGATATTTCCAATATTTTTAGCGACCCCGAGAGTGGTTCCAATTTAAATTACACCATTGTGGCGAACAGCAATTCAGATTTAATTACAGTCGCCAGTGTTGATTCGACCAGTCAAAACATTAACCTTACTGTCTCCGCACTGCCTTATGGCACAGCGACAATCACAATTCGTGCTACCGATACAGACGGGGCATTCGTAGAAACCTCGTTTACTGTTAATGTGCTGGCAGCACCAGTAACAACGACACCAGAGCAACCCAGCACTCCCGACACACCCGCAACAACGCCTATTGACAATAGTACAGACGAAACGCCAAACGAAGCAACGCCAGCTACTCCAGAGGCTGAGGAAGCGCCAGAGACACCACTGAGCAACACGGAAGCATCGCCTCAAAACAATTTTTTCATTAACGTGATAAATAACCTGGGCGAACCACCAATTGACTTTGGTTCAGATTACAGCACAGATTATCCACACCGGGAGAGCCCGAGACCGCAAAACCGCGAAGTGGTCGACGAAAAATCGCCAGCATCTAACGATATAGATTTGGCTAATTTGGTGGCACTTCCTGGCAGTTATCTCAGTGAGAAAGATATTGCTGATTTTAATGATGAGTTACATAAACTCAGAATGGACATGGCAAAAACATTGGAAGAACAACATACCTCCGACGTTATTTACAAAGGGATTACGGTGTCGCTAACCGCCGGCATTATTATTTGGTTATTGCGCGCCGGAAGTGTTCTACTCACTTTGTTTTCGTTGCTGCCAGTTTGGAAAGGACTTGACCCGCTTCCGGTGATAACCAATAGCCAAAGACGGGAACAGAATAAAAAACAGCGTAAGGACAAACGTGAAGAAGATACCATGCGCAAGGAAGTAGGCTATTTGTTCGACAAGTCGAAAAGTAGCTGAGCCATTAACCGTTAGGTTTAACAGATAAATAACGCTGCGATGTAATACGCGATGACTTTTAAAATCTCGCCAACCGTGCAATTAAGTATCGGCTTGGTACTGCTCACAATATCCATATTATTGGTTGCTCAGGCTATCGGCCTTACACCGGGCATCAATTCCAATGAGCGTTTATACGCACGACAAAAACTCGCGGAAACCATCGCATTGCAAGCCACAATCGCATTAAAACGCAATGACCGGTTCTTTTTACCCACAATGTTTAATCAAATTGTGGAACAAACGCCGAGCATTCGCTCGCTGGCTTTGCGACGCTCCGACACCACTGTGGCCTATCAAACAGCGTTACACGCAAAACTTTGGACCCTCTCGTCCGGTAGCAGCTCAACGCCAGAGGAATTTCGAATCCCCATTGTACTGGATGGCGTAAACCAAGCTAATTTAGAAATAACCTTTACCCCACTGGGAAGCGATAACAACGAACTTCTAGGTATTCCACGCTTTATTTGGTTCATCATTTTTATTTGTACCAGCGGATTCCTAACATTTTCCATCTATTTACGTCGTACCTTAAAACACCTGGACCCAAGTTCCGTAGTACCAGCCCGGGTACGCAACGCACTTAATACCATGGCCGAAGGTGTTTTGATTTTGGATAAACGTACCCAGGTCATTCTCGCCAACGATGCCTTTGTAAGCAGATTCGAACGGCCAGAAACCAAACTGATTGGTCGCAATGCCAGTAAACTGGGCTTATCGTTAGAGAATAACAGTCTGCACCTGCCGTGGGAGCTAGCACAACGCAGCGGGCAAAAACAGGTTAAAGTACGAATGCGCGCTTCACTGAAGGGGGAATCAGCAATTTTCAATGTTAATTCGGTACCCATTCTCGATGAAAAAAACCGCTTCCAGGGCACTATTAACAGCTTCGATGATATTACCGAAATCGAAGCAAAAACCTCCATGCTTCAGGATATGCTCACTAACCTGGTGGACAAACAAAAATATATTGAAATAAAAAACCAGGAATTACACCACCTGGCAACTCGCGATCCGCTCACCGATTGCTACAACCGCCGCAGTCTGTTCGAGCGACTGGAGCAGCACTTTAAGAGCAAGAATACTTTGCATCAGGAATTCTGCGTAATCATGCTGGATATCGATCACTTCAAACGCATAAATGATACTTTCGGCCATAACGTTGGCGATGTAGTGATTAAGGGTGTGTGCCATTTGGTGTGGCAGCAACTCGGAAAACACGACATGATCGCCCGCTTCGGTGGTGAAGAATTCTGCGTTCTCCTACCCGAATGCACTACCCAACGTGCGCAACATCTTGCTGAGAAATGCCGATCGATGATAGCCGGCAACCCCATAGATAATATCGAAGTTACAGCAAGTTTCGGTATCAGTACATTGGCATTCGGAGCGCAAACGCCGAACGAAATTATTCTTCAAGCGGATCAGGCACTCTACGCCTCGAAAAACGCTGGCCGAAATCGCTGCACCTTGTGGTCGCAAGCTCTTGTAAAAGAGGATGCAGTAAAGAGTCTCGCCCGCGCTGACTGAAGTGAGTGGGCTATCTGGAAATATTAGCAACTACGATTTATTCGGGAGTAAACCACAGTTCCTTACGGGCAATCGGAACGCCTCTGGGCAAGTCTGGATTAGGAATGTCAAAAACTAGGCGATTTTTAAGCGGTACTTGTTGTAAGCCGTCTTTAATAAGCGGGTGCCCATAAAAAAAACGATCAAACTCGCCCGAATCAATCAGCTTCTCCAATCCTTGTTCCACGTCTTTAGCAAGCGCTTCGCTTTTTTGCGAAAAGTAAAAATAGGCAGGCAGACGGTAATGAACCGCGAGATTTTTTTCAATCGCCAAATTGAGATCAGAAAACCGCTGTAAGTCATTCCATACCTGCTGGATACCGCGCGGAAACGCATCAAAGCGTTTGTAGGCGAGCATATTAGGCAGGAGTTCAAAGTTGTGCGAGGTTACGACTCTAAACCCCGCTGAACGAAATATATCCGTATCAATCCAGGCTTCCCCCTGCCCCAGCGAGAATGTTCTGAAATCAGAAAGCGATTTAACGCGATCAAAACGGCTTTGTTCCCCGGCGCGAATTAATAACACGCGATAACCGGTAAGGCCTTTAAAAATGGGAATTCGCACCGGAATAAGCTGATCGTCAAGCTGCTGGCTCGCACCCGCCCACATTACGTCAATTTTGTTTTCCAATGCCGATTTTATTTTGCGTTTTTCAGAACAATACCAGTCATTTCTCTGCAACTGGATATCTGCCGAATTTTGACTCAGAGCCAGCTTTAAGAGATCCACGGCATAACCGCGATCGCCCTGCATGCAATGGTGGATGGTTGTTGCTGCGCTGCAGATATTTACCAGGCCCATAAATACACCTGCAAAAAACCATGCGGCTTTCATTCAATCCTCACTTGGCGTGTTTTGCTTAGGCTCAAATAGCAGTCTAATCGCCTGCTCTTCAGTGTTGTTTAACGGGGGCACACAAATACCAGAGCGATAACAATCTGCGAGCCAAAGACTAAAATGCCCCGCTAAGGCGGGGCATATCAGATGAGGGGTGAATAATAGTACTTCGCGTCGCGAATTACACCTGTGCGAGAGCCATTTTTCTGCGCATAAAGGCAATTTGTTGCGCCAGAGGCAGCTCTTTCGGGCACATATCGTCACAACCCAGCAGGGTCATGCAGCCAAAAACACCATCTTCGGTGCCAAGCACTTCATAGTAATCGGCATCGCTACGATCATCGCGTGGATCGATTTTAAATCGTGCCAGCTGGTTGATGCCCACAGCGCCCACGAAATCGGCGCGCATTTGCGCAGTACCACAGGCGGCTATACAGCATCCGCATTCCACGCATCGCTCCAACTCGTAAATTTTTTCTGCAACGTCGGGTTCCATCTTTTCTTCTAGCCTGCAGAAATCACGCTCTTGTTCTTTGTTATGAATCCACGTTTCGAGATGCTCGCTCATGTTGCGCATCCACTTACCCGTATTCACTGACAGATCGCCGATCAATTCAAAACCGGGCAACGGTGCCAGCGTTAGCACTGCAGGCAGCTCCTGGGTAAGTGTGCGGCAAGCCAGTTTTGGACGGCCGTTTACCAGCATGGCACAGCTGCCACAAATTCCAGCACGACATACAAAATCGAACTGAACGCTGGGGTCATGATTCTCACGAATTTCATTTAACAGGATAAATAATGTCATGGAATCAGCTTCTTCCACTTCAAAGGTATCGAAGTGTGGCACACTGCTTTCATCCAAAGGGTTGTGGCGAAAAATATTCACGGTCAACTTGCGGTACTCACCAGCACTCGCTTCAACTTGTTTAACAGGGATAGTATTCACTTCGTACTCCTCTTAGTTAGCCGCGTCGGCCAATTGGCCGTTTTCATCTTCACCCAGGCGCTCGTTGCGACCACGCAGAGCTTCAGGTAATTTCTCTTTGAAGGACATAAGTTCGTCCTGACAGGCGAAGCGGTTGCCGTTTTCATATTTCGCTTTGATGGCGTCTACCTCTGCCTGACGTTTTTCGGTGTCTGGGTGATCAACGCGATCTTTGGCGCCATAGCCACGCCAACCGGGAGGCATTTCCATCTTGCCAACATCCAAAGGTTCGTAATTGAGCGTCGGCATAAAGTCTTCATCCATATTCCAGCTCGCCAGGGTACGGCACAGCCAGTCTTTATCGTTGCGCAGTTTGAAATCTTCGCGGAAGTGAGCACCTCGACTTTCCTCACGAGCCAATGCCCCCTGAGCCACACACAAGCTCAAACGCAACATGCTTTCAACGCGGTAAGCGGCGACCAGTTCGGGATTACCACCACGTGCGCTGCTGTTAACGCGAATATTTTTGGCACGCTCGCGCAATTGCTGCAGCTGTGTAACCGCTTCCTGCAACTTATCACCGTGACGGAAAATTGCCACGTTGCTGCTCATGAGTTCCTGCATGGAGCGCATAATGTGGAAGGGGTTTTCGTTGCCGCTGCTGTTGCAGTAACCTGAAATACGAGTCGCTTGCTTGTTATAGGCATCGCGAATTAATGCGGTAGACACATTAATGTCGGCACCCTCAGTACCCACATATTCCGCCATGAATTCGCCCACAATCATGCCGGCAACTGCGGTTTCGGCTACCGAGTTTCCGCCCAAGCGATTGAAGCCGTGCATATCCCAGCAAGCCGCTTCACCGGCGGCGAAGAGACCGCGTAATTGTTGCGATTCGCCTTTGTAATTAGTGCGCACACCTCCCATGGAATAGTGCTGGCAGGGACGCACAGGAACTAAATCTTTGATGGGGTCAACACCGAGGAAGTATTCACAAATTTCTTTTACTTCGCGAAGTTTACCTTCGATATGTTTTTTACCGAGTAAGCGAATATCCAACCACAGATGTTCACCGAAGCGGCTCTGCACACCTTTGCCACTTAGAATGTGATGCTCCATCCAGCGGGACACCACATCACGCGAAGCCAATTCTTTTTTCTCGGGCTCATAGTCCGGCATAAAACGGTGTTGATCGCGGTCTAACAACAAGCCACCATCACCACGGCAGCCTTCAGTCACCAGAATACCGGCGGGGAAAATACCGGTGGGGTGGAATTGCACGGCCTCCATATTACCCAGTGTGGCTACACCAGTTTCAAGCGCAATGGCTGTGCCCATACCTTCGTTAATTACCGCGTTGGTAGTCGCACGATAGATTCGGCCGTAACCGCCAGTTGCAATACAGGTCGCTTTGGCAATATAGGTGACCAGCTCGCCGGTCATCAGGTTACGTACCACAGCGCCGTAACAGCGTTCACCATCGTGAATTAATGAAATCGCTTCCATACGCTCATGCACGGCGATGTTTTCAGCAATCGCCTGATTACTCATGGTATACAGCATGGAGTGGCCGGTGCCGTCAGATACGTAGCAGGTACGCCACTTTTGAGTACCGCCAAAATTACGCGCCGCGATCATGCCGTGGGCATCTTCGCGCTCGGGCAGGGAAACCGTTTTGCCATCAATAACATGTTCATGACTGCCACGCGATACTCGGCCCCAGGGCACCCCCCAGGCTGCCAACTCACGTACGGCTTTCGGTGCGGTATTAACAAACATCCGGGCTACATCCTGATCGCAGCCCCAATCGCTACCTTTTACTGTATCGGCAAAATGGATATCTTCGTTATCGCCCAGGCCTTTATTGGTGTTTCCTAAACTCGCCTGCATACCACCTTGGGCAGCCGCAGAGTGGGAACGTTTGGGAGGCACGAGGCTTAAAACTATGACGTCGTGGCCCGCGCGACGCACGCCAATCGCAGCGCGCAATCCCGCAAGGCCACCGCCTATCACCAAGGCATCGGTATAAATCGTTTTCATGACTAAATCCTGTTTCTCAAATAGTTAAATTCGGTGAGTTCAAGTGTTAGTGGTGGCCCGGCGCAGATTCGTGCCAGCTGGGCACGTAGCGCTCACCCGCCTGATCGGCATGTTGATAGCCAATCTTCATGTAAGCCGCGAGTGTTGCCAGCCCAAGCACCAGGAAGAACACGGTTAATAACCATTTGAGAACATGTAAACGATGACGATTGCGTTTGGGGTTATCGCCGAGGAATAAACCCCATTTGATAACCAGACGATAAATACCAATTCCCGCGTGCAGTTCAACAACAAACAGCAATATCAAATACAGTGGCCACATCATGCCGCTCCAAACCCGGTCGGATGACGCGTAGGGGCCAATATTGGCGGGGTGGCTTATGAGTTGATAGAGGTGCACAGAGGCCATAAAAAACAGCGCAAAACCGGTTACCACCTGAACATACCAAAGGGTGGTATCACTGTGTTTTAGGTTGCCTATGTGTCTGTGAATGGTGTGGTACTGCCCGGCGCTGGCGGGAAAGCGACGCAACGCTAGAAACGCATGAATCATAATTAACGCGAGAATAAAAACCGCAAAACCACTCACCAGCATGGGGTAAGGCTTACCAAAAATCGGCTCAGCTTCAAACATACGGGCGACCCAAAACATTGCGTCTTTACCCAACAGAATACTGGACACCATAAACATGTGCGCCCACATGAAGAGCACTAAAAACAACCCCGTCGCCCCTTGGACCATATCCATATAGGCTGGCCAGCGACTGGGTTTCACCGCCTGTTCTACAGCTGACATCCGAGAATACCTCCTTCTAGGTAGATTTTAATTCGCGGGAATTACACCATTTTCCCTGCGAACCCATTATGTCCCAGGTCAAATGAGCCAAACTGGGGTCATAAATTTGAATGATATCAATCGCTGGCGATTAGCTGAGCATTATGTTTTTGATTTTTGCCAAAAAAAGTCGCTTGAATTTAAAAAAAACCTTACAAAACAAAAGGCCGTATTCATTCACATGACTTTCATCACGCCTTGAACACGCCACCGCGAGCAATAATGAAAACGCCAACCAGCACCTGGGAATAATTAGTTAACCTGTTAAAATGGCACGCATAACGTCTTTACCATACACCGGACTTATTTCGATTTACCGGGCCTTCGAACCTACCCAGCTTGAGCGCGACCTCCTCAACACAGCAGGGGCAACACGCCAGCAACCGCCGGCTCACAAGATCCGACCGTTTGGCAACTCCTAAACTAAAGCATCAACCACCGGTGTTTAAATGGAATATAGTGTTGATAAAAACGACAGATCACATTGTAACGCGCGCCAGCTTGAGATAAAATTGATCAAAAATAGTACTATTTCACCAGCGAGAGTTATAACCTTTAGTACGTTAGCATTAATAAGTAGTTATTGTATCGATCTAACCAGCCATCCAATTCTCCGAATGGCCGTTTCGTAAGCTACCGATAACCAGTTTATCTGCCGTCCGGCAGAAGGAATCCAACGCGCCAGGAGTGGCGCAAAAGCCGCGCAAAGCCCCAATTTAAGGGCTGGCGCAGTGTTGTGTACAAAATTTAATTGAGTAACCAGTAAGGGGATTTAAATGACGCGAAACAGAGGTATCAAATCCAGACCCAAGGTTCTGGCAGCCGCAATCGGCTGCGCCATTTGGGGCAGCCTCGCTAACGCACAGGTGGAGGAAGACACCCTGGATGAGCTCGAAGGCGGCGTGATTATTGAGGAAGTGGTGGTATGGGGTCTGCGGGCATCGCAAGCCAAAGCCATCGACTTGAAGCGCACCTCAGATCGTATCGTCGACTCGATTGTCGCGGAAGACATAGGTCGCATGCCCGATACCACCATCACCGACTCTTTGCAGCGTGTACCGGGTGTACAGATCAACCGTGAAGCTAATGAAGGTACGTCGCTCAACGTCCGTGGTATGCCGCAGGTGCTAACCACGCTAAACGGCGAGCAGTTCCTGAGCCCCTGGACTATCACAGGTGTGGGTGCCAACTACAGTGACATTCCCGCCGGCATGATCGGCGGTGCTGATGTCTACAAATCAATGTCTGCCGGCAATATCGCGGGCGGAATTTCCGGCCTTATCGACCTGAAAACCATTAACCCCGCAGATTTGGAGAAGGGTTGGACCGGCAAATTTGCCGCAGAACTTTCGGAAGGTAGCCTGAAATCAGACGAGGCCGGCAGCGACAGCCCCGACCACGACCTCACCTTTTATCTAGGCCATAAATCCGACGGATTCTCCATTATGGTCGGCGGATTCAGCTCCTCTACCAATGCCGCCAACTATCAAATTGAAGAAGGCCAGCGTCTGGCCTTTCTCGATACCAAAGGTGGCTCGCCCGGTGACCCACTCGACCTCGACTACGATGGCGACACCACTAACGACTGGTATCTGGTACCCGAGAATTTCGGCGCAAGTTCCAATTTTATGGAGCGCAACCGCCTTGGTGCATCGCTGGGCATGCACATGCAATTCAACGACAACTGGAGCGGTCGCTTCGATCTGTTTTACACATCCATGGATCAATATGACCGAGGTGTGAAAGCCGTATTCAGTGGCCAGAGCAGCGCAGACGCCTATGAAGTAAACGGTGAGGCACCGCTCGTAGAGGAAGAACTGTTCAACGTCTTGCAACCTGGCACCCGGGTGAGCTACGGCAACGATATCAGCTATGTTGACGCCAACGGCAATGTGCAGAACCGATCCATTCACGCGGTGCACGTCGCTCAGGTGGAATCTGCGCAGTTCCAGACAGAATCCGGCAGCGAGATTAACCGCACCGGTGCACTTAACAGCAACATTCAATTGGATTACACCAACCGCGACAACTTCGAAGCTTCTTTCCGCTATGTGCACGGCGCAGCGGATCGCAATCAGCGTGAAGGGCAACTGGTTCAGGGCACCCCAGCCTGGTTGTGGGAGGATGTAGACGGTATTCCTGGTAAGGATGCCATCGAGCCTTACTCGTTAACGGTTGACTACACCCGGGATATTCCCACCTTTTCGTTTGATGCAGACCTCTCCAGTGCCGACCTGTTGCAGAAATATCAGGCCTTTGCCTCGGGCGAAGACACAGAAGCCACCCTGGATATATTGCGAGCGGACTTCACCTTCAAGTTCGATGGCATGATCAGCTCAGTCGATTTCGGCCTGCGACACGGCATTCGCACCGCCGACAAAACCGTTTTCCACTACGTCACCCCAACCGGACGCTACAGCAGTTTCGCAGATCCTCGGGTGCCCGTGGATTTGCGCTACCGATTGCGTGAAGGGAATGAGGTTTGGGAGCGTTTCCCGATGGTGCGTGACTTCGACTATCTCGCCGAATCCGAAGTAATGCGCACAATTGGCGGCCTTCAGGACAATGGCTTCAGTCGTGACGACACCGTGGTATATACCGACTTCGGCCCGATTAAAGGCTTCGAAGGCGGTGTTTCAGCGATTGACCCCAAAGCCTGGGACAACACCCTGGACTTCATGAACCGCCTCTACCCAGGTACCAAAACCCTGACAGACCCCACTGCGAGTTACAGCGTGGAAGAAGGCTCCACCTCACTCTATGGGCAAATGAACTTCGAAGGTACTCTGGGCTTACCCTTCACCGGTAATTTGGGCCTGCGTATCATCAACACCACCCGCTCGGTGGATAAACCCATCGTGCCTTCGGTGCTGGACCGCTTTAACTCCACAGGTTACGACTACGAAGACCGCGTGGTGTTCCTCTACGACACTGAAACTGTCGACGGGTCATTCGTAGATGTTCTGCCCTCGTTAAACCTCAATTTTGAGATCACCCGAGACCTGATGTGGCGTATTGGCGCGGCTTCTACTCTGGCGCGTAACGATCTCGACAATGTGGGTTCCGGTCTGGTGCTGGAATACCAACCCTGTGTTAAAACCGACCAGAATGGCGACCCGGTAACGGTGCTCGACCAAAACGGTAACGAAGTTACCGAAGACGTAGCTTGTGTGCGCAGCGGTACCGAACTGGGCGACGCCGACATCGAACCCTGGCGCGCCACGGTATACAACACCTCCATGGAGTGGTACTTCGGCGATAACTCTATTTTGAGCGGCGGTTTATTCCTGATTAACGTTGATTCTTCGGTTGAACTCTATCAGGAACAGCGAAACTTCGTGGACGGTGATGGTATTAACCGCGGCCACCTGGCAAACGTCTGGGTCACGGAAAACGCCGGCGCTTCCGACTTGTACGGATTCGAATTCGGTTATCGTCAGCCCTTTACCTTCCTGCCTTGGATTCTGAATTCGACCGGTGTGGAATTTAACTACACCTACTCCGACAGTGAATCGGCCGATATCGACGTCAACGGCGATGCCCTGCCGCTGCCCTCCAACTCCAAGCATCAGACCAACCTGATCTTGTGGTACGAGCGCGATGCCTTCAGTTTCCGACTCGCCTACAACTGGCGCAGTGAGGAATATATCGACCGCGTTCGCTTAACCACCAACGAAACACCACTGAGCCTGGGCAACTGGCAGGAACCAACCGGCTATTTGGACTTCTCCATGGGTTACTGGTTTAACGACTACGTGAGCGTGTACCTGAAGGGTACCAATATCACCGAACAAAACCGCAAAACCTATTCGCAGTACACAGACCAATTCCACTCGCTCTGGGTACAGGAAAGGAGGCTCGCTATGGGTCTGACCATATCGATCTAACGCGCCTCGAAACACTGACCTAGAGACAATGAATTTAAACTGGAGTACACAAATGAAATTACGGTTAAATTATTTCGCACTGGCCTTCGGCGCACTGCTGCTCTCGGGCTGTGGTGGCTCGGGCCTGGCCGGTGGTGGCGACGACGTTGATCCGCTAACCCCCGAGGTGGAAGAAGAGTTCGTACCAACCGGCCCTAAACCGCCGGAAGGTGCTGCAGTAATTACCACTGACGACAGCAACATCTACGATGTGAGCGGTGAGTCGGTACTGTTGCGAGGTGTCAACCTGCAATACGGCGATAGCCCAGCGACCCGTCTGGCTGGCATCGCCGCTATCCGCGATGTGAGTTCCAATGTGGTGCGCCTGATGCTTAAGCAAACCACTACAAGCGTACAGTTGGCTGCCGCGCTCGATGAAATAGTCGCCAATGATATGGTGGCGATCCTTACCTTGGACGACCCAGACAACATCGCTTGTAATGATAACGACGACTACATGATCGATTCCGCCACTGACCTATGGCTGAAAGACTGGGTTGCGGTACTGGCGGAGGGGAAATACCAGTCGCACCTGATGATCAACATCGCCAATGAATGGGGCCCGATGAACATCTTCAATGCCAATAGTATTGGTTATGATGCGTACATCGCGAGCTACAAAATCATGATCCGGCGTTTTAGGGAATCGGGTTTTAAAGTGCCGCTGGTGATTGATGCCCCTCATTGTGGCCGCGACTATAACGCATTCCTCGGTGGCCGGGGCCGCGAGCTGAAAGCCGCCGACCCGGAACAAAATCTGGTGCTCTCTGCCCACGCTTTCGGTAGCCGCTGGAACAGCCGCCGTGAAATTACTTATGCAGCCGAGCAGCTTGCCAAAGAAAAATTACCTCTGGTAATCACTGAATTTGGTGGTTCTGAAGTGAGTGGCGTCGGCTCCATAGATCACATGGAATTGCTGCAAATCGCTGCCGGTGAAACTGCGTTGAGCATCGATCTGCCCTGGGCCACTCCGTCGGATAAAGCGGGATATGGCTATGTTTTCGCTAGCCCCATGGACTTTTCTCTCGGAGCAGGGATACAGTTCGACGTATACATCCCAGGGCAATACCAGCAGGATGGCAAACTCACCCTTCAAGCCTTTTTGTTTGACAACCAGGGACGCTATGCGGGTACCACGGCGCTCACTGCAGACACCTTCGAGGGCGATGCCTGGAACCAAGTGGTTGTAAGCATCGACGATGCCAACGATTTGGTGAATGCGGTGGCAGGTTTCGATTTAGCCAACATCAGCCGTGTCGGCGTGGAGCTCTACGCTAATGGCAAGCCTGTAGATGTTACCGGCGGCATTAAACTTGACAACATACTGGTAGGCATAGAAGCGGGTGGTAACTCTTCTGCGGCTTACCAAGCCACTTTCGACTCTACTACCGAAGGATGGGCCATCGGTTTTGGTGCTGGCGATTCAAGCAGCGTCAATCAGGATAACGGCCACCTAACCCTGCTCGCGCCCTGGGATGCAGAGAATGCTTCGTCTCAAATCGGCTATGGCGGTTTACCAAGCAACGACCCGGCGATTGATATCTCACAACCCATGACCTTAAGCGTGGAGGTTTTTATACCCAACGAATATGCCGATGAAACTGGCTTTAACTTACAGTTTTTCTTCAATGGTGAGAGCTACACCGGTTTCGCCGGCTTTGGCTATCGAACGCTTGCAGCGTTCAATCTGGGTGAATGGAATACAGTCACATTTGAGATTCTGGACTTTGAAGAGAGTGCCGGGTACGTATCATCTGACTTTCCGCTCGATGCGCCAGTTCAACAAGTCGGTATCCAGGTAGGCGGTATCACTTCGGCAAAAACCGAAGCGCTACGCTTCGACAATTTCCAAATAATTCCCGAAGAGCCCGCTGAAGTCGTAACTGTCTATGAGTCGAACTTTGAGTTCGACGATGGCTGGGGTCGCAGTTTTGGTGCGGGCGATGACAGCTCGGTCAATGTTGCCGATGGAGTGCTTCAGGTTCTCGCCCCCTGGGGAGAGGAAGGCAGCGCGAACAATATTGCTTTCGCGTATCGCTCTGCCGCGAGTTTGCGCCCAGGAGTTGATTTCTCTCAGCCCATGACCGTTACTATGGATGTGTTTATCCCCGAGAGTTACGACGACGAAAGTGATTTCAACCTGCAATACTGGTTTGGCGCAAACGATTACTCGGGCTTTGCCGGTATCGGCTACCGCAACCGAGACGGCTTGGTATTAGGTGCCTGGCAAACCATCACAGTCACATTCAGTGACATTGTTGCTGAGGCAGGATTCATAACCGACGGCTTCGTACTCGACCGACCACCGCGTCAGTTTGGTGTCATGTTGTCGGGCATCAATAATGCCCATGACGAACCGATCTTAATTGACAACTTCGTGGTGGAACGCCTGGGCGCCTCGTTGGTACCCGCCAATATCGTGCTCGACATTCCATTTGCCACCCAGGAACAAATTGACGCCTTCCCGCTCACCTATTGGGACGGCGAACAGTGGACGGAATCGACTCTCAGTGGCGCAACTATGCTCGATTACTCACTGAACCCCTTCGGCTGGGTGGCCTGGAGTTGGATCGGCAGCACAGAGGGTGAAGGTGAAACCGTGGGAGTTCTGGATCTTTCCACGTCAGAAGACACCGCCGAACTCACCACCCGTGGCGACGAAATCGTATTCGGCGAAAAAGGCATCGTGGAAACCGCTCAAGACGCCAATTTCCAGTAGCGCCCTCAGCTCAGGTCATCGCAAACCGCAGCTTTTCAGCTGCGGTTTTTTTTTGCGTTATACCTCAATTCCGTTTAGTGTTACCGGGCGTTTTTGTTGAGCGACCCCATGCCCAGATTTAACGCCGGATTCGGCACCCTTTACCTCTCCGTAGTGCTACTCAGCCTCAATGGCTTATTTGCCCGCAGCATCGCACTGGATTCCACCAGCATCACCCAATTACGCAGTGTCATAGCTGGCCTGGCGCTCGCCGCATTAATTCGCCTGCAGCGACGTAGTTTGGGGATTCCACGCGGTAAACGCGCCTTGGTGTACGGCCTGGGGATATTACTCGGCCTGCATTGGATTACCTTTTTCAAGGCCATGCAGGTGTCATCGGTAGCCGTGGGCATTTTGGCCCTGTTTACCCATCCGGTGTTTACGGTATTGCTTGAACCGATATTTCATCGCAAAACACCGAAATTGAGGGACTTGATCGCGGCAGCAATAGTGATAGTGGGTATTGCAATTATGGTGTCGTCACAGCTTAGCGGTGCTCAACACAATGCAGACTTCCAGCAATTGAGCGTGGCGGAGATTCGCGTGGGCGTGTTCTGGGGAGTCTTGTCTGCGGTACTCTTTGCGGCCCGTAATACCGCGCAAAAATACTGGCTGCACCAAATTCCCAGCAGCAACATCATGTTGCATCAGGTGATTATTATTGCGCTTATGCTCGCCGTATTTTGCGATTGGCAGCGCGCCCTTAATTTGCCTGGTGAGCAATGGCTGTTGCTGGCCTTGTTAGGCGTGTTTTGCACAGCAGGCGCGCACACCCTGGTGAGTGCCAGCTTAAAACATTTAGCGGCAAAAACTGTGGCACTTATCAGTTGCCTACAACCTCTGCTGGCCGCGTTGTTTGCCTGGCTAGTGCTTGCTGAGGCTCCAAGCCTGCAAGTGGCACTGGGGGGTGCAATCATTGTCGGCGTTGCCATCTACGAATCCCGTGCCAAAGTTTGAATATCGCGATAAATCATTGCGTCGCTGAGTGATGCCGTCGGTTATCGCCTGCGAATATTAAGCACAAAAAAATCTGGCGGTAAGTTCATGTGAACGCCAGGAGATTCAATAGAGCGCCAATCTGATATAAGCCCATTTCGATTGAACCAAGGCGATATAGTTTAAGTTATTTTAAGCCCCAACTTTCTTATCGCTAAACTAATTTAAAATGCAATGTCATCCCGCATTATTACTGTATTAACAGGTATTCACCCAACTAATCATCCCGCCCTTTATTAATCCCCTATTTATGAAGGTCTATACTTTACTGAAGGCGTTTTTCACCAGGCCTTATATTCGCTTCTTTTTTTCAACATTTCTAATGGAGTCTCGCACATGGGAGTGTCTGTGCTCATCGTTGACGATTCGCTCGCAATTTGCGAAGTGCTCCACGCCATGCTCAAAGATTATGGCGTAGATAATGTCAACTATTGTCACAGTGGTGAAGACGCCCTACTGCGTGTCGAACGCGATCCGGCGCGCTACGATGCCCTGTTTATCGACCTGCATATGGATGGCATGGACGGCCTTGAACTGATGCACAAATTACACGACCTGCGCTATCGCGGTGGTGTTGTGGTAATGTCGGCGCTGGAAAAGAAAATTCTCGATTTCACGCTGGAAGTGATCAGCAATTACAATTTGCGCGTTCTGGGTTCCGCTGAAAAGCCCCTGGATAAAGCGTTAATTGGTTTTATGGTAAAACGCATAAACAGCTATTACCCGGTGTTGTCGCGCAGCGAAAAACTTCTGAAGCGACGTGAGGTATATACGGCGATCAAAGAGGGGCGTGTGCTCCCCTATTTCCAACCCAAAATATCGAGTGTTGACAACAGCATTATGGGGCTCGAATGTTTGGTGCGATTACAAATTGATGGCAGCGTAGTTTCGCCTGCGGCGTTTTTACCGGTTGCTGAAAGATTTGAACTGGTTGAAGCACTTACTGATTGTATGTTGGATGTAGCACTGCCAGCGTACAAATCTTTTCTCGATGAATGTAATCTGGATTGTTGCATCGCCATCAATCTGTCACCGCTTCAACTCTACAATGACCTGTTGCCAGACACTCTGCACGAATATTTAAAAAAACATCAGGTTCCCATCACTAAAGTTGTATTGGAAATTACAGAGAATCATGCGATTCGCGACGATCGACAATTAAAGAACCTTAACCGTTTAAGGATTCATGGTTTCAGGCTGTCACTGGACGACTATGGTGCAGGATTTACCAACCTTCGCCAGCTGAAAAACCTGCCCTTCAACGAAATAAAACTGGATGCCCAGTTGGTGCAGGGGATACACCGCGATAAGGTGTTGCGCGTTATTGTGGAATCCATTCGCACAGTGACCCAACAGATGGGGCTCACCTTAATTGCCGAGGGTGTTGCCGATTCGCGAGATCTGGTGGTAATGAGCGAGCTTGGCGTAGACGCCTACCAGGGCTATTTATTTTGCCGCCCCAAACCCCGCGAAGAATTAGTGCGTTGGTATGCAGCCTGGAAACAGGCAACCGACGCCGGAGAAAATCACCTCAACGCCTCTTGAGTTCACAAACCTGCGTTAACCAAAGCTGATGCAGTTCGCTTGGCAATTCGGGTTCTTCCTGCCGGTTAAAGTTCAGCAAGGATTGTTTAACCGCTTCGGTGACATCCGCCATGCCATCGTTTTCCAACAGAGAAATGGTTTTTTCCGGCGCCCAAATGGGTGTAAGTTGCGTTTTTTGGGCAGGCACCGCCTCGGCAAATTGCTGCAAGCGAAGTATAAAACGACGAATGTGATACAGAATTTCCTGCATCATTAAAAAAGCATCTTCCACTTCACGGTAGGCGTGCGCCAGACACTCCTTCTCCACTTGATCGAGCCAGCGAATATAGCCGTCGTTAATTAAACCGGATTGCTTCATGGCAACTGTAATGTGCTGCAACAAACTCTGAAATGAGAAAAATCGCGCATTGGCGATGGCCAATTGGTTTTGCTCGAGAAATACATCGGCCTGCTCCACAAACACTTTGATATAGTCGTGCCGCTCGCGCACCTGATTAATTAACAGTGGCATCAGTTCCTCTGGCACACTGCAGCTGTCTGTTGCCGTGCCCAAACGTAACAGAATAATTAAATCGGCTGCCGGTTGCCCAGGTTTATTGAGATGATTCATTTGAATAATTGGAATCAGATCGTGCAAGGTACGCGCGCGCGGCCGAAAATATTTACTGTAGATTGCATGGGCGCTCTCCAACAACAACAGATAACGCCCTAGGGGTGCCAATTGTTTGCCCACTTTCTGAGCGGGGTAGCCGGTGCCGTCCAATTCCTCATGATGCTCGCGAACAGCGCGCATAACAGTTTGCGCCACTTCCGGGATATACATCAGGATCTCATAGCCAATTTCGGGGTGTTGTGTCATTTCCTCCCAGATTTCGCAGTCGAGCAGCGTTGACTCGGCTAATACCTGATGATTTAAAAACAAAAGCCCGATATCGTGAATTAAACCGGCCAGAAAAGCTTCATAGATCCTCTCGCTCTCCTTGCCCTGACGGGAAAATAAAATCATTGCGAACCAGGCACAAAACGCTCCCCGTTCAAAAACACGTGGCGCACGTAATTTCATAACCCACAAGAGCTGACTGAGATTTTTATCGGCACATACCTGCTCGCACATCCCCAACAATAAGCTGTCATCGTTGGCTTTGGTGTAAAGCTCGCAGAGCACGGGATCGTCGTGGAAATATCCACTTAGGGCTTTATGTAAGGTGCCCCCGGTAAAAGTGCCGGCAATAAATACATTCATACCCACCGGCTGAATGAGGTTGTTTCCCCTAATGGCTGTGGCAGCACTTTGTGAGAATCGACTACCGCTGGGAACAATAACCTGGCGATTGGTGGCGAGTATATCTTCCATTACGAGTACATTGTAATCGCAATTAATAGCCACCAGATGGCGCACGTAGTTTTCCATTAAGGCCAGTTTTTCATCCATCATATCTTGCTTGCATGCTATTGAAATTCCGTTCAGCTGCAGGCATCTGTCGCACAGGTTCTGCTGAACTCGTACCAACACGCGCTACAACGGTAACGGCTGGCTTCCTTAAAGTATAGACAGCTCTGGCGGGATAGGTATTGGGGGGAATAGTGCAGGCAGCGTTATAAGGAGAGTACGCCCAAGCGGAGTAAGTACCCACTTCCCCATAAGTGCCATACCGCTTAAAGAAGCTTGGAATATCGGCTTAGAAACGGTAACGAGCAGACACCGATAACACGTGCACATCGTACTCCGGCGAGGGGTAGCCGAGGCTAATAACATTGTGCAATGTATCTGTCGTAACGTCGTCTGTCGCCCAGTTTTTAGAGCGGTATACCTCGAAGGTATATTCGGTGAAAACCGCTAAATTGCTGTTAATTTGATATTCCATGAACGCCGTAACGTTTTGGAGTTTGCTGGAGTTTTCCGGGAATCGGGAATCGGGTGCGCTGGAGTCCACCGCAATATTGGTGCTTGCATCGCTGAGTACGTAGTCTGCGCCAATTTTAAGCTTGGCTTTTTCCGGCCGGTAGTTCAAACCAGCCCCGTAGGTATTCACCCGATCTTTGTTATCAGCCCGCCAATCCGCCTCGGAAAAGGAGGCGCTGCCATTTTGTTGTGATCGGATCTTCTGCCAGCTGCCAAACACATGACCGCTGAGATTGCTGGTAAATGCCACGTTGAGGTCCACATTTTCGCTGAGATCCTCGGCTTCGCTCAATCCGATTGGCGAGTCGGTGTATGTATCGCGATTTGTATCAATTGATACATCCAAACTGACTTGCTCATGTATAAAAAAGTTAGCACCACCGTGCACCGCAAGACGTTTACGGTCTGCCATATAGTATTTGCGCATCAACGGGTTTTGGCCCGGCGTTATGTCGCTAACCGTGTTGTAACCTGAGGCGTCTCTATCACTTTCGGCAATTCGAAAATCCAAATTAATCGCATTGCCAAAGTCGAGTCGCAGCTTACCCCACAGGGTTTCTTCCCGGGTGCTGTCCACTTCCTGGTGAGTGCGATCGCGGTCTTCCTGCTCGAAGCCGGCGCTCAACCTTGCAGCGCGTTGTACGCGGTAATTCGCTTCCACATCGAGGCGCTCGGTACGAAAACTGTAAGGCAGATTGCGGCGCTCAACCGGGTTGACGTAGGCGTCGCTGGATACCCAGGTGTACAACAGACTATCGGTTTTATTATCTCGATCGTCCAGGCGATAGCTGGCTTTAAGCTGTAATTTACGGGTGACAGCCGAGCTTATACGCAAGTTGGCGTTCAGAG
This sequence comes from Alteromonadaceae bacterium 2753L.S.0a.02, assembly GCA_007827375.1. Taxonomy (NCBI): domain Bacteria; kingdom Pseudomonadati; phylum Pseudomonadota; class Gammaproteobacteria; order Alteromonadales; family Alteromonadaceae; species Alteromonadaceae bacterium 2753L.S.0a.02. The sequence goes on from VISH01000002.1 coordinate 4,379,401, forward strand.
TATCTACCCGGGCATCAATCGAATCCTGGCTTGGAGAATCAACCATCAGGTTGTCATTCAGCGTTGGGGCCAGCAAATCGACATTCTGCTGCATTTGTCCACTGGCGACATCGCCATAAATTCGGGTTCGGCCCCAGGTATAGCCCGAGGTTAAACGCAACTGTTGGAACTGGTTATCGGGTGCCAGTGCCAACTCGCCTTGATCGGCACCCGGCACAATTGGCCCATAGGCGTTTTGCCAACGCAGCGAGCTGTAATTATTGCTAAATTGTGATGCGAAATAGCTGATGCGCGATTGCCAGTTACGCACTGTGTAGGTTGCCGCAGCTTCCAGCTCGTCGGTCACATAATCCACCGGGTTAGCCACTTCCACACTCTTAAAATAAAAAGGCGCAGCAGTGCGTAACTCGCCATCGCGCACTTCATGGCGAACATCCAGTGAGGTTTCCCAATGCTTGGCTGGAATAAACAAGGCGCCTAAATCCAAGCGCTGCCGCTTTGTTTTTAGGTTGATCGCGTTAAGGTTTTCGCCCACCTCACTGCTGGTTGACACAGGTACCCAATCGGCGGGCAATGTCAGGTAGTCACTGCCAGACCCTGAGTAAGGCGTGAGTAAATCGTGAGCTTTAAATTGGGTGAGTTCGTCGTAGTCTAGATAAAACTCGTACTTGCCCTGGCGACCTCCGCTGAAGGTTGCCTGCCGGGTATCCAGGCCAAGATCACGTAAATGCATATCGAAAAAATGGCCGTCTTTGGAGCGCGAACTGGCATTGGCGTTAATACGCGCGTATGCACCATCTTCGTAGAGACCGTTGTACTCACCAAACTTTGCCGAGGTATCGGAAACACCGGTTGCGCCCAGCTCGACCCAGGCAGAAAAGCCCTCTTCGAACTCACAGTATTTGCACTGCCATTTACTGATATCCAGATCGGTGGGAATATGCGGTTCGCTGGTATCGGCCAGCGCGGGCACACTCAACAACGGCAACAATACCAGCGATGATGAAAGCGAAAGAAACAGGGATTTAGTCATAGGATCACCGCATCATTTTCAAGCCGGATGGATGATTACTGCCATGTACTTGCGAGTGGCAGTTGGTGCAACTGTTTCCAAGCAACATCGCTGTAGGTTGTCCGCCGGGGCTGTTCGCCAAGCTGGGGTGCCCCTCCTGCGAGTGGCAGTCGCGGCACAACAGTGGCGCCCGCTTCGATAACAGCGCCTGATGCACAGAACCGTGGGGCTCATGGCACAGCGAACAATCTTCCGCCACTGGGGCGTGTTCCCATAAAAACGGGCCGCGTTTTTCGGCATGGCAACCAAAGCAGGTTTCATTCAGAGTGTTCTTGGCAAGCATGGAATCCGACGTTGAGCCGTGCGCAGCGTGGCAATCACTGCACCCCAGTTCACCAAAGCGAACCGGGTGATGCGAAGGCTTCAGAAAATCAGCGCGCTGCTGCTGGTGACAGTTGTAACACACATCCGATTGAGTGTGTTTATCCAGACTTGGGTCATGCGCAGTGTGTACCGTGTGGCAATCGGCGCAGGCAATCTCCGCCATTTGGTGGGCGCTGCCCTGCCAGGCGATATGGGCGTCGTCTTCATGGCACTCCAAACACATGCCATTTTGGGCTTGCACAGATTCATTGGATTTGGGGCCGAAGTTGAAAATCGGCGGGCGTTTTTCGCCAGGACGAACCCGGCCGACATGGCTGCCTGTTTCCAGGGCCTGCTCCATGAACTGAATCGCTTTTACACCGGGGCCATGGCAGGCTTCACACTGCAAGCCGCTGAACGGCGTGCGAGAGTCGGCGATAACCGCATGCTTGGTTTTGAAAATATCGAACACCGGATATTCGGCGCTTTCATCATGGCATTTGATACAAGTGTCGGCACCTTTACGAGTGTATTCCACGCCACCAATGGAATTCAGCACCGCAGCGGGCAGCTCTGCGCGTTTCTCTTCGTCGCTGTCTTCGGCAAAGGCCGAACAACACCAGCAAAGAGCCACAAGAGCTAGAAACGGGAAACACAGACGCAAGGCGGTCATCCTTTTTGTTAGTGATTGTTTTTTTACCTGCGTTTGTTTGCCCCCGGCGAGCGCAGGGGGCGTTACGCAGTGTTATTCCGAGTATCGTAGCTTGAAGATCAGGTCTACCGTGACGAATTATTCAGGGATCACAGTGTTCCAGAAACCTTCAAACGCCTCGTCGTGAACCAGTTTGACATCAGCCACCTTTCCAGGACCGTGGCAAACCGCACAGGATTCCAAATTCGCTACCTGAACCGTCTGTTCAGAGCCAGGGCCACCGAAGATGCCATTGTTGTCGGTCATGTGTTGTTGCGCGAGAGCGCCATCGTGACATGCCGAGCACACTGAAACCGTGGGTGACAGATGATAGTCGTCAGTTTGATCGGCGAGCATCGCAGCCAAATCGGAACCGTCGCTGGCAGCATTGGGATGGGAATGCACCACTGTGCCAACGATGCCGTTGAAGGATGGCATCATCCAATTCGCACCGCCGTCGTCAGAACGGTCTGCCAGGGTGTAGGTGTCTTCCAGGTGGCAGGTCTCACACTTACTCAACACACCCGGGAAACGCACATGGCTGTAGTCATGTTCACCGCCACCATAGCCGTACACCACCAAGCCTTTCTCGCGGAAACCATGGGCTTCGTCGCCATCGTACGTGGTTTGAGCACCTGCGTGTATGGCGTGGATGATGTATTTGAAGTCGATGGTACTTTCTTGCTTACCATCCACCGTGGCCATGATATCGGGCAACCCAGTCACACCGTCTTTCGGTCGGCGGGAAATATCGGTACCGGTGGGGTTATGACACATCACACACAGCTGACCGTTGTTATTGCGATTGCTGCCGTGCAGGTTCAGCACATCGTGGCAACGGTCACACTTGGTTGGGACATCCACCACCTGGCGGCGCGGCATGGGCTCGGTATCTGTTATCGCGAAATAATCCACCTCGCTGTTCACCGGTACGCGAACCGTATAGGCACCGTCTTTGTCTAGATGGATCGGGTGACCTTCCAATGCAATCGCACCTGAGCCCGTTGCTGCCGCAGGCACAACAACGCCTGAAGCCGCGCCATCAACAGTGAAAGTACCATCAGTATTGTCAGTCACTCCCGCAGCTGTTCGTAAATTAATGGAATCGGCGCGGGATGGACGTGAGCCACTGCCACCCTCGTTGGTGTAATCTTTGGTCGTCCAGGCAATTAACACGTTAAATGATGCCGCACCGGTAGAGAATTCCGGGTCGGGGCTGTCAGAGCGAATGTTGTAGGCATTGCCATACGCATGGGTTTCAGCACCACTGGGGTCGGTTACCGAAAATTTCATCGTCGGGCTGCTGCCAGGTGCGCAAACAGGGTCTTGATCCGCTGGCGTACCGCATATTTCCAAAATATTGTATTGGAAATAGGCTCGGGCAACTTTGTCGGGAATGAGGTGCGAATTTGGCACGCTGCCAGCAATTCGGTCGGGTGCGTGACAGGTCGTACATTCGCTGTTGTCTGTAACCACGCCGCCGGAATGGCCTCCGGTCTCCACAGCACCGTCTTTGCTGAAATCGATATCATCATGACAGGAACCACAGGCCATCATGCTCGGTGTCTGCCAGGCGTGCCCCTGTGGGGTATCCGCGTCATCGCCATCATGGCACTTGGTACAGTTGCGAATATCTTGAGGGTACACCACATCTGAAAAATCGTGACCGCGTATCACGATGCTGCCACCGGCTTTAACGCTGGGAAGATTCGCGCCGCTGTGAATGGCGTGCACCATCGGGCCGAGGTCTGCGGTGTATTCATCGTCACCGTTCCAGGTACCGGGGTTATGGCAAGTCACACACAATTTGGTTTCGAAGCGGGTACCGTGCACTGCAATGCGGTCGTGACAGGCGTTACAGTTCTCGGTTTTGGTGATTTCCCGCATCATGGAAACATCACTGCCATCGGGAACATAGTCGTAAACAAAGTTAACAAGCGGCAAATCGCTATTTCCCTGTTGAATGGAGATTCGATGGGTATAGGTCGCTTGGTAGCTCAGGTCCATCGGCTTGCCTTCGTGATCCGTACAGGGGTCGGGGCAATCGGCCGCCGCTAAATCTGTCGCAAAGGCGTAACTGTAGGTACCGTTTTCATTGTTAGTAAAGGTTCCCCAAAGCGAACCGCTGCGATTGCGCTCCTGCGATGCTGCCATTCCGCCGGAACGGGCACCCACGATATAGTTCTGCCAGCGTGCCGGCTCGCCGTTGATCACGGGTATGAGTTTGGAAATATTAAACCGCAAGTCACTATCACCAATGCCCGAAAAGGCTTCGCCCTTTTCATTGGTGACCATAAAATTAATCACGGGCGATGAACCGCCCGTGACACCGGTGACCTCAAAATTCAACGCAGAAGCTTCAATCGTGCCGATGTTTTCGCCTGCAGGCCCTTGCGGGCCCTCTGGCCCTTCGGGCCCCTGCGGCCCTGCCGGGCCTTGTTTACCGTCGTCGCCGCTACAGGCAGCGAGCAGACCGATCATGATGACGATGACGAATTGACGCCATCCCGTGGCTTTGGATATTGGTATTTTTTTCATATGTCCCCCGCAGCTGACCGGACTATAACGAATTGAAATTACACAGACGATGGATCGCGCACTATTAGAATAGGCGCACGGCTAAAACAGATAAAACGCGCAGCAGAGGGAACAGGAATAACGCGTCAACATGTACCCGCGACTTAAGCGCGAATTACAACTGCAAACTATTATGTTATTTTTAGGTTACGATTTAATCACTGTAAAGTATGATTTTTATCGTAATAGACATGTTTGTTGCCAAATTGATGTAAAGCAAAATAACTCAGAGTTATGACTTGCTTTGCTTTCATACTGGCCGATAATTATTCATCAAAACTTGTTTTTTGTCACTAACCGGGGGTTACATGAAAACCATCCAACGGTGTTGTATTGCAGCTCTCTGTCTTGTAGCTGTTCCCGTTTTCGCTGATATTTCCGCACTTGTTACCGATTGCGATTCCTGCCACGGCAAGAATGGCGTTAGCACACATTCCGATATACCCACTGTAGCAGGCTATTCCGCCTACTACATGGAAGAATCACTCAACATATACAAAGAAAAAGGTCGGCCCTGCCCGGAAGTCGCTTACCCCGCCGGAGCCAACAAAGATAAGAAAACCACCATGTGTGACGCTGTGAAAGCACTCACTGGCGCACAAATCACCGAAATCTCCGAACATTACGCCGACCTGCCCTTTGTCGCCGCCAAGCAGGAGTTTGATGCTGCACTCGCCAAGAAGGGTGAAGCCTTGCACGAATTGCATTGCGTGAAGTGCCATGAAGACGGTGGCAGTTCACCCGACGACGACGCCGGTATTCTCGCCGGGCAATGGATGCCTTTCCTTATGCATCAAATGGCAGAATATAAAGCCGGCAAACGCCCCATGGATGAAAAAATGAAGCCAAAAATTGATGCGCTAAGCGACGAGGAAATTAAAGCACTCGTTAACTATTACGGCAGCATGCAGTAATTAATCCCCAGGTGTCCAAGCCCTGGAGTTAAACCCAGGGCAAGTTAACTTCGCTAATAAAACCTCATTAAAGCGAGCCGATCATGACAGACGAACAAAAAACACCACTCAAAGAACGTTTATGGCGTCGCCCAAGCAAGTGGTTTTTGTTCGGCATTCCCCTCGGCGGCTTCGCGATGCTGGCGATTGGCGCAATAGGCCTGGGTACCTTCAACTTTGCAGTACACGAAACCAGCAGCCTGGAATTTTGTATATCCTGCCACGAAATGGAAGCCAACGCCTTCGCCGAATATCAGCAGTCGGTGCATTATCAAAATGCCAGTGGCGTGAGGGCCGTGTGCGCAGACTGCCACCTCCCTAACAGTTGGGGCCCTAAAGTTCTAAAGAAAATGGAGAAGGGTTTTAAAGAAATACCCGCAAAACTGCTCGGCACCATTTCCACCCCGGAAAAATACGAAGCCAGACGTCTTGAAATGGCAGAAAATGTTTGGGCGGAGATGAAAGCCAGCGATTCTCGGGAATGTCGCAATTGTCATAGCTTGGAATCAATGGACCCGGAAGCCCAGGGTAGACGCACAGCGAAAAAACACAGCATGGAACGCCATGCCGAAAAAGGCGAAACCTGTATTGATTGCCACAAAGGAATTGCCCACAAATTGCCGGAAGGCTTTACCGGTTAAGGTCTTATCCTTATTCTTTTATTGGTAAAAGCGCGGCTGGCGTAAAATAAACACACTGCCTTCGCCCAGCTGACTTGAGGCGCTTAACTCGCCACCCGCAAGCTTGACCAGTTCGAGGGATATCGCCAAGCCCAAACCTGTACCAATATTTGCCGAACGATCTTGCTCAGCGAGTCGTTTAAAGCGGTCGAACATCAGAGGAATATCTTCTTTCGTAACTCCCTTACCGGTATCTCTCACCTGAATTTCAAACCAATCCTCCCCGTAATCCAAACTCACTTGTACATAGCCCTGTTCCGTATATTTCACCGCATTCGACAATAATGCACCAATCACCCGACGCAGCTTTTCACTGTCTATATTCGCTTCTAAAACACGGCCCTCGGCATCCAGCTTGTCACATGTTATAAAGCGTAGCTCGATATTTTTAGCGTCGGCCTGGGGTTGGTAATCATTAATACTCTGTTTAATTAATCTGAAAATATCGGTTTTTTCAGGTTAATGTTATATCGCCCGAATCAATGGAGGCCATATGAAGGACGTTACTCACCAGAGATTCCATGAGTTCGCCATTGCGTAAAATCGCCTCTAAGCTACGAATATCGCGCTCGCTCAGTACCTCGTTACCCTTCCTGCTAAGCCGTCGCGAAAAAACCAATGATGGCGTTAAGCGGTGTGCGAAATTCATGGGACATACTCGAAAGGAATTCCGATTTGTAATCAGCCGTACGCTGCAAATCCTCATTGGTTTTTTTTAGAGAGAAGTAAAATCGATCATAAAGGCGGGAGTAATACCAACCAATACCGCTGATACAGACCATAACAAGAATGAGCGCCAGCGTTTGCAAAAACTGGCTGTAGGGCGCTGCAAGTGCGTGGTGGCTCCATCGCACGTTAAATACATCCAGAAGACCTAAAACGGCAAAATAACTGCAGATAATAGCTGTAGCCACCCAACCTGCAGGTCGGCTAACCAACATGAAAGTCGCAACCGGTACGAATAATTGAAAAATGATAAATGGGCTGTCTAAACCCCCGTATTCAAAACTAAAATTACCCAGCGATATAAAAACCACCAACATCAGGGTAATACCCAACCAGCGCGTCGCAAAATTTCGCTGTGCTGCAATAACAATGAGCGCCGTGAGAATGAGTGAGCATGACGCTATCCACGAGATACTCACATCGCTTGTAATGCCAATATGCACCAGATAAAACACAACCTGAAACACCAACCACACAAAAGCAGTGCGCAACAGAAGACGACGGCGGTTTACGCCGACGACTTTTTTATAGCCGGATTTTAGCCGGGATTTTTGCACGCTGTTGGGCTCGCTCACAGAAGACTCCTGTTTTGCTATCCCCTTAGCATAGCCCATGAGAAAAACGGTCTTTAGGCTAGCCGTTCGTTAAGCCAGCAAAACCTTTTCAGTGCACAAAAGAATTTGGCCTGTTACAGAGACCGGGGCGGGAAACCGTTAAGTGTCTGATTCACCATCCAACAAATGCCCCCAGCTTGCACGCTTGGTTTCGAGATAATGGCTATTGTGGGGGTTGCGACCGGTTTCGTGGGGCAGGCGCTCTGCGACTTCGATACCGAGCTCTTTGCAGTGCGGTAATTTTACGGGGTTGTTCGTCATCATTTTTACGCGGTTGAATTCCCATTTTCTCGAACATGGGTTTCAACAGTGAGTAGTCGCGCATATCGGCGCCGAAAACCCAGGCGCTCGTTGGCCTCAACGGTGTCTGCGCCCTTATCTTGCAAGTGGTAGGCGCGAATTTTATTGACCAGACCAATGCCACGGCCTTCCTGGCGCAGGTAAAAAATCGCACCGCGCCCTTCAACCGCGATACGGTGCATCGCCGCCTGAAGTTGCGCACCGCAATCGCAGCGCAGCGAAAAAAGTGCGTCGCCGGTGAGGCACTCGGAGTGAACACGAATTAATACCGGTTCGTCTCCACTGAGATCGCCCATGGTGAGTACCACATGTTCTTTGTCGCTGTCGCTGTCGGAAAAACCATGCATTTCGAACATACCCCACGCTGTGGGTAATTTCGAAGATTCAACATATTCAATTGTCACTCAAAAACCTCTTTTAGTACCTGGCGGTTAACACCAGTACACCTTCATCAACTTTCAATAATCCACGCGACGCAGAAAACTGTTGCCCAGTAGAATTTGTGCCGGGGAATTGCCCTCCAACAACCATGGCCTCAACATTATTCAAGGTAATCAGCCCAACACTTACTTTACTGAGCATTACGCCATACGCTGCCGCATTGCCATTGGCGGTTTGCACGAACGCGCGTCGCCCCGCCTCGTAATCAATACCCAAACGCTTTGCTTCGCGGGAACTCATGGCAATCGCCGATGCGCCTGTGTCGACCATAAAATAAGCCGACCGACCCGTTAATACTACCGGTTGCCCCAGTAGTGACCATTTTCTGCGCTCGCGAGGCGGAACTTCGGCTTTTTCGGGTGGCGTGTAGGTACCACCGATTTTGCGGGACAGGCTTAGCTTTTGCGTTTTACCCTCAACCTCTATCAGAGCGTGTTTACTGGTCGCTTCAATGAGTTTTACCCCTTCGGGAGAACTTTTACCCACTTTGATCAACTGTTGCTTGCCATTGATGATCAACACGGCACTGCCTTTAAAGAGGCCTTTAACCTCAACCGTGGGCGCAGCCATTGCCACACTGCAGAAACACAACACCAGCAGTAAATAGAGATTCCTTGGCATGATTCTCTCCTCCTCAAATAAGCGCGAAGTATATCAGCGTTTGCACGCACGCCAGCGCCGCGAGCCCGGCTAACAGATCGTCTAGCATGATACCGAAGCCGCCGTGAACCCGCCGATCCACAAGCTTAATTGGCCAGGGCTTGACCAT